>JAWOGY010000192.1:0-6109 GCA_046496425.1 Vicinamibacterales bacterium
GGCCACGCGCCGGATCACGGAGGAGCGCATCTGGTCGGTGAAGCAGTGGCTGCAGGTGCTCACGCCGGCCGCGGCGCTCATCGTCGGGCTCGCAGGCGTGGTGATCGGGTTGTTGAGCATGTGGAGATGGCCCTAGCTCGGGGCTGGGGGCTGGGGGCTGGGGGCTGGGAGTAATGATGAGCTACCTGACGCCGTGCAAAATGTCTCGCTGCAAGCTGGGCGTTGCGTCCGCGGTCACATTTCTCTTATTGGCCACCCCCGTCGCCCAGGAGGCGCGGCCGCGCGCGCGCGATCTCGGCGTCGCGCCCGGGGTCTTTTCGCCGGGCCCGCTGAATGCCATCACCGACGTCGCCGGCGTTCGCGTCGGGCACGCCACGATCATCGAGGGCGACCATGTCCGCACGGGTGTGACCGCGGTCGTGCCGCACCCGGGCAATCTGTTCCAGGAGAAGGTTCCCGGGGCGGTGTTCGTGGGCAATGCCTTCGGCAAGCTCGCCGGGTCGACGCAGGTCGACGAGCTTGGCACGATTGAATCGCCGGTCCTGCTCACGAACACCCTGAGCGTGGGCGTCGCGGTGGCCGCCGCGGCCGCCTGGACCATCGCCCAGCCCGGCAACGATAGCGTCCGATCGGTCAACGCGCTGGTCGGCGAAACGAACGACGGCGGGTTGAACGACATCCGGGGACAGCACGTCATGCGGGAGCACGTGCTGGCGGCCATCGAGGGCGCGCGAGAGGGCCCGGTCGACGAGGGAGCCGTCGGGGCAGGCACCGGCACGCAGTGCTTCGGCTGGAAAGGCGGCATCGGGACATCGTCGCGGATCGTCCATGCGGGCGCGGCCCGCTACACGCTCGGCGTGCTCGTGCAGTCGAACTTCGGCGGCGTACTCACCATCGACGGCGTGCCCATCGGCAAACTGCTTGGCCGCCACGCGTTTGGACCGCCGGCTCGGAACCCGGCCGGAGCGGACCAGTCCGACGGGTCCTGCATGATCGTAGTGGCGACCGACGCGCCGCTCGACGCCCGCGACCTCAAGCGGCTGGCCGCGCGCGCCGTCTTCGGCCTCGCGCGCACGGGATCGTCCTTCAGCCACGGCAGCGGCGACTACGCCATCGCGTTCTCGACGGCGGCGGGCCTGCGGGCGCGGCCGGGTGACCGCGAGCCTGCCGCCCGGACGATCCTGCCGTCGGAGGGAGTGTCTCCCCTGTTCCAGGCGGCGCTCGAGGCCACCGAAGAGGCGGTCTACAACTCGCTCTTTCGCGCGACGACGATGACGGGCAACGGGCGGACCGTCGATGCGATCCCCGTGGATCGCGTCCGTGAACTGCTGGCGCGGCGCGATCGCTAATCCTGCGCCGGGCGGTTCGGATAGAGCGGATCGCAATCGAGCGACTGCGGGCCCTTCTCGGTGCACACGGCGTACTTCGACGGGAACATCGACACGCCGGCGTACTCGCCCTTCGCGTTGACGATGTAGAACTGGATCTGGAAGCGGGGCGCGCCGGTCGAGTCCAGCAGCCGCTTCTCGACCGTATTCGCCCTGATCCGCTTCAGCGCCTCCATCCCGGCGTCTTTGGGCACCATCCCGCGGCGCATGTTCTCGACGATGAGGAACGAGCAGAGGTTGTAGAGGTTGGCCTCGCCGCGCCCCGTCGATCCCGCGGCGCCGACCTCGCCGTCCACGTACAGTCCCGCACCCAGGATCGGCGAGTCGCCGACGCGGCCCGGGATCTTCCACGCGAGGCCGCTGGTGGTGGTCACGCCGCAGATTTCGCCCTTCGGGCTGACGCCGTCGCAGTTGATGGTGCCCCAGAGATGGTCGAATTCGATGAGGCCGTCGCGCACCATCTGGAGGCCGGCCTCGTAGGACGCCGCGGAGCGCTTGACGGGGTCGAGGTAATGGTCGGGGTCGGCCCGGCGCTTCCACTCGAGCCAGAGCCTCCTAGACCGCTCGGTGTTCAGGTCGGCTTCGATGGTGAAGCCCATGTTCCGCGCGAAGACCTGGGCGCCCTGGCCGACGAGCAGATGGTGATCCGTCGACTCCATCACGGCCTTGGCCACGAGCGACGGAGTCCGGACGCCTTCGAGGCAGGCCACCGCGCCGGCGCGTCTCTTCGGCCCGTGCATGCAGGAGGAATCGAGCTGGACAACCCCGTCGGCGTTCGGCAGGCCGCCGAAGCCGACGCTGGTGTCGGTCGGGTCCAGTTCGCAGAGATTGACGCCGGCAATCAGTGCGTCGAGGACGTCCGACCCGCCCGTGATGAGGTTGAAGGCCTTCGCCACGCCGGTGATGTCGCCTCCGTTCTTGTACACGTTCCCGTTGTTGGAGGCGACCACGACGGGGGCCACCGTCTTCCTCACCATCATCGCCGGAGCCTGGGCCGGCGACGGCGCCCCGGCCGGGGCGGCCTTGATCGCGGCGGCGCTCACCACGGCCGCGGCGCCGGACATCACGAACTCACGACGGTTCACGCGCTTCGACATCGGTCTCTCCAGCGTTGATGGGACGCGCCGATTGTACTCACGCCCGCCGGCCGTCACAACGCCGGTCGCCGGCGCAGCCACGGACCGGGCGTTGACGCCGGCCCGCACCCGCCGGTACGATGACACGTTTGCGTCATTCGAAACGGGGGACACAACTGGCATGACGGCCTCATTCCCGGGACTGCCGGACCGGATCAAGGAACTCGGCGAACTCGCCTCGGACCTGTGGTGGAGCTGGCACTACCGCGCGCGCGACCTTTTCAGGAGGCTGGACTACACGCTCTGGCGCTCCTCCGCCCACAACCCGGTGGCGATGCTGCGCCAGATCCCGCCGGAGCGGTTCGAGGCGGTTAGCCGCGATCGGGCGTTTTTGGCGCTGTACGACGACGCCGTGCGTGACCATCGCGCGGCGCGCGCGGCGCGCGAATCCTGGTGGAGCCGCACCCACGGCGAGGCGTCCACGGCCACGATCGCATATTTTTCGGCCGAGTTCGCGCTGCATCAGTCGCTGCCCATCTACGCGGGGGGCCTCGGAGTCCTGGCCGGCGACTTCTGCAAGGAGGCGAGCGACCTCGGCATGCCGTTTGTCGGCGTCGGGTTCATGTATCCCCAGGGATACTTCCACCAGAAGGTCACCGCCGACGGCTGGCAGGAAGAGACCTACGAGATCCTCAACTGGGAGGACACCCCGACGCGGCCGGCCATCCACCCCGACGGCTCGCGGTGCGTCGTGTCCGTGCCGCTCGGGACGCGGACCGTCCACGCCGCGGTGTGGCAGGTCCGGGCCGGCAAGGTGCGGCTCTTCCTGCTGGACACCGATATCGAGCAGAACGCGCCGTGGGACCGCGGCCTGTCCGCGCGCCTCTACGGCGGCAACCAGGAGTTGCGCCTCCAGCAGGAAATCGTGCTCGGGCTCGGCGGCGTGAGGGCGATCAAGGCCATGGGCGTCGAACCCACCGTGTGGCACCTGAACGAGGGGCACGCCGCCTTCGTCGCCCTGCAGCGGATCTGGGACCACATCGAGCAGGGCGCCAGCTTCGAGACGGCGCTCGAGCACGTCCGGGCCTCGACCGTGTTCACGACCCACACGCCGGTGCCGGCCGGCCACGACGCGTTCCCCTTCCCGCTCGTCGAAACGCACATGGCCGGGGCGTGGGGCAGCCTGGGCGACTACCGCGAGCGTTTCCTGGCGCTGGGCTCCCATGACAGCGGCATGGGGCCGCAGTTCAACATGACCGCCCTGGCCATGCGCACGGCGTCCGGCATCAACGCCGTGAGCCAGCTGCACGGCGAGGTGACGCGGAGCATGTTCACGTCGATCTGGCCGGATACGCCGAAGGAACGCCTGCCGATCAAGGCCGTCACCAACGGCGTGCACGCCAACACGTGGGTGGCCGCCCACATGGGCAAGCTGTTCGACCAGTTTCTCGGCACCGAATGGCGCGCCCGGATCGACGAGCCCGATTTCTGGGACCGCGTGCTCGATATCCCGGACGAGGAACTCTGGAACGTCCGCCTCGCGATGCGCCACGATCTGTTCCGCTTCATCCGGGATCGCGCCCGCGAGCGCTGGACCACCTCGAATGTCAGCGGCGCCCAGGCCGTCGCCATCGGCACGCTGCTCGATCCGTCGGCCCTGACCATCGGCTTCGCGCGCCGCTTCACCGCCTACAAGCGCCCGGACCTGATCTTCAGGAACCCCGCGCGCCTGGCGGCCATCCTCTCGGCCCTGCGGCGGCCGGTCCAAATCGTCTTCGCCGGCAAGGCGCACCCGGCCGACGAGGACGGCAAGCGCCACCTCCAGCAGATCTACCGGCGGGCGACCGACCCGGCGTACGGCGGCCGGGTGGCGTTTGTCGACGACTACGACCTGCACGTAGCGCAGTACCTCGTGCACGGCTGCGACGTCTGGCTCAACAACCCGCGCAAGCCACTCGAGGCCAGCGGCACGAGCGGCATGAAGGCCGCCATCAACGGCGTCCCCCATCTGAGCATCGGCGACGGCTGGTGGGCCGAAGGGTTCAGCGGCACCAACGGATGGCTCATCGATGGCCGGCCCTCCGGCGCGAGCCATGACGAGGTCGACGAGGCCGACGCGAACGCCCTCTACACGCTGCTGGAGGAACAGGTCGTGCCGGCGTTCTACGACCGGGACGCCCGCGACATTCCCCGCGCGTGGCTCCGCACGGTGAAAGAAGCGGTCCGCACCATCATGCCCATGTACACGACGCGGCGCATGATGAAGCAGTACGTGGACGAGCTGTACGGCCCGTCCATCGCGGCCACGACTCGCGTGGGGCTGGGAGACTAGCCACTGATCGGCGGGTGGTGGATGATCTGGACGCGGTTGCCGTCCGGGTCGCGGACGTAGCAGGAGCGCGCCCCGTCGCGGTGCGTTTTCGGCCGCATGTCGAGGGCCACGCCTTTCGCATCGAGAAACGCCGCCCACTCGTCGACCAGCTCCGGCGACGCGACAATCAGTCCGAGATGGTCGAGCGCGCCCTGCGCGGCCGGCTCCGGCCCCCCGGCCTCGTGGAGCGCCAGGTTGTCGCGCCCCGAGGTCAGGTAGACATTCGCCGCGTCCGGTTCCCACTCCACCCGGAATCCGAGCACGTCCACGTAGAACGCCTTCATGTCCGCCATGCGGCGGACGTTGAGCGCCAGGTGCCTGAGGCCGAGGTGTGCTGGGCGGAGCATGCGCACATACTACTAGGGGCTGGGGGCTGGGGGCTAGGGGCTCTGCCACTCACGCGGCGAGAGCTGCGTCCGGCTAGCGCCTAGCGCCGAGTCCCCAGCCCCTGATAAGATCCGCGCGATGGCGTCACGAAAAAGCGCTGACCGGCCCAAGTGCGCACTGTGCGGGTCCAAGGACATCTCCGAACCCCGCGGCGACGAACGCTACTGCCGGGACTGCTGGGACAAGAAGATTGCCGTCGAGGAAATCGTCGCCAAGGAATTCGTCCTGAAGCGCTACATCCGCGCACAGAGCGCCGAGAAGTACCTGATTTATCACTCGACGCTCAAGCGCCCCTGCGGGCAGTTGATCGTCATCGACGACGGCTACGACCTGTTCCTCACGCTCTCGCTCTATCCGTCCTTTTCGTGGGACGACCCGGCGTATCACCTCGAAAGCGATCCCGAGTTGCGGACCTTCGCCGAAATCATGGTGGATGTCATCGTCACGGAGGTCATCGAGCCCTGGGGCGGGGGCAAGTGGCACCTCGAGGTGCACCGGTCGGCGACACCGGACCCCGAAGAGTGGAATGGTGAGGTATAATTCTGCCGGTTATTGTGGACCTGCCTGGTCTTAATGGCCCCCTGGAGGGTGTATGACGCGCCTAGTCAAGGTTGTGCTGACCATTACTGCAATCGTAGGGATTGGTGCCGCCTCACTTCCGGCACAGACGAAGGTGGCCATCCCGATCCGCGGCGACGCCGAGATCGGGTACCTGAGGCCGGTGACCGCCGTCGACCACAAGGCCGGCATCGTCCGGACGACCATCAAGGTGAAGAACCTCTCCACCACCGGGTCGATCGCGGGACTGAAGGTCGAGGAGTTCTGGTTCGACAAGGCCGGCAACCCGGTCACGGGCTCGCGGGACCGCCTGAAGAAGCCGCTTCAGC
>JAWOGY010000205.1:0-61029 GCA_046496425.1 Vicinamibacterales bacterium
TTGCCCGACTCGGTGACGAGCACATCGTCTTCGATCCGGTAGCCGCGCATGTCCCGGTACTTGTCGACTTCGGCGTAGTTGATGAACGCCTCGTTGTGCTTCTCGGCCTTCCACTGGTCGATGAGCTGCGGGATGAAGTAGAGGCCGGGCTCGACCGTCAGCACGAACCCGGGCTTGAGCTTGCGCGCGAGGCGCAGGTAGCCGAGGCCGAACTGCTCGCTGCGCTCCACGCCCGGCTCGTAGCCCACGTACTGCTCGCCGATGTTCTCGAGGTCGTGGACGTCGAGGCCAATCATGTGGCCGAGGCCGTGCGGGAAGAAGAGCGCGTGCGCGCCGGCGACGACCGCTTCGCCGACGTCGCCCTTCATGAGGCCGGCCGCCTTGAGATCCGTCGCGAAGCTGCGCGCGGCCAGCAGGTGAACGTCCTTGTACGGCACGCCCGGCTTGATGGCCTTGATGGCCGCCAGCTGCGCCCGCAGCACCATCTCATAGATCTGCCGCTGCTGTGACGTGAACGTGCCGCCGACGGGAATCGTGCGGGTGATGTCGCTCGCGTACCTGTTCGGGGTTTCGACGCCCGAATCGAGCACCATCACGTCGCCCTTCTGCATCAGGTTCGCGTGATGGTGGTTGTGCAGCGTCTCGCCGTGCACGGAACAGATGATGGGGAACGACAGGTCGCAGCCGTTGGCCTTGGCGACCCGAATGATCTCGGCCACCACGTCGTATTCGTGCTTCCCGGGCCGGGCCGCGGCCATCGCGGCCAGGTACATCTGCCGCGACACGCCGATGGCCTGCTCGATCTCCTCCACTTCCGCCGCCGACTTGACGTTCCGCTGGGCCACGACGGCCTTGTGCAGCGGCTCCGATCGGTACGACGCCACCATCGTCGGCTTCAGGCCGAGAAGCCGTGTGATCTTCAGCGTGTGTTCGGCGCGATAGGGTTTCAGGAAGTGCACCCGCCTGCCCTGCGCGACCGCTTCGGCGACGCGCTTCTCGAGGTCGGCCATCGGCGCGGTGCCGCCGATGGCTGCCGGCCTGGCTTGGTCCGCGATGGTCGGCTGCGGGCCGGTCCAGACGATGTCGGCCACGGTCAGGTCGTCGCCGAACAGGGTTTCCGTGTTCTGGTCGACGTCGATGAGGGCCGCCAGCCCGGGCAGGTCAACGGCGAAAAAGTACAGGAACGTGCTGTCCTGCCTGAAGTGATACGTGTTGGCGGCGTAGTTCATCCCGACCTCGTCGTTGCCGAGGAGCAGGATCAGGCCCGACCCGACGTCTCGCTTGAGCCGGTTGCGTCGTTCACGGTAGATGGCGGGATCGAACATCGGTGTGTCCCTCAATGACGCGCCAGGCACACGCCGGGCGGTGACGATAGTCTAGACGAATTAGTACGTCACCCGCACGCGGTACGTGAGCGTCGCGGTGCCGTCGGCCTGGACGGGAACGGTGAACTGCGCCGCCCACGCCGCCGTCTTCTGCCATTCGTGCGTCGAGCGGATCATGCGCCACGTGCCGCCGACCGGCTCGTTCACCTGCACCGTGACTGGCGTGGTCTTGTGGTTGCGCAGCGTGAGGGCGAACTCCATCTCATAGACCGTGTCGCTGATCTTCTCGAAGTCCGACTGGATGCGCTCGCAGACGATGTCGAAGGCGTTGCCGATCTTGAGATCGAGCGTCTCGTCCTTCGGCGTGTGGTCGATGCGGTCCTCGCCCGCGAACTGCAGCCCGCCTTTCGAGTCGGCCTGGTAGACGCGGACCACGCCCGCCGGCATGGGCGAGCCCAGCCCGCTCTTGGCGTCGTTGCGGAAGCGGTAGAACACCTGGACGATGTCCTTGATGGGCGCGCCCGGGCTGCGCCGGTTGCGATAGTAGAACGACTGGCCCTCGACGATGTAGCGCTTTTCGACCGGCACGCCGGTGCCGTGTAACAGCGCGAGCTGTTTGGTTTCCTGGTCGGCGATCGTGGTCCGGCGGCCCAGCGTGTAGAGGTGGTACTCGGAGAACGCCTCCTGCACCATGCCGGGGCCCGCGGCAGCCGCATCGACCATCATCTCCAGCGCCTGCTTGCGGGCGGCGGGCCGCACGCGGTTCAAATCGCCGGCGACAAACTGCAGTGTCGTGTCGGTGAACGCCGTGCCGCTGGCGTTGGTCAGCGTGACCCAGCCATCGAGGTCCGCGGCCTTGTCGTCGCGGCCGACGGTGAGCACGTAGTCCGACTGCCAGGACAGGCCGCCGGCAAGATAGGACGCCTCGATGCGGTGGCGCGCTCCTCCGCGGTTCAGAAGCTTCCAGACGAGCGTGGGCCGGCTGTAGAGATTGGCCGGAAGTTCAGGGAAGCGGAGGTGGTCGGAATGGAGGCCCGTGACGTACTCGTCGCCAATCTTCCAGATCGGGCCGTTGTTGTAGCTCACGAGCCTCGCTTTCACCTCTTCCTGTTTCGTGGTGCCGTTTTCGGTGCGCATGCGAACGAGCGTCACCTCGCGGCCGAGGTACTTGCGGAGGAGCTTCTCCGGCTCGAGCAGGTCGTACTCGTAGTTCTGCTCGAGCACGCTCACGCGCGTGGGGTCCGTGAGCGAGCGGAAGTGCACCGTCGCCGGATTCACCGTGGCCGCGATGTCGATGAAGTGCAGGTCCGACTCGCCCGCCGGGAGGGTGAACTCCCGGATGTCGCGAATAAGGGCGAGGCTCGAGTTGTAGACCGTCACCGCCAGGTCGGCCTGGTCGCTGCGGGTGGCGGCGTCCTGGGGGCCTCCTGCCGCGGCGGCCGGGACCCCGGCGCGGACGGCCAAGCCCGAAACGGTTATGGTGAAAACGGCTGCCGTTACGAGGAATCGTCGTGCGTTCATCTGAACCTCCCTGGTTCTGCACTGAGAACGGTCGGCCGCCGGTTTCTTGCACTCGGCCTGCGAAGGGCCGGTGCGGGTGCAGGTCCCCGTCCTCCGGGCGGGAAGGACCTGCCGCCGCTACTGCTTCGGGGACCAGGTGAGGCCGGCGTCGAGGGTTTCGAAGCGGCGGCCGTCACGGGTCGTCACGGTGGCGGCGCGCGCATCCGACGCCTGGACGGCCACGAGATCAACCGCCACTGGAAACGGGAGGCGCCTCCACTCGTCGCCGTCCGATGTCAGGAGTACGGTGCCGGCCGCCCCCACAATCCAGCACACGTCCGAGGTAGGCGCCGAGCCCGCCAGCAGGTCGCCGGTGACGCCGGATGCCTGGGGCTGCCACGACGCGCCGCCGTCCGCGGAGCGCGAGATCCGGCCGCCGGCGCCGAACATCCACTGCACCGTCCCGCCGGGCGCCGCCACCGTCACAGGGCCAGCTTCGAGGGTTCGCACGAGCCGGGCCGAATCGCCGGCCGCGCCGGCGGCGTGTTCGAGCTCGGCGGCGGGCTGCGGCCGCTTCTCCGGAACCTGCGAAGACTTCTCGCGAAACGACTCCACGCCAGCGCCCGGTAATTCGGCGGGCGGAGCGGGCGCCTGGGCCATCTGTCCCACTTCGGAGAGAAAGACGTCCTCACTTTCCGGCGCAATCAGGGGCCGCGTGGCGAAGAACACCACGGCGACTGTCGCCGCCGCACCGATGGGCACGAACCACCGAAGCCTCGGCTGCGTGACCCAGGTGAACCACCGGGTCTCGGGCGCGGCAACTTCGGCCACCGGCTCCTCTGCCAGGTGGTCCGACATGACCGAGAGCGCCTCCTGGCACCGTCCGCACCCGGCAAGGTGCGTCTCGAGCCCCGACTGTTCGGGGGCGGCCAGTCCTCCCTCCATGAAAGCCGCGAGAACACCGGCGTCCGGGCAGCCGATGCCGCTCCCGGGCCCGGATGCTTCAGGCTGCCGAGGTGCCGGCTTCAGCGCGGCGCGCAGCAGCCGATCCATGCCGGCGTCACGCTTCTGACCTGTCGCCACCTGGTTACCCCCTCTTGGGAACGCTGGTCACCGCAGTTCTTGCACGTCGAACGCCGGGTCGGTCCGGGCGTGGTCGAAACACAGGTCCACCTGCGCGTCGGTCAGCCGATCGGCTTCCCGCAGCCGCTTCTCGACGGCCGCCCGCAGCGCGTTTCTGATCCGTTCGAGCTTGCGCGACGCGGTGGCCTCGGATTCCCCGAAGACCCTGCCCACGGCCGCCAGCCTCATTTCCTGCGCGTAATAGAGCGACAGACGCAGCTTCTCGCGCGAATCGAGCGCGGCAACCGCGTCGGCGAGGGCGCGCTGCGCAAGGCCCAGGAATCGCTCCCGGTCCGGACCGAGTTCGAACGTGGCGCCGGCCGCCATCTCCGGCCGCAATGCCTCCTCCGCCGGGAGCGGCTCGAACCGGCGCGCCGCCCTCGCCTCGTCGACGAGACGCTGGGCGACGACGGCCTTGAGCCACCCGGCCAGGCTGCTCCGGCCGTGGAAGTAGTCGAGAAGCGACCGCCTGGCGCCATCCCGCTCGTCGAGCCCGTACAGTTCGCCGTAGACCGAATCGGCCACGTCCCGCGCGCGGTCGGCCTGCTGCCCGCGGCTCGCGATCCGCAGAATGACGGGCCTGAATTCCCGGACGAAGTGTTCCCAGGCGCTCTCGCTGCCTCGCGCGCACGCGCACGCAAGGGCCAGATCCTCGAGATGAAGGGACTCCAGATACTGCTCGACCTCGGCCGCCGCCGGCGGCCGGCCTGCAAACCTGTGCGCAACGCTCCGCCGCAGCGCAGCGGTGAAATCGCAGGCGGCAAGATCCCAGCGCCCGGCCTGCGCCCTGCGCGCCAGCCTCTCCACGAGGCCGCTGCCCACTCCAGCGAGCGGATCGCCCGGCTGTGTTCCCATACTCTGCGCTCTCATCCTACACCGCGCGCGGCCCGGCGGCGTCCTGCCGGACGCGCCGCCTGCCTTGACCTCCGGGACAACTGCCGGTACTGTGTGCCGCATTGTCCCGGGGGACTTCCAGGCAAGGAGTTAGTGGCATGCATACGGTCCGGCCCGTCATTCGGCTCGTCGGCGCGCTCGCCGCAGCCGCGCTCGTTCTCGCACTCATCCCCGCCGATCTTGGCGCTCAGGCCCTGCCTCCGGACGTTGCGAAGGCGTTCAAGTTCCGCGCGATCGGCCCGACACGCCAGAGCGGCCGCTTCGTCGACTTCGCGGTGCCGGCAAGAGAGCCGCACACGATTTACGCGGCGACCGGATCGGGCGGCCTCTGGAAGACGGTGAACAACGGCATCAGCTGGGCGCCGATCTTCGACGATCAGGCCGTCATCTCGATCGGCGACATCGCCGTGGCCGACACCGATTCGAACATCGTCTGGGTCGGCACGGGCGAGCACACCTCCTCGCGCAGCACCTACTGGGGCGACGGCGTCTACAAGTCGGTCGACGCGGGCAAGACGTGGACGAACATGGGCCTGAAAGACACCCACCACGTCGGCCGCATCGTCATCGACCCGAAAGATCCCGACATCGTCTACGTGGCGGCGCTGGGCCACCTCTATACGCCGAATGACGAGCGCGGCGTCTACAAGACGATCGACGGCGGCAAGACCTGGACGAAATCGCTCGAGGTCAAGGCCGACGGCCGGATGGTCGGCGCGGCCGACCTCGTCATGGACCCGAAGAACCCGAAGATTCTCTATGCCGCGGCGTACGACAAGGAACGCCTGCCGTGGACGTTCAATCTGGGCGGCCCGGGCAGCGGCATCTACAAGACGCTCGACGCCGGGAAGACCTGGACCAGGCTCGGCGGGGGCCTGCCGGGAGGCATGCTCGGCCGCATCGGCCTCGATGTCTACGCGAAGAACCCGCTCATTGTCTACGCGAACATCGAGAACGCGAACAAGCCGGGCATGTCGGACGCCGACCGGCTGAAGGAGCTGCGCGAGGGCAAGTCGAGCAGCGGCATGATCGGCGAGGAGGTCTACCGGTCCGACGACGGCGGGAAGACCTGGAAGAAGGTGAGCCCCGACAAGCAGAAGATCGGCGGCGCGCCTGGCTACTACTACATGCAGATCCGCGTCGATCCGAACGACGCGAACCACGTCTACGTGCTGACGGTCGGCATGACGCACTCCACCGACGGCGGCAAGACCTGGTCGGTGCCGTTCCGCTTCGGCGGCGACAACCACGCGATGTGGATCAACCCCGCGAACTCGAAGCACATCATCCTCGGCTACGACCACGGCATGGGGATCACCTACGACGGGGGCCAGAACTGGTACCACCCGGACGAACTGCCGCTGGCGCAGTTCTACGCGGTGGGCTACGACATGATGTGGCCGTACAACGTGGCGGGCGGCCTGCAGGACAACGGCTCCGTGCGCGGCCCGAGCACCAGGCGCGGAGGCGGACGGATCGTGTTCGAGGACTGGCAGACGGTCGGCGGCGGCGACGGTTTCTACAACGAAACGGAGCCGGTCACGAACCGCTACCTCTACAACGAGTCGCAGTTCGGCGTCATCTCGCGCACCGACCTCTACACGGGCGAGGTCAAGCGGATCCAGTCGACCGACCGGGAATTGCGCTTCAACTGGAATGCGCCGATCCTCATCTCGCCCCACGACAGCAACGTCGTCTACCACGCCGCCAACAAACTGCTGCGGTCGGCCTACCGCGGGGAGAACTGGGTCGAAATCAGCCCGGACCTGACGACCAACGACAAGTCGAAGATGCCGACCGGCAAGGGCGGCGACGGCAACATCCAGTACGGCACGATCACGACGGTCAGCGAATCGCCTCTCGCCCGCAACCTCATCTGGGTGGGGACCGACGACGGGAACGTGCAGGTGACCAAGGACGGCGGCAAGAGCTGGACGAAGCTGAACGACAAGATCACGGGCAACCCCGGGTACTGGGTGAGCGGCGTGGTGGCCTCGTCGCACGCGCCGGGCACCGCCTATGTGACCTACACCGGCCTCCGCAACGACGACTTCCGCGCGTTCGTCTACAAGACCATCGACTACGGCCAGACCTGGACGTCGATTGTCGGCAACCTGCCCGCCAAATCGGTGAACGTGATTCGCGAGGATCCGTACAACCCGAACCTCCTGTTCGTCGGCGCGGACTTCGGCCTCTTCGTGACGATTGACGGCGGGAAGACGTGGCAGGAGATGAAGAACGGCCTGCCGACCCAGCCGGTCTACGATTTGAAGATCCATCCGCGCGAGCGCGATCTGATCGTCGCCACGCACGGGCGCGGGATCTTCATCACCGACATCTCGGCCCTCCAGGAGGTCAGCGACAAGACGCTCGCGGCCGACTTCCACCTGTTCGACGTCGAATCGAAAGTGAAGTGGATCGTGCGCCGCGGAAACGTCTCGGCGTTCACCAACTTCAACGGCGAGAGCGAGCCGAACGGCGTGATGGTCAACTACTTCCTGAAGTCGCCCGCGTCGGGCGACGTGACGGTGAAAGTCATGCAGGGCTCGCGCGTCGTCGCCGAGACCAAGGGGCCGAACGCGGCCGGCATGAACCAGGTGCTCTGGAACATGCGCGCCACGCCCGTCACGATCCCGGGCCAGGCCGCGCCGCAACCGGCCGGCCGTGGAGGCATGGGCGGCGGATTCGGCGGCCAGCAGGCGCCGGCGGCCTACCCGACCTTCGGCGGCACCCTGCCGGCGGACGTCGGCGAGTACACCGTCGTCGTCACGGCCGGCGGCAAGGCCCTGGCGAAGAAGTTTCAGGTGATCGAGGACGCGTGGTTCGATCGGATGTACTAAACCGGGACTTCCGCCTTCGCCAGACGGCCTGCCGGCCGGCTTCGGCGCGAAGCGGGATTCGGGTTTCGGGGCATCAGCCTCGACGTACAATCGAAGCGGAACAACAACCGGCCGGGGTTGCGGCAATTGCCGCGGCCCCGGCCGGAAGGCTATCGCGAGGCATGCGCCTGACGGTATTCCGAGCCTGCTGGGGCGACACAATATGATGACGATGCGACGCGCGCGCGGCGTCCTGGCGATGGCCGCGCTCCTGACGGGCGTTTGGTACCTGCTCTCCGGCATGTTCGACGCCCTGCACTTCGGCGCAGGGGTGGCGACGGCACTGGTCATCGCCGCGACGTACCGGCCAGTAGAGGACAGCACCGTGTGGAAGGCGGACCGTTTCGTCCTCTACGTCCCGTGGCTTGTCTGGCAGATCGTCGTGTCGAATCTCCGCGTCGCCCGGATCGTCCTCGCGCCGCGGATGCCAATCGCCCCCGCGTTTCTCCGGATGACGCCGAACGTGGAGGGGCCGCGGGCGCTGACGCTGCTCGGATCGAGCATCACGTTGACGCCGGGCACGCTCACCGTCGATGTCGACGGCCGGGAAATCCTCGTGCACGCGCTGGACGCGCAGTCGGCCCAGGACGTGCGCGATCGGATCATCGAGCGGCGCGTCGCGGAGGTCTTTCCGCTGCGGGAGGAGGCATGAGCGGCGTCTTCCTCTGGGCCACGCTCGTCACGCTGTTCCTGATGATGCCCTTCGTGAGCCGGGTGATCACGGGCCCCACCGTGTTCGACCGGGTCGTGGCGCTCAACGGACTGGGCACGCTTGTCCCTGCGGCGTTGGTGCTCGTGGGCCTCCTCTATGACCGGGTCGACATGTTCGTCGACCTGGCGCTGGCGCTCTTTCTTCTGAACGTGTTCACCACCCTGCTGATCGCCCGCTACGTCCGTGAGAGGGCGGAGGCGAAATGACCCTCCAGGCCGCCGTGACGACGCTGGCCCTCGCGATGGGCATCTTCTTCGTCGCGGTCACCGTGGTCGGGTTTCGCCGCCTGCCCGACATCTTCTGCCGCCTCCACGTGCTGGGCATCATCGACACGCTCGGCGTGCCCCTGATCCTGCTGGCGGCGGCCATCCATGCAGGGCCGACCCTGGCGGCCTTCAAGCTCGTCCTGGCCCTGGCTCTCATCGCCATCACGAGCCCGATCATCGGCCACCTCCTGGCGCGGGCCGCCCTCGAGGCGGGCCACCAGCCCGGCGTGATCGAGACGCCCGAGGAGCTCCCGCCAGCCGCCGCCTGGAGCGGCGGCGGCGCGCAGGAGACGCGATGATTCTTTACGTCACCAAGGTACTGGTCGTGCTGCTGGCGGTCACGGCCCTTGCCGTGGTGCGGGTGCGCGGCCTGTTCGCGCTGGTCCTGCTGCTGTCCGTCTTCAGCGGGCTGTTCGGAACCCTGTTGGCCTTGTTGGGCGCGCCGGACGTGGCGTTCACCGAGGGCGTCGTCGGCAGCAGCGTCTCGACGATCTTCTTCATGGCGCTGCTGTGGCAAATCGACGCGACGGCGCTGACGCGCGCATCGGTGCCGCGGCGTCTCGTCTCGTGGATCCCGGCAGCCGCCCTCGGCGCGCTGCTTCTCTATGGCGTGGACGCGCTGCCCGTCTTCGGCGAACCCGCGGCGCCTCCGACCGCGTACCTGTCCCCCGAGTACATTGCGCGCGCCTACAGTGACACCCTGACGCCGAACGTGGTGACGGCGATCCTGGCTGACTATCGCAGTTTCGACACGCTGGTCGAGGCGACCGTCGTGCTGACCGCGGCGCTGGCCTGTCTGCTGGTCCTGCAGAGGAAGCATGATCCAACCGTTTGACAGCCTGATGCTGCGGACCCTGCTCGGGCCGAGTGTGGCGTCGCTGCAGCTGTTCGCGGCCTACGTGCTGGTGCACGGCCACTACAGCCCAGGCGGCGGGTTCCCGGCGGGCATCCTGCTGGCGGCGTCGATGATCCTTCCGCTCCTCGTCAAGGGCCGCAGTACAGCCTGGCGCGTGCTCTCCCTGCGCGGCGCGGTGACGCTCACCGCGATCGGCGTGCTCATCTACGCCGCGGTCGGCGTCGCCCCGCTGCTGATGGGCGGGACCATGCTCGACTACTCGTGGCTGCCGCTCGGCAGCGACGCGGCCAGTCGTCGCTCGCTCGGCATCCTGCTCATCGAGGTGGGCGTGACGCTCGGCGTCGCCGGGTCCATGGTGTCGATCTTCTACGCCCTGGCCGGCGACATCGGCCAGGAGGGCGGGGACTGATGGCTGCCCTGGTGGACTACCTCGTCAACCGCGGGCCGTACATGCTGTTTGTGGTCCTCGCCGTGCTCGGCGTCTACCTGATGACGTCGCACCGGAACTACCTGAAGGCGGTGGTCGGGCTGTACCTGTTCCAGGCGTCGGTAATCCTGTTCTTCGTCGCCATCGCCTTCCGCATCGACGGCTCGATCCCGATCCTGGTCCCGGGCCTCTCCATCATCCTGAGCAACCCGCTGCCGCACGCGCTGATGCTGACCGCCATCGTGGTGGGCGTCGCCACGCTGGGCGTGGCCGTCGCCATCATGCGGCGGATCCAGGAGGAGACCGGCTCAATCGAGGAGCCGCGGAACGCGGCCGGAGAGACGAAGCCATGACCGTCTCGTCTTTCCCGATCGTCCTCTACGCCGTGCCCTTCCTGGCCGCCTTGCTGGTGGCGTCTCTCGGCTGGTACGTGCGCGGCGCGGCGCGCATCATCGCGGTCTCGGCAATGGCGCTGACCGCCGCGCTCGCCGCGCTGTTGCTGGTCCGCGTGATGGCGGAGGGGACGCTCCACACGCCGCTCGGCGGGTGGCCGCCGCCGCTCGGCATCGCGCTGGTCGTCGACCGGCTGAGCGCCCTGATGGCCGTTCTCGTCTCCGGTGTGGCGATGCTCACCGTGGCGGGCTCGCTTCGCCACGTCATCCAGGAACTGCCGGGCCGCGAGACGCTGTACTACTCGTGCGTCCTCCTGGTGACCGCGGGGCTCATCGGCATCGTGGTGACCGGCGACCTGTTCAACCTGTTCGTCCACCTGGAGGTCGCCAGCCTGGCGGCCTACGCGCTGGTGGCGGCGGGAGGGCGGGGAGCCCCGCGCGCCGCGATGGCGTACCTGATCATCGGGAGCGTCGGCGCCTCGCTCTATCTGCTGGGCGTTGGATTCCTGTACGCCGCGACGGGCACGCTCAACATGGCCGACGCGTCGCGGCTGGTCGCCGCGGCCGACCCCCGCCTCGTCATGGTCGGCACCCTCCTGATGGTGACAGGCCTCGGCATCAAGATGGCGCTGTTCCCGCTCCATGTCTGGATGCCCGCCGCGTACCAGCTGGCACCGGCCGCCGCCGCCGCGTTCATGGCGCCGCTGGTCACCAAGGTCTCCGCGTACGCCCTCATCCGCGTGCTGTTCTGGGTGCACGGCGAGGCGCTGCTGCGCGCCGGCGGCGCGCTCGAGATTCTGGCCTGGGCGGGCGCGGCCGCCATCGTCGCCGGCGGCGCGCTGGCGCTGGTCGAAGCGGACCTGCGGCGGATGCTCGCCTACTCGAGCATCGGACAGATGGGCATCGTCATGCTCGGCGTTGGCCTGGCGAACACGGCCGGCATGACCGGCGCCGTGCTGCACATCGCCAGCGACGCGCTGATGAAGAGCGTGCTGTTTCTGGCTGCCGGCATCGCCCTCCTGCGCTTCGGCGTGACGCGCGTCGACGACCTGAACCGGCTGCGCGGCCGGGCGCCGTGGACCGGCGCCGCGATCACCGTCGCCGGGCTGTCGCTTGTCGGCGTGCCGCCGCTGGCGGGCTTCTTCGGCAAGTGGTACGTCCTCAACGGCGCGCTGCAGGAAGGCCGGTGGATGTTCGTCGCGGCCCTGGTCCTCGGCAGCATGGCCACGATCGGCTACGTCTTCCGGATCCTGGAGCGCCTCTACTTCGCGCCGGCGCCGGAGCAGCCTCCGGCGCGTGAGGGCTCGTGGCTCGCGGTCGGAGCGTGTCTGGTCCTGGCGGCGGGCGTCGTGCTTCTCGGGGTCGGCAATGAGAGCGTGGTGAGCATGCTCGTCCTCCCGGCACTGCCGGAGGTCGGCCCATGACGCCCGCGCCCGGTTACGAGAGCGTCATGGCCGGCATGGCCGTCGCGATTCCGCTCGCGGCCGGCGCACTCATCCTGGTCACGCCGAAGCGACTCGCCGAGGCGTGGAGTTACCTGGCCGCCGCCGGCGCGGTGACGTGCGTGGCGATGCTGCTGGGCCCTGTCCTCGGCGGGGCGCGGCCGGAGCTGCAGGTGCTGCGCCTGGCGCCCGGCCTGGCGCTGACACTCCGCGTCGACGCGCTGGGCCTGACATTCGGCCTCCTGGCGTCGGGCCTCTGGGTGATCACCACGGTGTATTCGAGCGGCTACGCGCGCGCCGATCACATGAAGAGCCGGCCCCGCTACTTCGCATCGTTCGCCGCGTCGGTCGGCGCCGCAATCGGTGTGGCCTTTGCGGGCAACCTGGTGACGTTCTTCCTGTTCTACGAGGCGCTGACCCTGGCCACCTACCCGCTGGTCGTGCACAAGGAAACGGAGAAGGCGTTTGCCGCGGGCCGGCGCTACCTGCTCTTCGCGCTCGGCAGCGGCCTCGCGCTGTTGACCGCCATTGCGTGGACCTGGTCTCTGACCGGCAGCCTGGACTTCACGCCGGGTGGATTTCTTCACGCCGTGGCGTCCCCGGGCACGCGTACGGCGCTGTTCGTGCTCTTCCTGCTTGGCGTGAGCGTGAAATCGGCGGTGATGCCGCTGCACGCCTGGCTCCCCGCGGCCATGGTGGCGCCCACCCCGGTCAGCGCCCTGCTCCACGCGGTCGCCGTCGTCAAGGCCGGCGTATTCGGCGTGATGCGGGTGATGGCGTTCGTCTTCGGCCCCGCCAGCCTCGAGGGCCTGGCGGCGCAGCAGGGCCTCGCCGTGATGGCGGCGGCAACCATCGTCGTCGGGTCGCTCATCGCCGTGCGGCAGGACAATCTGAAGCGGCGCCTCGCGTACTCGACCGTGGTGCATCTGTCGTACATCGTGCTGGGCGCGGCGCTGGTGGCACCGCTCGGGCTGGTCGGCTCGATGATCCACATGGTCAACCACGGCCTCGCCAAGATCACGCTGTTCTTCTGCGCCGGCGCGATTTACGCGACCACGCATCTCGAGAACGTCAGCGACCTGCGCGGCCTGGGGCGCCGGATGCCGTGGACGTTCGGCGCCTTTGCCGTGGCATCGCTCGGCCTGGTGGGCATTCCCGGCCTGAGTGGTTTCGTCGGGAAGTTCCTGCTGTGCCGCGGGGCCGTGGAGGCCGGCGACACGGTGTCGCTCGCCATCATGCTGGGCGCGTCGCTGTTCACCGCGGCGTACCTGCTTCCGATTGTGCAGATCGCGTTCTTTCCCGGGCCGTTGCCGCCGGGAGTCCCCGAGCGGCACGCAGGCGTCGGCGAGGCCCGGCCGGCGCTGGTCCTGCCGCTCCTGGCGACGGCGGCGCTGGTTGTCGTATTCGGAGCCGTTCCGATCGTGATCGGCGTGCAGTACGACCTGGCGGCGGCCGCGGCGGCGCTCGTGTTCGGAGGCGCGCGATGACTGATTACGCCAAGGATCGCGTGATCCGGATCCTGGCCGCAGTGCTGTTCGCGCTGGCGCTGCTGGAGGCCACGGTCATTCCGCATCACCACCCGACGTTTCCATGGCACTACGTGCCCGGCTACGCGGCGCTGATCGGGCTTGTCGGGTGTCTCGTGGTGGTCCTGATCAGCAAGTGGCTGGGCAAGGCGCTGCTGCAGCGGCCGGAGTCCGATGACTAGCCTCGTGTTGCATCCCGTCGTGCCGTTCGCCGCGGCCGCGGCACTTGCGCCGTTCGTGGGCCCGCGCGTGCGGCGTCTCGTCTCGCTGGCGGCGCCGATCGCGGCCCTGGCGGTCCTCGGCACGCTTCCGCTCGGCGCAGAGGCCGGCTTCCGTGCGCTGGGCCACGAGTGGGTGTTGCTGCGCTACGACGCCCTGGCGAGGATCTTCGCGGTGGCGTTCGCCCTGTACGCGCTGATCGCGGGCATCTACGCCTGGACCGCCACCGACCGATGGGAACGCGCTGCCTCGCTCGTGCTGGCGGGCGCCGGCATTGGCGTCGTGCTGGCGGGCGACCTGCTCACCCTCTATTTCTTCTGGGAGTGGCTGACCGTCAGCTCGCTCGTCCTGATCTGGTTCGGGCGCACGCCAGGCGCGTGGGCCGCGGGATTCCGCTACCTGATGTTCCACCTGGCCGGCGCGCTGGTCATGCTGACCGGCATCCTGCTCCACCTCGGCGGGGGCGGCGACGGCGCGTTCGTGCAGCTCCCGGTCGGCACGACCGCGTCCTGGCTGATTCTGACCGGGATGCTGGTCAACGCGGCGGTCCCGCCGCTGCACGCCTGGCTCTCGGACGCCTACCCGCGCGCCAGCGTGTACGGCACGGCGTTTTTAGCCGCCTTCACGACGAAGGCGGCGGTGTACGCGCTCGTGCGCGGATTCCCCGGCGCCGAGGCGCTGGTCTGGCTCGGCGTCGCGATGGCGCTTTATGGCGTGGTCTACGCCGTGCTGGAGAACGACATCCGGCGGCTGCTCGCGTACCACATCATCAGCCAGGTGGGCTACATGGTCACCGGCGTGGGTCTCGGCACGGGACTGGCGCTCAACGGGGCCTCCGCCCACGCCTTCGCTCACATCTTCTACAAGGGGCTGCTGATGATGTCGGCCGGTGCCGTCATCTACGCCACCGGCCGGGGCAGGCTGACCGAACTGGGCCAGCTGGCGAGGCCCCTGCGGTGGACGCTGGTACTGATGATGATCGGGGCGTTCTCGATCTCGGGCGTGCCGTTGTTCAACGGCTTCGTCAGCAAGTCGATCACCGTGTCGGCGGCGGCCGACGCGCATCGCGCGCCCGTCGAGTTCCTGCTGCTGCTGGCCTCCATGGGCACCTTCCTCCACACGGGCCTCAAGCTCCCCTGGTTCACGTTCTTCGCGAGCGACCGGGGCGCGCGCGTCGTGCGCCCCGTCCCGGCGTCGATGTACACAGCCATGGGCCTGGCGGCGGCCGTGTGCTTCGTCACCGGCGTGATGCCGGGACGGACGCTGTACGCGCTGCTCCCCTTCGCCGAGCGGTACAACCCGTTCACCGGCCACCATGTCGTGGAGATGCTGCAGTTGCTGACGGGCACGGGGCTCGGCTTCTGGATCCTGCGGAGAAGGCTGTACGGCGAGCCGACCACGACGCTCGACGTCGACGCGCTCTACCGCCGACCCCTGTTCGCCCTCATGGACGGCAGCGGCGCCGCCCTGGAGCAGACAGGCGCCCGCGTCAGGCAGCGGCTCGGGGCGCTGGTTGACGCGGGGCGGCTGGGCCTGCTGCGCCTCGAGCGCCGGGATTCTTCGGCGCCGCTGGCGACGCAGAACCTCGTCGTGTTCCTGGGCGTCGCCGCCGCCGCGTTCGCCGCCTTCATGCTGTCCCGCTGATTGTCCGCCCCGCTCTCGCCACGGGTCCCTCGCCCCTGCCCGGCGCGATCCCGGCGCTTGGCACCGCCCGAGCCGCTCGACTATCGTAGGGTATGGCTCCGACACCGCCGGCCATTGTCCTGCCGACCCCTCTGTCCGCCTATCCCCCGCCGTCGCCGGACGGGCTGCTGGCCACGCTGGTGCAGCGGGCCAGCCAGGACCCGTTTGATCTGGTCGCGACTGCGATCTTCGCGCTGGCCATCATCCACACGTTCTCCGTGGCGAGGTTCACGGCCCTGGCGCACCGCGTGCAGCACGCCCGCGACGAGCGCGCCGCCCGGGACGGGCGTCCGCCGCGCCCGAGCACGCTGGCGGAGTTCCTGCACTTCTTCGGCGAGGTCGAAGTCGTCTTCGGGCTGTGGGCGATCGTGCTGGGCATCGCCATCCTGCTGTGGCACGACTTCGACACGCTCATTCAGTACTTCAACCAGACGGTCAATTACACCGAGCCGATCTTCGTGGTCGTGATCATGGCGCTGGCGGCGACGCGGCCGGTGGTGGTCCTTGCCGAGTCGGCGCTGAAGCGGGTGGCCAGCCTCGGACGGGGGACCCCGGCAGCCTGGTGGCTGGCGATCCTGACAATCGGGCCCGTGCTCGGATCACTCATCACCGAACCGGCCGCCATGACCATCTGCGCGCTGCTGCTCGGCCGGCAGATCTACGAGCGCCAGCCCAGCCGGACGCTGAAATACGCCACCCTCGGCCTGCTCTTCGTGAACGTCTCCATCGGCGGCACGCTCACGAACTTCGCGGCGCCACCCGTCCTGATGGTCGCTCGTCTCTGGCACTGGGACTCTGCCTACATGCTCGGCCACATCGGGTGGCGCTCGGCCGTGGCAATCGTCGTGTCGAATCTCGTCTACTTCGCGGTGTTTCGCAAGGAGTTCGTCCGCCTGGCGGCCCGTCCGCCGGCGGAGGCGGACAACGGCGACGCGAGCGCGGGCCCGATTCCGGCCTGGATCACCCTGACGCACTGCCTGTTCATCGCGTGGACGGTGGTGATTGCGCACTACCCCGCGCTTGTCATCGGCGCGTTCCTCATCTTCCTCGGGTTCACCCGCGCGACGGCGCCCTACCAGGGCCGGTTTGATCTGAAGGCGCCGCTGCTCGTCGGCTTTTTCCTCGCCGGGCTCGTCATCCACGGCGGACTGCAGGGCTGGTGGATCCAGCCCTTCCTCGGCAGTCTGTCGGAGGAATCGATGTTCTTCGGGTCGATCCTCCTGACAGCGTTCGACGACAACGCCCTCATCACCTATCTGGCCACGCTCGTGCCGAATCTCACCGAGCAGCTCAAGATCGCCGTCGTCGAGGGCGCGGTGGCGGGAGGCGGGCTGACCATCATCGCCAACGCGCCGAACCCGGCCGGGCAGGCGATTCTGTCCAAGTACTTCGGCGGGGCGGTCTATCCGATCGGCCTGTTCCTCGGCGCCCTGCTGCCAACCATCGTCACCGTGATCATGTTCCGGGTGATGTGACGCGAGGCGTTCACAATGACGCGCCGCCGGCCTTCGTTGTAACGTGAAGACGTGCCGCTGCTGACGCTCGAGCGCCTGTCGGTCGCGTTCGGCCACCTTCCGCTGCTCGACCAGGCGAGCCTGCAGATCGACCCGCGCGAGCGGGTGTGCGTGCTCGGCCGGAACGGGAGCGGCAAGTCGACGCTCCTGCGCGTCTTGAGCGGCGAGCAGCAGGCCGATTCCGGCACGGTGTGGCGCCAGCCGAACCTGCGTGCGGCGCGGCTGGACCAGGACGTGCCGCTCGCCGAGCATCTCCCGGTCTTCGACGTCGTGGCCCAGGGCCTCGGCCATCTGAGCGATCTCGTGCTGGCGTATCACCACGCCGCGGTGTCGGTCGCCGAGTCGGCAACGGCGCCGGCGCTCGAGCGCCTCGGACGGCTCCAGCACGAACTGGAGGAGCGCGACGGCTGGCGCATCGAGCAGCGCGTGGAGCTGGTGCTTTCCCGCCTCAGCCTGTCCGCCGACACCATCGTCGACACGCTCTCCGGCGGCTGGCGCCGGCGGGTACTGCTCGCGAGAGCGCTCGTGGCGCAGCCCGACATCCTTCTGCTCGACGAGCCGACGAACCACCTCGACATCGACGCGATCACGTGGCTGGAGGACTTCCTCGCCGACTATCCAGGCGCCGTAGTGTTCGTCACGCACGATCGCGCCTTCCTCCAGCGCCTCGCCACCCGCATCGTCGAGATCGACCGCGGGCGCCTCACGTCATGGCCGGGCGACTACGCCGCGTTCCTGCGCAAGAAGGACGAGTGGCTGGCGAACGAGGCCGTGCTCCAGGAGAAGTTCGACAGGAAGCTCGCGGAAGAGGAAGCCTGGGTCAGGCAGGGCATCAAGGCGCGGCGCACACGGAACGAGGGCCGCGTCCGCGCGCTCGTCGCAATGCGCGCCGAGCGGGCCGCGCGCCGCGAACAGCCGGGCACAGTGCGGATGCAGGTGGAGGCCGCCGACCCGTCCGGCCGCCTCGTGTTCGAGGCGAACGAGGTGGCCAAGTCGTTCGGCGGCGTGCCGGTTGTCGCCTCGTTCTCGGCCCGCGTCATGCGCGGGGATCGGATCGGCCTCATCGGGCCGAACGGCGCCGGCAAGACGACGCTGCTGCGGCTGCTGCTCGGAGAGATTCAGCCCGACGCGGGCGAGGTCCGCACGGGCGTGAACGTCCAGGTCGCCTACTACGACCAGCAGCGCGAACAGCTGGATCCCGAGGCCACCGTCTTCGACACGGTCGGGGACGGCAACAGCAGCGTCACCGTCAACGGGCGGACCCGCCACGTGAACGGGTACCTGGCCGACTTCCTCTTCCCGCCCGAGCGGGCGCGGTCGCCGGTGAAGGCGCTCTCGGGCGGCGAGCGCAACCGCCTCCTCCTCGCGCGACTGTTCACGCGGCCCGCCAACCTCCTGGTGCTCGACGAGCCCACGAACGACCTGGATCTCGAGTCGCTCGAGCTGCTCGAGGCGCAGTTGGCGGAATTCCCGGGCACGCTGCTGCTGGTCAGCCACGATCGGGAGTTCCTCGACAACGCCGTCACGAGCACGCTCGTGTTCGAGGGAGGCGGCCGGGTGCAGGAGTACGTCGGCGGGTACCAGGACTGGGTCCGGCAGCGGGCGGCCTCACGCGAAGCGGCCGCGAGCACGGGCGCCGCAGCACGGTCCGGCTCGCCCCAGCGTTCGAATGTGGGGGCCGAAACGGCGCCCGCGGCGCGCCGCGCTCCCGCCGCGCGCAGGAGGCTCACCTTCAACGAGCAGCGCGAGTTCGCCGCGCTGCCCGGGCGCATCGACGCCCTCGAGGCCGAGGTCCGCGCCCTCAACGAGGCCGTCGCGGGACCGGCGTTCTATAGAGAGGGGGCCACGGAGATCGGGCGGACTCTCGCCCGCGCCGAAGAGGCGCAGCGCGAACTCGACGAGGCCTATGCCCGGTGGCTCGAGTTCGAGTCCCGATCGCAATGACGGCGGGGCCTCGGCCCGCCGTCCAATCACGCGGACAGTTCGTCGTACGCCGCCGTCAGCACGCGCTCGATGAGCGGCCCGTGGTCCGGAAAGCCCTTCAGCGGGTCCGCGATCTTCACGATCTCGTCCTTCGGCTTCCCCGCCTTGATCTCGCCCCGGACGAACTCGAGAAGCGCCGTCAGGTAGTCGCGCATGTAGAGAAGGTCGGCGCGCGCACCGGTGATGCCGAACTTCGCCGACCCGTGCCCGAAAATGTAGGCGGTCTCGCTCCCGTGGTCCGCCACCGTGCCCTCGAGCACCTTGATCCAGTTCGCGGTGGACGCGCCGGCCGGCCGGTCGATGAACGGATGGCTGCGATTGAACACGAGATCGCCCATGTGCACGACGTTGGCCTTCTCGAACGTCACCACCGCATCGCCGCTCGTATGCGCGGCGCCGTAGTACTTGAGCGCCATCATCTCGCCGCCCACGTCCTCACGCCACGTGTTGGTGAAGGTGGCATCGGCCACCACGATCTCCGGGGCCGGCGCGTCCGGACGCGTGGCCGCCTGCCGCGCCGCCGCCGCCCGCTGCAGCCCGGGGACGTTGGCATGCGCCAGGATCTTCTTCACCGCCGGCCTGAACACGGGGTTGCCGCCCGTGTGGTCGCCGTGATGATGGGTGTTCACGAGGATGTCGATCATCCGGCCGCCGCCGCGCGCCTTGATGCCGTCGAGGCAGATCGTCGCCGTCGCCGGGAACTGCGCGTCGACGACGACGATGCCGTCCTTCGAGATGTGATAGCCGATGGTTCCGCCCTGGCCGGTGAAGAACCCGACCGTGCCACGGAGCGGAGTGAACGCGGTCTGCGCCGCCCCAACGGCCTGCGCGAACAACGTCGACCAATCGACCGTGGCGGCGGCCAGCGCCAGCGACGAGGTTGTCAGGAACCGGCGGCGGTTCGGATTCACGCGCACACTCCTTGAAAGGAAACCTCTGGTCATTGTAGGCCGGACGGCCCCGGATCGTGAACCGCCTCCAGTCGAAAGCCGGCCAGTCGCCGTCTCGCCAGGGCACGCCGGCGTACATGTCGCCCGAGCAGGTGCAGCAGCGTCCGATCGACGGCCGCAGCGACCTGTTCGCCCTCGGCGCCGTGCTGTTCGAGTGCCTGGCCGGCCGGCGCGCGTTCAACGGCGTCAGCACGTCGGAGGTCTTCCACCAGATCCTGCACGTGCACCCGCCGCCCCTGTCGCAACTTCGCGGCGGCCTGCACGAGCGGCACGACGAGCTGTGCCGGAGGCTGCTGGCGAAGGACCCGGACGACCGGTTCCAGTCGGCCGACGAAGTCATCGGGGCAATCCGGCTGCTCGTCAGCGATTCCTCGAGGGACGCGCAGGCCCCTCTGGATGCGCAGACTCCGGGCGGAGGCACGCAGCCAGCCCTGTCGGAGGCGGTGACCGTCGTCCCCGGCACGCCCGTGCCCGGGGCCTCTTCCGGAGACCGTCCGGGAACCCGGCCAGGAATCCGCCCCTGGACTCACACGAGGCGCCGGTTTCTTCCGGTGCTCGCGGTGCTGGCGCTGTCGGCGGCCGCGCTTGGGGGATGGTGGAAGTGGAGCGCAACGCGGACCCTGCCGGCTGCCCCGGCCGACGCCCTGCGATGGTATCAGCGCGGCGTCGAAGCCATCCGCGAAGGGGCGTACCACAGCGGTCAGCGGGCGCTCGAGGAAGCCATCCGGCTGTTTCCGGACTACCCGATGGCCTACGCCCGACTCGCCGAGACCCTGGCCGAACTCGACGACGAGCGCGGCGCCCAGGCCCAACTGCTGAGGCTGTCGTCGGTCTTTCCGGACGAATCGAGGCTTCCGGAGGACGATCGCCTGCGCCTGCAGGGCACCCGGGCTCTTGTGCTCAGGGATCTCGATGCCTCTCTCGCGGCGTGCGAACGTCTCGTCGAGCGACACGCCGGCGACGCGTCGGCCTGGCTCGATCTCGGCCGCGTGCTGGAGGCCTCCGGCGAACCGCGCGGACCTGCTGATTCGCCTCGGGCGCTTCGACGATGCGGCTCAGGTTCTGGACGAGCTCGATGCTGGCGTGAAGGCCGGGATCGACGCCTACGTCGGGCGCGCACGCCGTGCGGCGTTCCTTCGAGCCCTGGCAGACGCGATCGCGTTGCGGCCGCAGGACGCCATCAGGCACCTGAGAGACGTTCAGCCGTCGAGCGAGGGCGATTCGGTGTCGGTGCTGGCCCCCGTTCTTCTCGAGTACGTGCAGGCACGCCTGCGGCGTCCCGCGGCCGCCGGCCGACCGCCCGCCGAGGCCCGATCGCTCGGCCAGGCCGACAAGGATCGCGCGATGCGGGCGTCGGCGCAGGAGGCCCTTGTCCGCCTGCGGTCGGACTGGCCGGCCGGCACCGACCTCTACCTGAAACGTCCCGATCTTGCCGAAGTCGCATCCCGGCTCGGCCAGTCATGAACCGTCACAGGAGGTGAACCGTGCCCGACGAACCGCCAATCCGCGTGAGAAACGGATCTATGACGATTACGCTGGTCAGCAGCGCGTGGGAGGCCTCCGGGCGTGCCTGGACGCCGCTCGATGGCACGAACGCGGGCGGGCTCATCGTTGTCGTCGAGGTCGCGACCCGTTCGGGCCGCGTGCTCGGTCAGCCGGTCTTCGGCAAGGAGGTTGAGATCTCGTATAGCGACGGCGCGGTGATCAAGTTCAAGAGCGGCACGAAACCGGGCAAGACGAACGTCACGCCGAAGCGCGTCCTCCAGAAGACGGCGGACCCGGTGCTGGAGTACGGGCAACCGGCCAAGGGGTACATCACCGGCGTCGAGGTGAAGGATCGCAGCACCAGCTGGAAGTGTGCGTTCGGAAGCCGCGCCATGCTGTCCGAGATCGACATCTACCCGCTGCCGCACGCGCTTCGCAGGCATCAGGCACGCGGGACCGGTTCCGTCAGTGGCCGTGCTGGTGCATCGGCTCCGCGAAGGGGCCGCACACCGGGTTGACCAGTTTCATGAAGTCGGCCATGCGCATCCGCATCGCGTCGGCGTGCGTGCCGGCGTGAAACACGATCTCGGGATCGGACAGCAGGCTGTCGTCCATGTACACGTCCTGGCCGTACAGCGACCCGAACGGCGCCATGGCGCCGGTGTCGCAGTCCGGGTACAGGCCGGCCATCTCGTGCTCGGTCGCCAGCCTGACCCAGGTGGCCTTGGTCAGCGTCGTCAGCGCCGCCACGTTCACCTGATAGTGCGCCGGCAGCAGGGCCAGCAGAGGCCTGCCGTCGGCCAGACACACGACGGTCTTCGCCCACTCGCGTCCCGGCACGTGGGCGGCGGCGGCCTCCTCCTGGGCCGTGAAGGCCGCACGATGATGAAGAGGCGTGAACGGCACGCCGTGCGAGACCACGAACTGCTCGATCGAGGCGGGAATGGCCATGGGAGTCCTCCGGGGTACTGCATAATCTCGGCCCCGTTCCGCCTCTCGTCAAGGCCGCTCCCGCTTCCCGCCAGAGGTACGCGGCCGGACCGGCCGGCCTTCTACCTGGGCACCAGGCGGGCCGCCCAGCCGCCTCCAGGGGCGAGATGGATCGACAGGCGATCACCGGCCGTCACGGCCTTCTCTTCGCGGACGTAGTCCACGCCGGCCCGATGGGCGTTCACGCCGTCGCGGAAAATCTCCGCCCGGAACGGGCCGCGTCCGAGGAACGACAGGTCGACATCGAGATCTCGGGCGTCCCAGTTGGTCAGCGCACCCACGTACCATTCACGCCCGCTCCGCCGCGCCACCAGGATGTGTTCGCCAACGGCGGCGCCGAGCACCCGAGTCTCGTCCCACACGGTGGGCACAGCCGACAGGAACGCCAGGCTCTCGGGCTCGCGCCGGTAGTTGGAGGGCGAGTCGGCCAGCATCTGCAGGGGACTCTCGAACACGACGTACATCGCCAACTGCTGACAGCGCGTCCCCTGGCTCATCGGCCGGTCGAAGATCGGCTTGAAGTCCTTCTTCGCCGCGTTGAGCATCGCCCCGGGCGTGTAGTCCACCGGGCCGGCCAGCATCCGCATGAACGGGAACGTGACCGCGTTGTCGGGCGAGGCCATGTCGCCCCACTTGCTCTGCTCGAGGCCCAGCACGCCTTCGCTGGTCACCACGTTCGGCCAGGTCCGGTAGAGGCCCGTCGGCTTGTAGGCGCCGTGGAAGTCGACGAGCATCTTCCGCGCCGCCGCCTCCCGCGCGACGCGCTCGTAGTAGTTGACCATCCACTGGTCTTCGCGCTGCATGAAGTCAACCTTGATGCCCTTCACGCCCCACCGTTCGAACTGATCCAGCGCCGGCTTCATCTGCAGATCGAGCGTCTTCCAGATCACCCACATGATCAGCCCGACGTTCTTCTGCTTCGCGTGGGCCGCGATGGCCTCCATGTCCACGCCCGGCGCGATCGACAGCAGGTCGCCGAGCGTGTACCACCCCTCGTCGAGGATGATGTACTCGAGGCCGTTCTCCGCCGCGAAGTCGATGACGTGCGTGTAGGTTTCGGTGTTCACTCCCGACTTGAAGGGCACGCCGTACAGGTTCAGGCTGTTCCACCAGTCCCAGGCTACCTTGCCCGGCCTGATCCAGCTTGTCTCCTTCATCGTCGTCTCGGACGCGAGCCGGTAGACGATGTCGGTGTCGAGCAGGCCGGCGTCGCTTTCGGCGATCGCGAGCACGCGCCAGGGGAACTCGCGCGTGCCGCGGGTCTTCGCGATGTAGTCCTCGCGCTCCACCACCTTCTCATCGCGGTCGCGCGAGAGCTCGACTTTCTTCGGGTACGCCGGGAACAGGCCCTTGAGGGTGTGAGGCGCCGCGCCGGCCGTGAGGTCCATGCCCGGGTAGTCGAAGAGGTCTGACTCGGTGAGCACGGCCTTCATGCCGCCCGGAAGCTGGACCATCGCCGGCAGCGACGAGAATCGTCCAGGGGTGATCTCCGAGATCGTCAGCTTCTTGTACAGCCGCTCCTGATGCGACTGCAGGCTCTCTTCCTCGGGGAAGTACACGAGGTGGTCGCCGGCGAATGTCAGCGACACGTCCTCCCCGGCGATGGTGACCTCGCCGGGGAGCATCGTCTTCCATCGGTACGCCACGCCGTCATCGTAGGCGCGCACCACGAGCGCGTAGTTGCCGGCGAAAGCGAAGACAACTTCGTTGAAGCGATCGCGAATCTCCGCGCGCCGGTAGCGCACGACAGGCTTCAGGGTCGTGTCGCTGCTGCGCGTGAACGACGTGGTGAGCAACGGACGCTCACCCAGCACCCGCCCGTCGCCGAGCCGGAGCGCGATGGGCGACGGCTGGAGCACCGTGCGCCCGCGATGCGTCACCGACCAGGTCAGCTGCCCCTCGGTGCCGAGGGTGACGACAAGGGCGCCGCCGGGTGACGCGACGACCGGCGGGCCGATAGGTGGCCGCGGCGGCGCTTGTGCCAGAGCGGGGCCGGCCGACGCGAGCAACAACAGCGACAAGAGCGTTCCAGCCAGGCATCCGCCGACGGTCAATCCACGCATGCTGCGCCTCTCTGCAGGGGTCGGGTCTATTTAGAGTACACCTCAACCGAAAACGACGATTCTGTCTGCCGGAGCACGGCGCACGCGACGCGGTCAGGCCGCGTGGGCTCCACACAGGCGCAAACGACGAATTCGTCATCGTCGGGGAGTCCGGTACGTAAATCGACCCGACCCCGATGAGAGGTCACAACAGGCCGCGGGCGGCCAACCATTCGGCGCACCGCGCGGGCCAGTCCGACATCGGGCCGTGACCGGGCCTCAGGCCGATGCCGTGCGCGCCGCTCTGATAGAGGTGCAGTTCCACCGGCACGCCTGCCGCCCGGAGCGCGAGGGAGAACGCGATGCTGTTCTCGGCCGGGACGGCCGTGTCCGTTCCGCCGTGCGCGAGGAACGCCGGCGGCGTCTCTTTCGTGACACGGCTGTCGAGCGAGTAGCGCTCGAGCGTGTCGGGTGTGGCCATCGCACCGAGCAGCGCTCTGCCGGAGCCTGCGTGGGCGTGCGGCCCGGCGAGCCTGATCACCGGGTAGACGAGGATCATGAAGTCCGGCCGCGCGCTGGTGGCATCCAGCGCCGCGCCTGTCCGGCCGTCGGCCTCGTCGAACAGCGTGCCCGCGGAGGCCGCCAGGTGCCCCCCGGCGGAGAAGCCGACGACGCCGATCCGATCCGGCGCGATGCCCCATCGCGGCGCGTCGGATCGGAGCAGTCTCACGGCCCTCAGCACGTCGCGCAGCGGCGCGGGGTGCCCGTACTCCTTCAGCCGGTACTTCAGCACGAACGCCGACACGCCGAGGCTATTGAGCCACTCGGCGACGGCACGCCCCTCGTGGTCGGCCGCGAGGATGTTGTAGCCGCCCCCGGGGCACACGATGATCGCGGTGGCGGGCCTCGCGCCGGCCGGCGCCGGATAGGGCGTGAGCGACGGCTCGTGTACGTTGCTGATGCGGCCGTCGGTCACGACCTCGGGGCCGGCGCCGGCGATCGCGCCCGGCACGCCTTCCGGCCAGAGCGAAACCAGCGGCCCAGGACGCGATCCTGCCGTCTGCGCGGCTGGTGGACCCTGGCGCGCGCCGGCCGCCGCCGGCGGCATGATCGTCATCATCGCGGCCAGCATCACCAGCGCGGTCTGTCGTGTACTGCCCATGGCACGACTCCTCACACGGTCACGGCCTTCGGCGCGGCGCGCCGAGGGAGGGCCTACCTGGAAGCCACCGTCACGGCGAGCGGCGATCGGATCCGGAGCGCCGCCTGGTCGAGGTAGCGATCCCAGTCCGCAACCGTCTTGAAGTCGCCGCTCCTGTCCCATCCCGATCCGGCGTAGTACGTCACGTCGCTCCCCGCCGACAGCGTCGTGACGGCGAGCACGTTGCCGTCCACTTCGGCGAACTCCGTCAGCCGGGCAGGGTCGACCACGACGCCGCAGCCGAAGTGGCTGCCGTCCGCTTTCACCGGCTCCCAGGTACGAAGCAGGCCGCGCGCCTTGTCCTGGGCGATGAGCGATCCGGCGGCCTTCTTGATGCCCGCTGCCTGCGCGTTCGGGGCCGCGGGCGTGCCGGCGTAGCGGCTTTCGAAGCGGTTCAGGTTGTGGCCGGCATCGAGCGTAATCCGCTTGGTCTCCGTGACGCGCGCGCCGCCGGCGTCGAACGCCGGGTACGTCAACTCGAACATCACCCGGATCGGCCCGTTGGCGAACACCTTCGAGTCGACGAAGTTCGCCGACGTGTAGAGCCTGCCCGCGTCCCAGATTCCGTTCCCGCCGCAGCCCCTGCTCCTGCCGGCCGAGTACAGGTCGGCGCCCTCGCCGAGGTCGCGGTGGTAGTCGTCCACCATGTACCACTCGTTGACGAGGAGGCGGCGCGTCCGCTTGAACCACACGTCCACGGCGCTGCTTGTCAGCGGCTCCTGCGCCCAGGTTTCAAGCGCCTTGCCGTACATCCGGTGGGCCACGCGATCGTTCTCCCACGCGAAGTCGTCGCGGCGTTCGCGCACGAAGCGCCCGTACGCCTTGAACTGGTGTTTCGTGTAGACCTGCCGCGGGCCGGCGCTCAGGGAGAACGTCCGTGCCGCGCCCGGGCCGATGTCCGCCTGGAAGATCACCTCGTCGAACGCGCCGTCGTCGTTCAGGTCGATCGGCTGCACGACAAGCTCCGTGCCCGAGGCATCGTCGGTCACGTGGATGGTCCGCAGATCATCCACCGCCATCGCCTTCCGGATCGCGGCGCCGGTCAGCACGATCGTTTCAGACGGCCTCGCGACATCCAGAGCGTTTCTCACCGTGACGGCCGCCCCCGGCGGGGCGGCGGGCAGCGTCGGGCCGGATGCCATGATGCACAGCAGGGGAAGTGGAAAGAGCGGCCAGATCTTCATGGTGCATGTCTCCGCGCGTGACGCCGGTTTTAGCGTTTCTTCCGGTCGTAGTAGAAGGTGTTGTTGGTCCGGCGGATGTCGAAACTCCGGATCATGGTGATGACCTCGGCCCCGGCCATCAGCGTGGCGCCGTAGCCCTGCATGGCTCGCAGCTCCGTCGGGCGGTGGTAGTAGTAGGCGGCATCGTACGCCGCGGTCGTCCCGACGCAAATGCCTTCGATCTGACCATCGGGCCTGATGCGCTGCTCGAGGGCCCGCCACCCGCTCTGGGCGACCGGGCCGTACGAAGCCGGGAGCCACCCCCGGTTCACGCCGCGTGCGATCGCGAAGGTGAACATGGCGCTCACCGACGTCTCGAGATAGCTGTCGGTCCGGTCGAGCAACTGGTGCCACAAGCCGACGCTTCCCTGGGTCTCGGCGGCGCCGCGCGCGCCGCGCCGGAATATCTCGAGCACCTTTCCGCGATCGGGATGGCTCTCCGGCAGCACGCTCAGCAGCTCCGCCATGGCCATCATCATCCACCCGCCGCCCCGGCCCCAGTAGAACCTCGCGTCGTCGTCCATGCCGGCGAACCACGAGTGATCGAACAGGCCGTTCTCGCGGTTGAACAGGCGCGCCGACATCCCGATGACCTGCCGGGCCGCGTCGTCGAAGTACTTCGCGTCGCCGGTGGTCCTGCCCATCTGAGCCAGGAACGGGATGCTCATGTAGGCGTCGTCGATCCAGAGGGCCACCGGCATGGGGCGCGGGCGCGCGAGGGTCCCGTCGGGCAGCCGGAGCTGCCGGGTCAGGATGTGCGTCGCGGCCAGGTCGATGCCCTCCTTGTAGCGGGGGTCCGGCCGCGTGGCGTTCGCCTTGACGAGCGCCGCGCCAATGGCGCCGCAGTGGTCGAGCTCCCGCATGTCGAGCATGCGGCCGTACCCGCGGTTCTGCGGACCGAACTGCGCCGCCTGACGCTTGAAGTAGGGCAGGTGCGTGAAGATGAAGTCGAAGTTCCTGAAGGTGTAGTCCTGGAACGTCGCATCGCCGGTGACCTCGGTCACCTGGAGCATCGCGGCGAGCACCACGCCCATCGAGTAGCTCCAGTCGTTGAACTCGCCGTTCCGGTTGTCGACGCCGGCTGTCCGCAGGGGCGCCGAGAAGTCCGTCACGGGCTGGCTTGTGGCGGTGTCGATGATGCGGTACGGCGTGGACCTGACGAAGTGATCGCGGATCCGGTCGAGCGCAGCCTTGATCTCGGCCTCCGCGGGCACGGTGTAATCCAGGCCCGGCGCGATCGACGGCTGCGAGAACGCCGGGTCGGCCCGCCCGGGCCGCTGGCCGGGCAGGGCGCCCGTCCCGGGCGGGGCCTGCGCCTCTGCGGCGCCAGCCGCGCCGGCGCTGAACATGACGAGGAACGCGGCCGCGCGGGCGAGCCGTCTCCGACGAGGAAAGGTAGCGGCCATCATCGGACTCCTTGAGGCGGACAAGCCCGCGCTCCGAATCCCGTCACCGGCTGACGGTCTCGTTGCGCACCACCCCGTTGACACGGACGTTCTTCAGCGTCAGCCCCGTCACGCCCTCGACGACGTCGTCTTTGGCCACGTTGTCGAAGGCGCAGTCCGTCACGCGGATGTCGCGCACGGGCGTGTGCGCGTATCCGCGCAGCAGCAGCGCGTACTGGCTCCTGCCGCTGGTGACGTTGCGCACGTCGATGTCGCGGACCGCCGGCGGGAACTTCCCGGCGTCGCCCTCCTCGTAGAAGAGGTTGATGGTGACGATGGCCTCGGCCACCTGACCCACCGCCACGTCGCGCATATAGACGTGCTCCACGAAGCCGCCGCGCACCGAGTTCGTCTTGATGCGGAGCGCCCGATCGAGGTTCGGGCTGTCCATCCGGCACCGTTCCGCGAAGATGTTGCGCGCGCCTCCCGACACCTCGCTGCCGATCACGACGCCGCCGTGGCCGTCTCTCATCGAGCAGTTGCGCACCACCACGTTCTCGATCGGCGCGCCGAGGCGGCGCCCGTCCTCGTTCCGGCCCGACTTCAGCGCGATGCAGTCGTCGCCCGTGTCGAAGGTGCATCCCTCGATGAGCACGTCGCGGCACGATTCGGGATCGCAGCCGTCGTTGTTCGGGCCGTGGCTGTTGACGACGACGTTGCGCACCGTGACGTTGCGGCACAGCACCGGGTGGATCTCCCACATCGGGGAGTTGACGATGGTGACGCCGTCGATGAGGACGTTCTGGCACCGGTACGGCTGGACGAAATTCGGGCGCAGCTTCGAGCCGGCGCCGAACACCCGTTCGGCCACCGGCACGCCGCGGGCGCCCATCTCGATCAGCCTGGTGCGCGCCGCCGCCTGCGTCGCCTCCGGCGGCACCGCCTTCGACCCTTTCCACGGCCACCAGTGCCCGTCGCTCGCCTGCCCGTCGAGCGTGCCCCTTCCCGTGACGGCCACGTCCCGCTCCTCGAAGGCATAGACGAGCGGCGAGTAGTTCATCAACTCGACGCCCTCCCACCGGGTAAAGACAACTGGCAGGTAGTGATCCGGGTTGCGGCTGAAGGCGATGGTCGCGCCGTCGGACAGGTGGAGGTTGACCCGGCTCCGGAGGCGGATGGCGCCGGTCTGGAACCGCCCGTCCGGGACCACCACGCGCCCGCCCCCGGCGTCCGCGCAGGCGGCGATGGCCTGCCGGAAGGCCGCGGTGCAGTCGCGCGCGCCGTCGCCCACGGCGCCGTAGTCGGTCACCGGGAAGGCGCGATCCGGGAACACGGGCGGCGAGATGCGCGCGAGGATCGCGTCCACCTCGCCCCAGCCGCGATGGGCGTCCTGCGCGCCGGGACGCCCGCGCGCGCCGCCGCGCCCGAGCAGGCCGGGGGCGACGAGCATGCCGGCGCCGGCAAGGGCGCTGGTCGTGAGGAAATCCCGGCGAGTCACGCGAGGGTGACGCATGGCGTCTCCTGGGGGACCGGCGTCACCGGCCGGCGAAGGGCCGGAGGTGGCGCACGAAGTGCCGCTCGAGGCAGCCGGCATACACCTCGGGGTGCGCCTGCAGGGTCGATCGCATCGAATCGGCGAACACCGGGCGGCCGTCGGCATGCTTGGCCGTCAGCACCGAGCCGAAGGTGACGTGGAGAATCTGCCGGACATGGAAATGCTCCAGCAGCGCCGCAACGTCTCCGGCGGGCACGCCATCCGCGTCCGGGGCCAGCGCGAGCGAGGCCGACACGTGATAGCTCGCCCGATCTTCTTCATACCGGCTCAGCGCGAAGGCATAGACGGACCGGAACAGGTCGGGTGCGACCATGGCGATGGCGCGCAGCGCCTCGAGGTAGCTCGTGCCGGCGGTCTTCACGTGGATCCGGCCGCGGGTGTGCCTGGCGGCCGTCTCGTAGATGCTGAACTTGTCCGAGCCCGAGTGCAGGCTGAGCTTGTAGGGCCCGAACGCGCGGGCGATGGCCGCATGCACGCGCATGTCGGCGTCGAAGGCCTCGAGGTCGCCGATGTAGTCCACGCCCTTCTCGAACCGGCCGATGAAGCGCGGCGCCAGGCTGGCCCAGCGCACGCCGAGCCGCCGCAGTTCGGACGCCACGAAGATGTGATCGGCGGGGGTGGTCGGCGTGTCGGTTTCGTCCACCGACACCTCGAGGTCGAAGGGACGGCCGCTCCTCACCGTCGCGAGATGCCGGAACATCCCCGTCACGTGCGCGACGGCCCGGCCGTACTTCACGGCCGCCTTCACCAGCGCGGCCTCGTCGAGGTGCACGGACTGGCCGTCGAGGTCGAACGCGCGGCCGGCCAGACGCGCGCGCATCGAGGCCGGGCTGTCCTCGAGCTTGTCCCACGGCAGCGCGTCCCACGCCGCGCGGAGCTCGCCGGGCGCCGCGGTATCCGCGTCGCGGCTCACGTGCTCGCCCGGGTCGATGGTGTACATCGTGAAGCCGGCATCGGCGCAGGCCGTGATGTCGCCGGGCGTCTTGAGATGATCCGCGTCGGCGCCCTGCCCGCCCTGCCATCCCGCCTCGAAGCTGCCCCACGTGGCGTCGTCAATCACCGACTGGGGCGACCGCGCCGTGCGCGTCATCTCGCGGATCGACTGCTGGGCGAAAACGGGGGCGATGGAGCCGCCGGCGGCCCGGAGCGCCCGCACGTGGCCGAAGGTCGCCAGGCCGAGGCGGTCGCCGAATCCCGCCGACGTGCCAGACGGCAGCAACCGGGGCTCGAGCCATGTGAGATGGCGGCGGAGCGCGGCGGCATTGCGGGCCGTGGTCGGCCCCACGAGGAACGGCGCGCCGTCGTGCTCGCCGCGTTCGCCGTCGAAGTCCGCCAGCAGGTCCGCCCGCGAGACGACTGGAACGACCAGCAGCCGGGCCCCCGACGGCGCGTGCGCCATCGCCCAGTCGGCGGCTCCGCTGGCCGCGTGCGACTCCGGGCGAAGGGTGAATCCGCCCCGGTCGAGCACCTGCGCAAATCGCGCTTCCCGTCCCGCATCTCCCCGGCGCTCAGATTCTGTCGTGGCGTTCACGGTGCAGCCTCACGATCTGGAGGAACGCGGTGTCAGCGCGACCGGCTCCAGCTTCGGCATCAGCAGGTGCACGATCGTGAGCGCGATGAGGTAGGCCGAGCCCGCGATCAGGAACACCGGCATATAACTGCCCGTCGACTCGAGGATGAACCCCGTCAGCTTGGCGATCGACATGCCGCCGACGGCGCCCGCCATCCCGCCGAACCCGACGACCGTGCCCACCGCGTGACGGGGGAACGTGTCCGACACGAGCGTGAAGACGTTCGCCGACCAGCCCTGGTGCGCGGCGGCCGCCAGCGCGACCAGCAGCGTGGCCACCCAGAGGTTTTCGGCCCTCGAGGCGAAAACAATCGGCACCACCGCGAGCGCGAACACCAGCATGGCCGTCTTGCGCGCCGCGTTGACGCTCCAGCCCCGCTTCAGCAGCGCCGACGACAGCCAGCCGCCGCCGATGCTGCCCACGTCTGCGATGAGATAGATCGCGATGAGCGGCGGGCCGATGTGCTGCAGGTCGATGCCGTGGTTGCGGTGGAGGAAGTCGGGGACCCAGAAGAGGTACAGCCACCAGATCGGGTCGGTCATGAACTTCGCGATGGCGAACCCCCAGGTCTGCCGGTGCGGCAGGATGTCGCGCAGCGGCACCCTGCCGGGCGGGTCCGCGGGATCGCTCTGGATGTGGGCCAGTTCGGACGGGCTGACCCGGGGATGCTCCTCCGGGCGGCGGTACATCGGCCACCACAGCGCGAGCCAGATGAACCCGATGAACCCGGTGGCGACAAACGCCCAGTACCAGCCGTAGTTGACGGTAATCCACGGCACGGCCAGCGGCGACAGCAGCGCGCCGACGTTCGTGCCCGAGTTGAAGATGCCCGTGGCGAGCGCCCGCTCCTTCTTCGGGAACCACTCCGCCACCGCCTTGATCGACGCCGGGAAGTTCCCGGCTTCGCCGAGGCCGAGCATGAAGCGGGCGGCCATGAATCCCGCCACCGACGCCGAGTACGCGAGGCCGAACATGCCCAGCAGCGCGGCCACCCCCGGCCCGAACCAGGTCGCCTCGGCGTGAGCCATCGCCGCCACACTCCAGATGACGATCGCGATGGCGAACCCGATGCGGGTGCCCAGCCTGTCGATGAGGCGGCCGGCCAGGATGAGCCCCACGGCGTAGGCAATCTGGAACGAGAAGACGATGTCCGCGTAGTCCATCTCGCTCCAGCCGAATTCCAGCTGGAGCGTCGGCTTGAGGATGCCGATCACCTGCCGGTCGATGTAGTTGACCGTCGCGGCGAAGAAGAGCAGCGCGCAGATGACCCAGCGGTAGTACCCGACGCGCTGATTGGGTGCGGAGGACGCGGATGTCGTCATGGAGAGTCCTGCCCGGCAGACCAACCTGGTCTGACCACTTTTGTGCTGGGGAATGAATACCATTGCAGGAAATCGGCGTCAAGCATTTGTTCGACGCGCAGGTTGGCCCGTTGGCCCGGCATTCCCGGGATCGGCCCGGATGCCAAAGTGGACTGTCCAATCGAGACACCCGGGCGGCCCGCCGGCGGCGGCAGGAGTATACTGAAGATGATCCCCAGACGCGGGATCGCCTATGGCCATCAGCCCGAAAGACAGCACCGAGCACGTGATCACCTACGTGAGGGACCTTATCGCGCGAGGCGAGCTCCGCCCCGGCGACCGGCTCCCCGCCGAACGGGAACTTTCGACCGAGCTCGGCGTGAGCCGGCCCACGATTCGCGCCGGCTTGCGGGCGCTTTCGGCGATGGGCGTCGTCAAGTCGCGGCACGGCTCCGGCACCTACATCCCCGACGGGCCGCCCACGCTCGGCAGCGAGCCCCTGCGTTTCCTGGCTGCACTGCACGGCCTGCCGCGCGAGGAGATGTACGAGGCGCGGCGCGTGCTCGAGGTCAGCGCCGCCGGCCTCGCGGCCAAGCGGGCCAGCGCCGAGCACCTGGCCTCGATCGCCGAGGAGGTGGCCAGCCTGTTTGCGTCGATCGAAGATCCCCAGGAGTTCCTCGTCCACGACATCCGCTTTCACCGCGCGGTGGCTGCCGCATCAGGCAACCGGATCCTCGCGTCGCTGGTCGAGATGGTGTCGGCCCTCTACTACGAGCACCGGCGCGACACGGCCGCGCGCGCCACCGACCGCAACCTGCGCGATGCCGCGGACCTGCACCGGGGCATCTACCAGGCGATCCGCAAGCACGAGATCGACCAGGCCGAGGCGCTGATGAACCGCCACCTGCTGCACTCGGCCGCCTACCAGGCCCAGGAAGACCAGCCGCTGAGCCTTCAGCCGGCCCGCGCCGCCCGGGGCAGCCGGGGATCCCGGCGGCGGACGAAAGCCACCACGGTTACGTTGTGATGATGCTGCACGCGCGATCCGCGCGGCTGGCCGCGCGCACCGCGGCCCTCCTTCTGACGGCCTCGGCAGGCCTCGGTGCGGCTGGCGCCGGAGCGTGGGCGCCTCAGGTGCCTGCCGACGCGCCGGGAATCTCCTTCGACATGGTCGTCGTCGATCGCGACGGGCGCGCGCCCGAAACGCTCAACCCGGCGAACGTGACCGTCTCTGTCGACGGCAAACCCAGGCGCGTGCTGGCCTTGCGGCGCGTCAGCCGCGGCCCTGGCGCCTCAACCGATGCTGCCGCCCGGCTGGCGCGGGCCGCCGGCCCCCTCGCCTTCGCGGCCGAGCCCATCAGGAACGTCATCCTGGTCGTCGATCAGGCCGGCCTCGTGCGAGGCGAGGAGCGGACTGCGGTCAATGCCGGCAGGGCCCTGCTCGATCGTCTGGGCATGGCCGATCGCCTGGCCGTGGTGCTCCTGCCGTTCCAGCGCGACCAGATGCTCGCGCTAGCCACCGAGCAGCCCGTCGCCCGCGAGACGCTGGCGAGCGCGGCCGGTCAGATTGCGCCGTCTGTCCTGGCACAACCCGACATTCCGGCGCTTCCCGCTTTTACCGATGCGGCGGTCACGGATCCCGATCGTGAGCGCACGGCGGACCCGGCGCCCGTTGCGACCCCCGTGCCGGACATGCGGGAGGCCCAGCCGGCCGAGGCGGGGGGAACCCTCAACGGGCTGGCCGGCCTGCTGGATGCCCTTCGAACGGTTCCGGGCCGCAAGGTGGTCGCGCTCTTCTCGGCCGGCCTGGCTGCCCCCTCGCTCGCGCAGGTCACCGATGTCTCCGCGGCCGCCGTGGCCGCCCGCACGACGGTGCACGTGTTCACGATGCCCGGTCCCCGGGACAACGCGCGCCTGAACCTGCAGGCGGCTCCGCTCGACGCGCTGGCGCGCTCCACGGGCGGCACGGTGGTCTCGCCCGGACGGAACCCGGAACGCGTCGTGAACCGCATCGTGTCGGAACTGGCCGCGTGCTACGTCGTGGAGCTCGAGCCCTCCGCCGCGGACGCCGACGGCAGGCGGCACGCGCTCCGCGTCGAGGTGGCCGGCCGCGGGCTGAGCGTGCGCGCGCCCGCGTGGCTGATGCCCTCGGCGGATCCCGGGGATGTCCCTGCCGCAGCGCCGGCTCCCGCTGCCGACGCGGATGCCCCTGCCGCAGCGGGCGGGGCCGGGACCGGCGCGGCGGCCCGCCCGCCCAGGGCGCCATCGGCCCGCGACGCTGAATTGCAGACGGCGATGGCGCGGCTCATCGACTACGTCGAAGCCTACGAGCGCCAGTACTCGGGCCTTGTCGCCGAAGAGGAGTTCCGCCAGTCGTCGCGGGGCAACAACGTGCGGCTGCGCTCCGACTACCTGCTCGTGAAGCCGGATGAGTCGCCGATGTGGGTCTCGTTCCGCGACGTGTACGAAGTCAATGGCGTCGCCGTGCGGGATCGCGACGACCGGCTCAGGCGGCTGTTTCTGGAGCCGGGCGCGAACATCTCGGCGCAGCTGCAGGCGATCCAGGACGAGGGCGCACGCTACAACCTCGGCATCGTCGAGCGCAACATCAACGTGCCCCTGTTCCTGCTGCGGTTCCTGCAGCCTGAGAATCGGCCCCGTTTCACCTTCCGCCTCGCCGGGAAGCGAAGGGTGGCCGGGGTCGAGGCGTGGCGCGTGGAATTCGAGGAGCGGGTCTTCCCGACGATCATCACCGACAACCAGGGCAACGACGTCGACGCCAAGGGCTGGTTTGTCGTCGAGGAAGTCACGGGGGCGATCGTCGAAACCGCCCTGAAGATCGAGGAGCACGGGTCGACGGGCGAGATCGTCGTGTCGTTCCGCCACGACCCGGCGCTGGGCATGTGGGTGCCCGGCGAGATGAAGGAAACCTACCGCATGCTGACGCAGCGGTCGCTGTCCGGCGTGCCGCGCCTCGAGCCGCTCATCGAAGGCACCGCGCGCTACTCGAAGTTCCGGCGCTTCCAGGTGAAGACCGAGGAGAAGGTCGTCATTCCGAAGTAGTGCCTCCGCGTCTGGTATAGTGTGCCGCCAGTGCACGCACCGCTGGAGGCCACCATGCCCGTCCTGAATCATCCCGCCACGCTCCGCCCCCGGCAGGCGTTCCTGCTCGCCGTGCTTCTCGTGGCCGTCGCAGCCGGGCCGGCCTTCACGCAGGCCGCGCAGGCTCCGCCGGCCCAGCAGCCGGCCGCCGCCTCGACTCCCCGGCAGAATCCCCGGCTGCAGGTCCCGATGGACCCGGCCCGGGCCCGGCAGCTCTATGTCTCGAAGGACCCGGCGCACCAGTCCCTCGGCCGGGACTTCCAGCGCGACATCGACGCCCGGGTCGCCGCCGAGGCGCGCTACGCGGAGCTGTGCAAGGGCATCATCGACTTTCAGAAGGTGTCGTATCGCAGCAGCGTCGGCGACCTCGACATCCCGGCGTACCTCTTCCAGCCGATTAGCACGCAAGGCCCGAAGGCGCATGCCGCCATGGTGTGGGTGCACGGGGGCGTGCACGGCAACTGGGGCCTCACCTACTTCCCCTTCGTCAAGGAGGCCATCGAACGCGGCTACGTCGTCATCGCCCCCGACTACCGTGGAAGCATCGGCTACGGCGAGGCCTATCACAAGGAGATCGACTACGGCGGCTACGAGGTCGACGACAGCATGTCGGCGGCGGGCTACCTGGCCACGCTCCCGCACGTCGATCCCGCGCGAATCGGGATCATGGGCTGGAGCCACGGCGGTTACATCACGCTGCTGTCGATTTTCCGCGAGAAGCACCCGTTCGCGGCGGGGGCGGCGATAGTGCCCGTGACGAACCTCCTCTTCCGCCTGTCGCTGAAAGGGCCGTCGTACCAGTGGGACTTCGCCACGCAGAAGCGCATCCAGGGGCTGCCCTTCGAGAAGCCCGAGATCTACATCGCGCGCTCGCCCCTCTACCACGTGGACAAGCTGCAGGTGCCGGTCCTCGTGCACGTCTCCACCAACGACACGGACGTGAACTACGTCGAAGACCAGCAGATTGTGGATGCGCTGCGGTCGCGGAAGCCGGACCTGGCGGAGACGAAGACCTACGTGGATCCGGCGCCCTGGGGATCGAGCGTCGGCCACGCCTTCAGCCGCCGTGTCGACCCGAAGACGCTGCAGCGGGTGGATTCACCCGACCAGATCGACTCCTGGAACCGTACCTGGACGTTCTTCGAGTGGAACCTGCGGAAGCGCTGACCGGGCGTCACGCCGCGATTCACGGCTGTCGGACGTGGGTGGCCGAGGTGCTTTCCATGTGCCCGCAGCGAGGACAGGCGACGTTCACGCGAGGACACATGGAAACGCCTCGGACAGGACCCGCGTCCGACGGCTCAGCGTCGCCGAACCCCGGCGCTCCGTCTACGGCCGGACGATGTGCACCCGGCCCATGCCGTTGATGGTGACGGTCCGGGACAGGCTGTTCTTGGTCACGGTGGCCGAGACACCGGTCACCGGGATGTCCGTCCAGTTGACCGTCCCTCCCGCGTCGTCGCTGCGGGCCGTGCCGTCGGGGCGGAACTCGACGCCGCCGATGCCGCCCAGGATCACGCCCTCGGGCAGCCAGTGCAGCGGGCCGTCGTGATTGGGCCGCGTCAGCGGATCGGCGTCCGGCGCCGGATACGGGAACGTCGTGGGATCGCAGCGGGTGAGCTGATTGTCACGGGCATCGGGCAGCCCGGGCTCGCCCAGCATCTCGACGCGCCGGAACTGGCCGGCGGCCGGGCAGTTGAACAACACCCGGACCGGACGGTTGGAGGTAACCGCTTTCACCCGCGCGGTCTGCAGTTCCCGCTCCATCTCCCTCGTGGCGATGCCGAGCCGGTAGGCCTCGACCGCCCGGCCCAGCTGCGGCATGGCGAGGGCCGCCATGATCGCGAAAATGGCCACGACCATCAGCAGCTCGACCAGCGTGAATCCCGCCCGCGTACGACGGCCCTGTTCGGTCATGTCCGTCACCGCCGTGGACGCCAGGAGAGGATCCGGACGCCCACCTGCCCGAACCCGTTGTTGTAGTCCCTCGGGTCGCCGAGGATTTCCACCTTGTCGCCCGACGCGAAAACGAGGTGCTCATCGACGACGAAGGGTGCCGTCGCGCGCCCGGTGGCCGTGGACCTGATCTTCACGGTATCGGTCGACGTCAGGTTGCCGCTGTTGTTGGTGTCGTAGGCCGCGCCGCCGAGGAACGTCAGCGCATACAGGTTCGCCGTCGGCTCCGTGCAGGGCGCCGTGGGCCGGAACGTGGTGGTCGAGAAGAAGATGATCTCGCCGGCTACCGCGGGGAACGTCGACGGCTTCTCGTCGCCGCCGGCCCCATCGACCGCCTCGAGCGGGACGGCGAACTTCTGGACCCCCGTGCCGCCAATGTCCAGCACGCCGAACAGTTTGTACGACTGGCTCACGCCGTTCGACGGGAGCGAGTCGCTGCCGCTCGCGAAGAAGAGATAGTCCTGGGAGCCGCCGACGTTGACCGACGCCATCGACGCGAAGATCGGGTGCGTGTTCGTGGCGTCGAAGAGCTTGATCGGCGCCGCGGTGAACCCGGGGATCTTCGAGACGCCGAGGCCGAGGTTGAACCGCCACACGCGGCCGTCGAGGTCGCCGATGTACGCCTTCGAGATGTAGCGCGTGTTCGGCGGGCCAGTCGCCACCGGGTCGGCCTGCAGGGCGTTTTTCATGCGTCGGCAGTCGTTCGCGACCGCGCAGCTGTCGACATTCTCTGCCACGGCATCACTGCCGACGTTGACGCTGTCAAGTACCGTGCCGTCCTCCATCTTGAGGAGGTAGAACGTCGTGCCGCTGGTGTTGCCGAGGCGATTGGGCGCCAGTTCGCGCGTGCGCGGCAGGAAGCCGGAGCCGACCAGGGCCACCCAGTCGCTCTCGCTGCTCTCCACCTGGCCGACGGCCGGATCCGACCACGTCTCGCCCACGGACTTCTCGACGGCCGACGCGCCGAGGGAGATGTCGCCGTACGGGGCCAGCGAGACGTCGAAACTGGTGCGCGCCGGGAAGCTCCACACGTGCTCGATGCGATCGGCCTGGCTGAAGAACGACAGCAGCGCCGACGTATTGTCGTTGTCGGGCTGAAGGCTCGAGGCCATGTCGCTGAGCGTGATGTCGAGCGTCTGGTAGTACGTGCCGCCGGGCCCCTGGCCGAACATCAGGTAGGTGCGCCAGGTGCCGCCAACTTTCACGTCGGCAATCTTGGCCGAGCTGTCCACGTAGTAGTTGAACGATCCCACCGGCTGGCCTTCTCTGAGCGCGCGCAGCTTCGGCAGCAGGTTGAACGGCACGTACGCCCACACCTCCATGCCGGTCCGCGCGTCGAAGGCGTGCATCATGCCGTCGTTGGCGCCCACGAAGACGAGCGTTCGCCTGTTCACGCCGGCCGCCGCGAACGCGGGGTAGTCGGGATCCGGCGGCGGGTCCAGCGACGGCGGATCGAGAATCGCCGGCGTCGAGTCGACAATCGCGCCGAGCGGCTGTTCGCGGACCTGCCGGATGAGCCCGGCGGCGTCAATCGAGGTGAGATAAGGCGCGAGCAGGACGGCGTTCGCCGCGTTGAGCGCGACCATGCCGCCGGTCGGCAGCGTCGTGTAGATGTTGCGCTGGTCGGGCGCGGGCAGCGTCGAGACCCACAGGCGCGTGCCCGAAGTCACGAACGCCCAGCCGTAGGGCCTGGTCGGGTCGACCTCGGGTTCGTACATCCGGAACCCGCGAAGCCGGCCCTCGAACCCGGGCAGCGCCAGGCCCGACGTGATCATCACGTTCGCCCGCTGGGGGACCTTGGTGCCGGCCGGCGTGTAGATGACGGTGTTCGGCAGGGTCAGGCCGTTGATGTCCCGCGCGTTCTCGAGGTTGACGGTGCCGACAATCGGGCTGGCCGTCTGCGACTCGGTCTGCGGGCCGAGAGGCAGCGCCGCGGTCGGCGCCGTGTTCACGTCGGCCGGGGCGGCGAACGCGTGCTGGACGGCGGCATTGGCCGCGCGCGTCACCTCGGGCACGGCCATGCCGAGCGGCACGGCGGTGATCATGCTCTGCGTGATTTCGAAGTACCCGCCGCCGGAATTGCGGGCAATCGCCTGAAGCGTCGGGACCGAGGCCACCGGAGGCGCGATGGCGATGACGTAGATCGGCACGCGCCGGCCGTTGACGTTCAGGAACGTGGCGGCCCGCACCGCGGGATCGGCCCCGGCGACGGTCGTGCCTTCGCCGCCCCCGACGACCAGGATCACGACGGTGTTCCGGCACTGCGTGTCGGCGGCGATCAGCCTCGCCGCCTCCGCCCGCGCGTCGTCGATCAGCCTGGCAACCGGGGCGTCGACCGCTGTGTCGGTATCCCGCCCCGCCGGAACGAGCGCGCCGGACTGGTTGACGGCGCGGCTGAGATATGTCGCCACCGCCGTGCTGGCCCCCGCGGAATCAGCGGCGACCACCGGCGCAGCGGTCACTCCGATCGACCCGTTTGCGGTGTCCACGACGGTCGTCGTGATCCGCCAGCGCCCGTCCGTCGCGCCCGACGGAGTCGGGCCGAGCTGCGACAGGTCGGTCACCCAGACGGGCCCCTCGTTGGCCCGTTCGCCGATGCGCGGGTTCAACTGGCGCATCTTCACGAGGCCGAAGCGGGCCACGCGGGCATTGTTCCGGACGGCGGTCAGCAGCCCGGCGCGCGCCACGGCCAGCCGCGTCCGCGACCAGAACGCGCTGAACAGGGGACTGGTGTCGTCGAGGGTGTCGATCCTCGCTGCGGTGTACTGGTCCGAGGAGAACGGGGGCAGTTCGACCAGCGACCGGTACGCGCGGCGGTATTTCGTCGCGCCCGGCGCGACGCCGAGCAGGGCTTCCCACGCCGCAGCCGTCTCGGAGTAGTCGTACGGGTCGTAGTACGTCCCATTGCCGTCGAACTGCATCCGGTTCGCCACGTCCACCGCGATGATGACGTTCGGCTGGCTCCGCTGCAGGAACAGGAGCGGGTCGAGCTGGGCGAAGGCGCTCGGCGGAGCGATCAACGGCGCGGCCGCACAGATCGCGGCGGCAACCGCCACACGGCGCGCGCGGGAAACCAGTCGCCGGTTCGTCATGCGCGGTTCCATGTGTTCCTTCCTACTGCACGGCGCCCGTGGTCATGGTCAGCTGCTGGGCCGTCAGCGCCTTGCCCGGCGTCTGCACCGACGCCTTCCGCGCGCGGCGGTTCTGCTCGTCCTGTCCGCGCTGCCCGACGTAGCCGCGCTCCAGCCCCGTGCTGACCGTCCGGGCCACGGTTGCCTCCAGGATGCGGTGCGTCCCGTGCGGGCCAAAGGCCTCCGCGCGGAGCGACAGCACGCCGCTGCCCGGGTTGGCAGCCGTGTTGCCGTCGGTGAGAGGATCGCCATCGGTCTCCGACGGATCGTCGCCGACCATGACCACGATGTAGATGGGCGAATTCTCGGTGGTAAAGGGCAGCAGGTCCGTCGCCGGGCCGTATGCGTAGAGCTGCCAGACCGGGTTGTTCGTCAGCCAGTGGCGCTCCGGGGAATTCGTGGCGATGTCGGCGCTGCTGCAGGACGCGGTGCGGCCGCAACTGGCGAGGTTCGCGATCTCCGTCAGGTTGATGGTCGACCCGTCCGGCAGCGCGCGGGCGCCGCCGGGACTGCCGTCGACGAAGCTCGACTGCTCGGCGCCGCTCAGGACGCGGTTCCAGTCGGGGATGGCGAGCAGGTCCTGCATCGCGCGCTCGATCGCCGAGTCGGCGGCGTTCATCACTTCCTGGCCCATCCGCTGGTTCGCCGCGATCGCAGTCTCGGTGGTCGTCGTGAGCGTCAGCGCGAGCCCGAGCGCGGTCAGCAGCAGCAGCGAGAGGAGCGCGACGACAAGGGCGGACCCGCGCTCGTCTCCCAGGCGCGCCGCCAGGCTTCGGGTGATTGTGGTTCTCGTCATGTCGCTACCGCCCCAGATTGAGGTTGCGCGGGGTGACGTCGAACTGCACGGCCTGGTCCGGCACCAGGCGGGTCGAGATCCGCCCTGTTCCCGCGCGGTTGAACAGCACGCCGGCTGGCCCCCGCAAAACGGCCACGCCGGTCTGGACGCGGAACGTCACGCGAATCTGCCGGACCCGGTGCAGGTCGGCGTCGTACCGGTTGACGTTGGCCGCATCCGGGCACCACGGCCCGTCGGACAACTGGGCCGCGGTGAGCCCCGTCAGCGTACCCGGCCCGCCGAGCGTCGCCAGGCGCGACACGTGCTGCCCGCTGTTCGCGTCCACCGTGAAGGTGCAGTTCTCGCCGGCGGGCCATGAGTCGCCGGTCACGTCCACGCCGAGCGCGGGCGGCTTCGGACCGTAGCTGGTCCACGGCCCCACCGGGTCCGTCACCGGCGCGCGAAGCACAGGGGGCGCGGCCTCGCCCAGGTACTCGAACCGCAGCGCCACGACATCGTCGATGAGCGGCACGTCGTTGCTGAACAGGTCGTAGTGCATCAACTGGAACGTGTTCGTGGCGGGATCCTGGCGCCAGTAGTAGGCATCCGTGTTGACCTGCGAGATCACCGCGCCGACGTCGTAGGCCTTTGAGAAGTCCTCGGGGTTGATGGGCGGCCTGTGCTGGAGGTGCAGCGCATCGCTCTGGACGGCCGTAATCGTGAAGAAGTCGAAGCTGCCGGTCTCGTCGAAGATGATGACCCGCATGCCCTGCTCGAACCCGCACAGCGGGTCGTTGGCCGGACAGCCGGGCTCGGCGTTCACCTTCACTTCGGAGGAGGGCTGCGGCATCTTGTCGCGGATGGTGCACTGCGAGGCCGTGGTCGGCACGTGGAAGATCGTGATCGCGTCGTCCCGGAAGAAGACGCCGCTCCCCGGGTCGTTGTGGAGGGGTCCGACGAGGTACGGGAGCACCGGCGCGAAGAACTGGCCGAGGGTGCCGACGGCGGCCCCGGAATAGATGCCGGCGCCTGCGACGACGATGCCGTTGTAGAGGCGGTCCGTGCCGACGCGCAACCGCTGCTGCATGTCGGCCACCTCGGGCTGCGTCTGAAACGATCCCAGCGACGGGTTGAAGGCCTGGAACACCCCTCCGAGAATGAGCAGCATCACCGCCATCGCGATGATCATCTCGACGAGCGTGAACCCGGCGTCACGTCTGTCCATTAGATCGACTTCCTGGTCTTGAGGCTGACCTGCCTCCCAAGATCGGTCGGCGGCCCGGACGGAGAGATCCGGCCGACCAGCACCTGGAAGACCAGCGTGTTGTTCGGGTTCGTCGGCAGAGGATCAACCGACCAGCGCCGGACGTAGATGGCATTCGCCGGCGGCGTGGTCCCGGTCCCGACCCAGGCGCCGAAGGCGTCGAGGTAGTCCACATACCCGGTCGCAGACGTGAAGAGCGAGAAGTCGGGCGAGGCCTGCAGTCCCACGCCGCCAGCGGGGACCGGCGGCGTCACGGCGATATCCGTCGAGAAATCGCTGACCGGCAGGCCGAACTCGTCGAAGCCCCAGGCCAGCGCCCGAAGCTGCTCGATCTTCTGCTGGGCCAGCACCGCGGTCGTCGTGACCCGCCGCGCCTCCATGTTCTGGTGGGTGCTCGCGATGAACATCTGCGCCACGGCGATCAGCCCCGTCATGAGCACCGCGGACGCGACGAGGACTTCGACGAGCGAGAAGCCCCCCTCACCCTGGATGCGGGCCGAAGCGGGGCGAGTCTGGCGTGATTCTGACGGCATGGCCTGGGTACTCATGCAAACACACTGCCTTGGCGTCGGCCCGCGGGGCAGGCCGGATGCGACCCGGTTGCCGCCTGCGCCTGCCTCGGCCACCACTGGCCGGCTCGCGGACACGCGTTCGGCAGCCACGGATCCGTGACCGCGGCGACGATTCCGTAGCCTCGATTCCGCGCGATCGCCGGCTACGGCCGCCGGCCCGCCGGTTCGCTGCCGGCGTCCGCGCCCGGCGCAGCCGGTTCGGCCGTCCCTCGCAGCCGCACGATTCGCGCACGGACGTTATCGGCGTCGGCCGCAGCCGGCTCCAGCGCCAAGTAGCGTTCGAGGGCGGTTGCCGCCTCGCTACGGCGGCCGTCGGCCTCGAGGCTCAGCGCCAGCCCCAGCCAGGCGGGCGCCCCGGCTGGCTCCATGGCGGTCGCCCTCTCGAACGCCGCTGCCGCCTCCCCGTTGCGGCCCAGCTGGCGCAACGCCAAACCGAGGTTGTGATGCACCCTCATGTCGGCATCGCCCGATTGAACCAGACTCTCGTACTGCTCCACGGCCTCCTTCAGGAGTCCGCTGCGGCCATACGCGACCGCGAGATCGAAACGAGCGACGACGCTGAATGGTTCGGCCTCGACCGCCTGTTCGAGGAACGGCACCGCGTCGGCGGGCCTGTCCATGGCCACGAGAATCTGGCCCACATTGGCGAGCAACTCCGCGTCGGCGGGCTTCTCCGCCAGCGCCGCCCGGTAACGCTCGAGCGCCGCGGCGAGGTTGCCGGGCTCGACCGCTTCGACCGGCGCGTGGGACGGGGGTGACGCGGCCGTGCGTCCCACGGCGGCCGCCGGCGCGGAAAGCGCTGCGGGCGGCTGCGGGGCCATCTGCATCGACGAATCCGGCGGCGGAGATGCAGGAGAGAGCCGCCCTGGCACCGTGAGGCCCGCCATCGCCACCACGACGGCGGCGGCGGCGGAGACGCCGATCCAGAGCCCGGCGCGCCGCGTGCGAGAAGGCGTCGAGGCATCGGCTTCGGCGGCGAGCTGGCGGTTCGTGAACTCGGCTTCGGAGATGTATACGAGTTCGCGGCCGCAGCGATCGCAGCGGAGCCGGGCCTCGGTGAGCGTCGGGCCGCAGTGTGGACAGGTCAGGATTCGATTCATCGGTGCTGCCGGGGCCGGGTGGTGCCGCATGGCTACTGTTTCGGTTCGGCCGCCGCCCGGCTACAGGCTGTGAACAGCAATTCCCGGGCCAGCCCGGCCGCGCCCGTGAATCGGGCGTGGTAGCATACGCGCGACCGCGCGGCGCCGTGGCCGCCGCCAACCCACGAGGACTCCCTCATGCTCACACTCCTGCTTCGCCGCGCCCGTCGAACGACGCTCTGGCTGGGCTTCGCCGCTCTCGCCGCCTTCGCCGCCACGCTGGCCGCGGCCCCCGGCGATTCGCCCACACGCCTGCTCAGAACGCCCACGGTAAGCGCCACGCACATCGCCTTCGTGTACGCCAACAACATCTGGACCGTCGAGCGCTCCGGCGGCCTGGCGCGGCGGATCACGAGTTTCCAGGGCCAGACGACGAACCCGCACTTCTCGCCGGACGGCTCGATGATCGCGTTCAGCGCCGATTACGCGGGCAACACGGACGTCTATGTCGTGCCCGCGTCGGGCGGAGAACCGCGCCGGCTCACCTGGCACCCGGGCGGCGATGCCGTGCAGGGGTGGACGCCCGACGGCAAGGCGGTGCTGTTCGCGTCGGGCCGCGCCACGTGGGCGCCGAGCGGGGCGCCGCGTTTCTGGACAGTGCCGGCCTCGGGCGGCATCAGTGAGCCGCTGCCGCTGCCGCGCGCGTACCAGGGCAAGATCTCGCCCGACGGGACGCGGGTCGCGTACCGGATGAATACGTCCTGGGACGAGGAGCGGCGCAACTACCGCGGCGGACAGAACCGGCCGGTCTGGATCGTGGACCTCAAGACGCACGACCTGGTGACGCCGCCCTGGACTGATTCCTGGGACAAGGACCCCGCCTGGGTCGGCGACACCGTGTACTTCATCTCGGATCGCGATGAGGTGGCCAACGTCTGGTCGTTCGACACCAGGACGAAGCGCCTCGCACAGGTCACGACGTTTCGCGACTTCGACGTGAAGGCGCTCGACGCGAACGCCGGCGCGGTCGTCTTCGAGCAGGCGGGCGCGATCCACCTGCTCGACCCGAAATCCGGCAGCGCGCGCATCGTGGAGATCACGGCAACGGGCGACTTCCCGTGGATGATGCCCCGCTGGGAGGACGTCACCTCGCGGATGACGAACCTCGCGCTCTCTCCCACCGGCAAGCGCATCGTCGCCGAGGCGCGCGGCGAGATCTTCACGATTCCAGCCGAGAAGGGCGACGCGCGGAACCTGACGCAATCGAGCGGGTCTGCCGAGCGCGACCCCGCGTGGTCTCCCGACGGGAAGTACGTGTCGTACTTCAGCGACAAGTCAGGCGAGTACCGGCTGGTCGTCGAGGAACAGGACGGATTGAAGCCGCCGCGAGAGTTCGCGCTGCCGAATCCGACGCACTACTACACGCCGTCGTGGAGCCCGGATTCGAAGAAGATGCTCTATCACGATACCAACCTGAAGGTGTGGGTGCTCGACGTCGAGAGCGGCGAGGCGAAGATCGTGGGACACGACCCGTGGATGGTGCCGCAGCGGACGCTTGCGCCCGTCTGGAGCCCCGACTCGAAATGGGTGGCGTACGCCTCACGGCTCAGGTCGCTCTACCGCGCGGTCTTTGTCACGAACGTGGACACGGGTGAAACGAAACAGGTCACCGACGGGCTTGCCGACGCGATGTACCCCGTGTTCGACGCGAGCGGGAAGTACCTGTGGTTCCTGGCGTCCACCGACTACGGCCTCCGGTCGCAGTGGCTCGACATGACGTCGTACGACCGCGAAGAAACGTTCGGGCTGTACCTCATGGTGCTGAAGAAGGGCGAGCCGAGTCCCCTGCTGCCCGAGAGCGACGAGGAAGGCGGATCGGCGGGGCCCGGCCGTTCCGGCGGCCGGGGCGGGGGACCCGAGCCGGCCGCGCAGGCGGCAGGCGAGCAGGCGGAACCGGCGGCCGGCGCGAAAACGTCGCCGAAGGCGCCCCTCACCGTGCAGATCGACTTCGACGGCCTGCCGCAGCGGATACTCGCGATCTCCGGCGTGCCAGTCCGGCCGTATGCGCTGCTGCGCCCGGGTGCAGCCGGCACAGTCTTCTACCTCGAGGCGTCGGCCGCGGGCGGCGGCAGCACGCTTCACCGGTACCGCCTGAGCGACCGGCGGGCGGCGCCGTTTGCCCAGGGCGTTGCGGCGTTCGCGGTGAGCGCGGACGGCAGGAAACTGCTCTATCGCGCGGCGGGAGGCGGCGGGCGCGGGGCCGGAGCGGCCGCTCCCGGTCAGCCGGCAGCGCCGGGACTGTTTCTCGTGGATGCCGACAAGGCGCCCCCAACAGCCGGCCAGGGGCGCATCGCTGCCACGCTCCGCATGAACCTCGACCCGAAGGAGGAGTTCAGGCAGATCTTCAACGAGGGCTGGCGCAAGCAGCGCGACTACCTCTACGTGCCGAACCTGCACGGCACCGACTGGCCGAAGATGAAGCAGATGTACGGGCAGTTGCTGCCGCACGTGCGCCACCGCGCCGACCTGAACTACCTGCTCGACAACATGGGCGCCGAGATTGCCATCGGCCATTCATACGTGCGCGGCGGCGACATGCCCCCGGTGCCCTCGTCGCCGGGCGGGTTGCTCGGCGCCGACTTCGCCATCGACGCCGGCCGCTACAGGATCACGCGCATCTACGACACCGAGAGCTGGAACCCGGACCTGCGGGCGCCGCTGGCCACGCCGGGCGTCGACGTGTCGACAGGCGATTACGTCCTCGCCGTCGACGGCGTCGATCTGCGCGCGCCCGACAGCATTTACCGCCTGCTCAACGGCACGGCGAACCGCCAGACCGTGCTGACGGTGAATAGCCGGCCCGTCGCGGACGGCGCGCGGCAGGTGACGGTTGTGCCCGTCGCGAGCGAGCAGGGGCTGCGCACGCGCGCGTGGGTCGAATCGAACCGCCGGCTGGTCGACACGCTCTCCGCCGGCCAGTTGGCGTATGTCTACGTGCCGAACACCGGACAGCCCGGCTACACGAGCTTCAACCGGTACTACTTCGCGCAGCAGGACCGGAAAGGCGCCATCATCGACGAGCGCTTCAACGGCGGCGGCTCGGCGGCCGACTACATCATCGAAGTGCTGCAGCGCGACTTCGACGGCTACTTCAACAACGCCGCCGGCGACCGCTATCCGTTCACGAGCCCGTCGGCCGGGATCTGGGGCCCGAAGGTGATGATCATCAACGAGATGGCCGGCTCCGGCGGCGACCTGATGCCGTACATGTTCAGGCACCGCAAGATCGGGCCGCTCGTCGGCACGCGCACCTGGGGAGGCCTCGTGCACACCGCCGACACGCCGCCCTTCATCGACGGCGGCTCGATGATCGCGCCGCGCGGCGGGTTCTTCACGCGCGACATGAAGTGGGCCGTCGAGAACGAGGGCGTCGGACCGGACATCGAGGTGGAGAACTGGCCGAAGGAGGTCATCGCGGGGAAGGATCCGCAGCTCGAGCGCGCGGTGGAAGAAGCGCTGCGCCTGCTCAAGGCGCAGCCCGTGGACCGCGCGACGAAGGAGCCGCCGCCGCCGGAATGGGGGGTGCGCAAGAGGTAGGGGCTCGGGACTAGGCGCTAGGCGCTGGTCAGAAGCAAGAAGGGGACAAGCTGCACCGGTGAGTGATCTTCTTGCTTCTATCCCATCCGCGCAACGATCGCGCGGTTCTGGGCGTTGAGGATCGAGCGGCCCTCTGGCGTATACAGGTAGTCGAGGCGGGTGCCGTAGAACTCGACGATTTTCCCGCGCACCATCTTCATCGTCGAGTTGAGCATGTGGTTCTGCTCGGTGAACCCTTCGCCGAGCACGGCCACGGCCGAGGGCAGCCAGCGGCCCGGAAAGGCGCCGCCGAGATCACCGCCTTCGCGGTGGCGCGCCAGTTCCGACTCGATCAGGCGCAGCACCGCTTCCTGGCCCTCAGGCGCCGCGGCCGACAGGCCCTGCGACGTCAACCAGCCCCGCAGAGCGTCCCTGGCGGGCACGAGCAGGGCCGTTGTGTAGGGCGACTGGTTGTTGTAGAGCATGATCTGCTCGATGTACGGGGAGGCGCCGGTAATGGCCTCCTCGATTTGCTCGGGGCTGTATTTCTCTCCGTCGTCCGCGATGAGCAGGCTCTTCACGCGCCCGAGGACGTAGAGGAACCCGTCGTCGTCCATGTACCCGAGATCCCCCGTATAGAGCCGGCCGCCGCGCAGCACCTCGGCCGTGGCCTTCTCGTTCTTCCAGTACCCGGCCATCACGTTCTCGCCGCGGACCACGATCTCGCCGCGCACGCCTGCCGGAAGCGACTGCCCGTCGGGGCCGCAGATACGCACCTCCATGTCCGGCGGGACGCGGCCGGATGAGCCGAGCTTGTGGTGCGCCGGGGTGTTGACCGAGATGATCGGCGCCGCCTCGGTCAATCCGTACCCCTGCAGCATGGGCATGCCAATGGCGTAGAAGAAGCGCTGCAACTCGATGTCGAGCAGAGCCCCGCCACCGACAATCAACCGGAGGCGCCCGCCGAAGCTCGCGCGGATCTTGCGGAAGATGAGGGCGTCGTAGAGCGCGAGCAGGGGCCGCTTCATGATCTGCCTGCCCGTTCCGCGGTTCCACCCCTCCGCGTTATACTCGCTGGCGGTCTTGAGGGCCCTCGCAAACAGCGCCTCGGCCCGCGCGCCCTTCTCCCTCACGCCCTTCTCGATGTTCTTGCGGAAGTTCTTCGCGAGGGCCGGGACGCTCAGGAGCAGCGTCGGCCGCGTCTCCCGGATGTTCACCGGGATGTTCTTGAGCGTGTCCAGCGGCGTCCTGCCCGTCTGGACCGACGCGAGCGTGGCGCCGCTCGAGATGGTCATGTAGATCCCGCCTGTGTGGCCGAAGGCATGATCCCAGGGCAGGATGTTCAGCAGCACCCAGCCGGGGCTGGGCCTGATCATCGCGACGCCCTGCTCGACGTTGGCCGTGTAGTTCCGGTGCGTCAGGACGATGCCCTTCGGGTCCGCGGTCGTGCCGGAGGTGTAGCAGATGTTGGCGTAGTCGCTCTCCGCGATCGCCTGCCACCGAATGTCGAGGTCTCCGGGCCTGTCGCGCAACAGCGCGTCTCCCAGCCGCAGCACGCCGGCCTCCGGCAGTTCGTCCACGTCGAACGCCTCGAGTTGGTCGAGAACGATGGTCAGCTTCAGGTCCGGGAGGTCGTTCTTGATCGCACGGATCTTCGCCACCTGCCCCTGCGACACGATGGCCATCCTGCAGCCGGCGTGGAGGAGGCGGAACTTGAGGTCGTCGAGTTCGTCGATCTTGACGGAGACAGGCACGTTGATCGCGCCGCAGTAGAGGATGCCCAGTTCGGCCATGACCCAGGCGTTGCGGCCCTCCGAGACGAGGGCCACACGGTCGCCCTTCTCGAGCCCGAGGCTCATCAGGCCGGCCGCGAACCGGCGAACCAGCACGCGCATCGCCGCGTAAGTCGTGCCTTCATAGCGGTCGCTGCGCTTCTCCAGCATCATCACGCGACCGGCGAAGCGATCGGCGCTCGTCTCGAAAAGCTGCGGCAATGTCCGGGCCCTGGTCATGATCCCTCAGCGCTCCCGTGTCACATCGTACCGCGCGCCCGGCGCGGTCGTGAACTCGACCACGCCTGGTTGCGGCCGCGAGACGGCGACCGGCCGGCCGTCCGACAAGACTCGCACGTTGATCGGGGTCCGGATACGGCACGTCGATCCGAGCGCCGAGGTGATGGCCGCGCGCGATAACTGCCCGCCGCTCCACTCGAGATCGACCTCGAACCCGCCCCGCGCCCGCAGGCCGGTCACCGACCCTCCGGCCCATTCCCGCGGCAGGGCCGGCAGCAGCGCGAGCTCGCCCTCGTGCGACTGGAGCAGCATCTCGGCCAGCGCCGCGGTCATGCCGAGCGAACCGTCCACCTGCATGGCCTTCGAGCAGATGGAAAACAGGCTGTCGGTCGTGTAGTTCCCGGCCGCGTAGACGATGTGCTCGAGGGCGCGGGCGCCGTCGAGCAACCGCGCCCACGCAGCCGCCTTCCACGCGGACGCCCACCCGTTGCCGGCGAGGCCGCGCTGGTCCAGCACGACGCGGCTTGCGGCGGCCAGCCCGGGCGTTTGTCGGGGCGAGATCTGGTTCCCGGGAAACAGCCCGTAGAGGTGCGAGATGTGGCGGTGGCTCTTCTCGCGCTGCCCCCAGTCTTCGAGCCACTCCTGGAGGTCGCCCATCCGGCCCACGCGCATGGGCGCAAGCCTTGCCTTCGCCGCCGCAAGGCGGGCGCGCAGGTCGGCGTCAACGTCGTGGATCGCGGCCGCCTCCGACACGGCGGTGAAGAGGTCGGCCGCGAGCTGCGTGTCGATGGCCGACCCCGCCACCAGCGCGGTGCCGTTCGACATCGAGCCGGTCACCTCGTCGAAGAACGGATCGTTGCCCGGAGCGAGCGGGAAGTTCTCCGGCGATGTCGACGGGTTCGTGACGAGCCATCCGTACTTCGGGTGCGGAACGAGCAGGTCGAGCAGGAACTCGGCCGCGCCTTTCATGACCGGGTAGTGCTCGGCGAGAAACGACCGGTCGCCCGAGAACCGGTAGTGCTCCCACAGGTGGGTGGCCAGCCAGGCGCCGCCCGTGGCGAACCCGCCCCAGTTCGGCCCGTCCATCGGCGCGGCCACCCGCCAGATGTCGGTGTTCTGGTGGTGCACCCAGCCGCGCGCGCCGTAATGTTCCCGGGCGACGGCCGAGCCCTGGTCGGTCAACTCCCGGATCATCCGGAACAGCGGCTCGGCGCACTCGGCCAGGTTCGCCACCTCGGCCGGCCAGTAGTTCATCTCGGTGTTGATGTTGGTGGTGTACTTGGAATCCCACATGGGATTCATGTCCCTGTTCCAGATCCCCTGCAGGTTGGCAGGCTGCGTGCCCGGCCTCGAGGAGGAGATCAGCACGTACCGTCCGAACTGGAACAGGAGTGCCGCGAGGGCCGGGTCGTTGGCGCCGTCGAACTTCCTGAGGCGCTCGTCGGTGGGCAGCGCGGAATCGGGCGTTGCCCCTAGGTCGAGGCGCACGCGCCTGAAGAGCCGCCGGTGTTCCGCGACGTGCGCGGCCTTGATGTCGGCGTAGGGCTTCGCCGCCGCCGCGCGCAGCACGGTCTCCACGCGCGCGTCCGGGTCGGCGCCGACGTCCGTGTAGTTCACGAAGCTGGTCGCGGCCGCGATGAGGAGCGTGACGCTCGCGGCCTCGCGGATGATGAGCCTGTCGTCCTCGACGCTGACCTGGCCGCCCTCGGCCACGGCTCGGAGCCGGACGGTGTATCGCAGGCGCCCGTCGACGCCCAGGTAATCCGCGGACTTGCCCCGGACAACCAGGCCGTCAGGGCCGTCGGCGTCCATCCTGAAGTAATCCGTGGCGTAGTTGGAATGCGCCTGGTTGCGGGCGCCCCGCAACTGCGCGCTGAACGACAGGCGCCCGGGCGGTTCGGCCGTCAGTCTTGCCACCACCACCTGGTCGACGGGCGAACTGAAGACCTCGCGCCTGTACTTCGTGCCGTCCCGCTCGTAGACGGTCGTCACCACCGCCGTGTCGAGGTCGAGCTCATGGCGATAGCCCGCGTGGGCGCCGCCCGCCGGGAACGCCAGCACGAGGTTCCCCATCGACTGGTACTTCTGCTGCTCGACGGGATAGCCCATCAGGTGGCGTCCAAAGAGGCGGTGGGCCTGCACGAGCTGGCCGTCGAAGAGCAGGCGGCGGATCTCGGGAAGAACCTGGCGCCCCCCGGAGACCGTTGTCGAATAGGGGCCGCCCGACCAGTACGTGTCCTCGTTGAGCTGGATGGTCTCCTCGTCGGTGCGGCCGAAGACCATCGCCCCCAGGCGCCCGTTGCCGACCGGCAGCGCGTTCTCCCACGTCCCGGCCGGATGGGTGTACCAGAGCACGGCCGATGGCGGCTCGGGCGCTGGACCCGCGGCCTGGACGGCCGAAGCGGCTGTCAGCCACACCAGACACACGATGACGACCCGCGGTACGCGGCATCTCATCCGGCGATCCTCCAGAAACCGGGATGATACCGGAAACAGAGGGGCCGGCGGCCACCTCGGGTAGGATAGGCACTGTCCGACCTCTCCATGCCCGGGGGATCCCATGACGAAGATTGTCCGACGCTCCGGCGTACTTGCGGCGCTTCCCGCCATTGCCGTCCTCGTCGCGCTGTTGCCGGTCCTCGCGGTCCGCGCCTCGGCCGAGGGCCAGGACGCCCCGAAACGGCCGATGACGTTCCTCGACATGCAGCTGATGCGGCAGGCGGGGTCGCCGGTGCCGAGCCCGGACGGCGCCTGGCTGCTCTACACGGTCAGCACGCCGGATTGGAAGGAAGCAAAGCGCCAGACGGACCTCTTCCTGGTCTCGCTGAGGCAAGGTCTGCCGTCGACCAGGCAGATGACCTTCACGAAGGAGAAAGACGAGGCGTCGCCGCAGTGGTCCCGCGACGGCGCGTTCTTCGTCTTCGCCTCCAACCGTGACGCCCCCGCCAGCGCGGCCGGCCAGCGGCAGCTCTACTTCATGCGCCCCGACGGCGGCGAGGCGCGCCGCACCACGGACGCCAAAGACGGCGTCACGACATTTGCCTTCAGCCGCGACGGCAAGTGGCTCGCGTACAGGTCGGGCAAGAGCGGAGAGGAGCAGCTCTACCGGCTGCCGGTCGAGGGCATCGACGCGGCCAGGCCGGACCAGCTGACCAGACAGGAGGCGGGCGTCGGCGCGTGGGCCTGGGCTCCCGACGGCCGGCGCATCTACTTCACCGGCCCGGAGAAGCCGGACGCGGACGAGAAGCGGCGCCGCGAGAAGAAGTTCACCGTCGACATCAGGAACGCCGAGACCCCGCTGTCGCACCTGTGGGCACTCGACCTCGAGGCGGGCAAGGCGGAGCCGCTCGCCCGCGACTCGTCCTACACCGTGGCCGATCTGACGGTTTCCCGCGACGGGAAGTGGGTGGGCTTCCGCGGGACGGCTTCCGACCGGTTCAAGCGCAACATCACCGAGCAGAACATCCACAGCGACCTGTATCTCCTCGAGACTTCCACCGGCCGGATCGAACGGCTGACCGACAACACGGAGGTCGGCGAAAGCGATCTGAGCTTCTCCCCGGACGGACGCTTTGTGGCCTTCTCGGCCCCGGCCGACCTCACCCGGTACAGCATGAAGAACCGCCGCGTGCACATCCGGCCCGTCGCCGACCGCGGCGGCAGGTGGCGCATGCTGGGCTCGTCGTTCGACGGCAACGTGTCGGTGAATTTCTGGTCGGCAGACGGCGGCACGATCTACTTCAACGAGGGTCTTCGCGCGACGACGCAGCTGTTTGCGCTGGACGTGCAGAGAGACACGGTGCGCCAGATCACGGCGGAGAAGGCGGCGCTGTCGGTCCAGCGCGACGAAGACAGCGGCGTACTGCTCGTCAACTACTCGGACGGATCAACGCCTCCGACGCTTTTCACGGTGCCGGGTCTCGACCGGCTCGGCAGCCGGGCGGACTGGATCCAGCTGACCGACGTCAACCCGCAGGTGCGCGGCTTCTCCCTCGGCGAGCAGGAGGAGATTTCGTGGACGTCGAAGGACGGGCACACGGTCGGCGGCGTCCTGGTGAAGCCGGTCGGCTACCAGGCGGGACAGCGCTACCCGCTCATCGTCGCCATCCATGGCGGCCCGGCCGCGGCCGACGTCCTCCGCTTCAACGGCGGCTACGGGGCCCAGGTCTACGCCGGCGCGGGCTACGCCGTCCTGCAGCCGAACTACCGCGGCTCGACCAATTACGGCGAGGCCCACCGGAACGGCATCGTCGGCAACTACTTCCCGCCCGGCTTCGACGACATCATGTCCGGCGTCGACCACCTCATCGCGAAAGGGATCGCGGACGGGGCTCGCATGGGCGCGCTCGGATGGAGCGCCGGCGGGCACTGGTCCAACTGGATCCTCACGCACACGGATCGGTTCAAGGCCATCAGCTCGGGCGCGGGGACGTCGAACTGGATCTCCATGTACGCGCAGAGCGACGTGCAGCGTAATCGCCAGTACTATCTCGGCGACAAGCTGCCCTACGACGACTTCGAGCCGTACTGGGCCCAGTCGCCCATCCGCTACATCAAGGCCGCGAAGACGCCAACGATGATCCACGTCGTCGCGGGCGACCCCAGGGTGCCGAGCCCGCAGTCCGTCGAGTTGCACATGGCGCTCAAACGCCTCGGGGTGCCGACCGAACTCTTCATGTACCCGGGCCAGTCTCACGGCATTCCCGACGCGCGCAACCAGTTGGTGAAGTCGATGAGCGAGATGGCGTGGATGGACTACTACGTGCGCGGTCAGGGCGCGAAGTTCTCGTGGCGCGCCGTGCTCGACACGCTCGCCGACGAGGGCGAGGGCGAGAAGAAGAAGTAGCCTCCCCTAGATTCCCGGCATCAGGACGTTCAGGCCGAGCGCACGGGCGGCGTCCGCCAGTCGGTCGTCGTAGGTGACGAACGCCTCGGGATAGTCGCCGATCGAAAGGGCCGCCGCCAACTGGATGGCGTCAAGCGATCGCAGGCGCGGTGGGCCGATGGTCGCGGCGAGGCGCAGCAGGGGGCGGTCGAACTGCAGCAGCGTGACTGACGAAAGCACCTCCTCCATGCGCGGCGAGAGCGCGGCCGCTTCTGGCTGCCGTCCGACCGCCCGCCAGCATTCGACCGCGGACAGTTCGCTCGTGAGCCGGTCCGGCCACGCGGCAATCGCCGACTCGAGCGCCGCTCGCTCGCAGTCGGGCAATACCAGTTTGAGCAGTGCTGAGGAATCCAGGTATACCGGCAGGAAGTTCACAACCGGTCCTCCCGCGACTCCTGGAGCGCTCGCTGAAGGCGTTCTCCCAGGTCCGGCGGCAGTGGTTCGCGCATTGGCGGCAGATCCTCGAGTCTGAGGCGAGCCGGGATTGCCCGCCCCTCGGCAATCAGCCGCTCGACGAGCGTGGCGCCTGGACGGATCGGGATCAGCATGGCCACGGGGTTGCCCCGGTCAGTCACTTCCAGCCGCTCCCCGGCGATGACACGTTCGAGGTAAACGCTCAGGTTCTGCCGAAGTTCGCGCACTCCCACGCGGTCGGGGCGCAGGGGCTGTACCACGGTCACGGGGCGCGTCGCCTGCTCTTTGGCCATGTAGCACATGGTAGCACATTCGCTTCAGGCGCTGGCGGCAGTATGATGACCGCGGCATGAGCCTCGATCGACGTGAGTTCCTGCTGAGCCTGGCGGCCGGCGCGGCCGTTCGGGCACAGCCGAAAGCGTCCGCCTGGCGAGCCGGGCTGGCGGCTGTCGACATCACGCCGCCGCTCGGCGTCTGGATGGGCGGCTACGCGGCGCGCAAGGAGCCTGCCCGGGGCATCGCGCAGCCGCTTCACGCAAAGGCCCTGGCCGTCGCGGACTCCGGCGGGCGCCGTGCGGTCATCGTCACCATCGATGTGCTGGGCCTGACCGCGCCGGCCGTCGACCGCATTGCCGGCGCGGTCCGGCACCGGTACGGACTGCCGCGCGAGCGGTTGCTGCTCTGCAGCAGCCACACGCACAGCGGGCCGATTATCCGCGACCAGCTGGCGGTGGCCTACGACTTGACGCCGTCCCAGTGGGACGACATCCGCGCGTCCACCCGGCGCATCGAGGGACAAATCATCGAGGCGGTCGGCCTGGCGCTCGCGTCGATGCAGCCAGCCAGGCTGCGATGGGCCCAGGGGAAGGCTGGTTTCGCCGCGAACCGGCGGACCGCGATCAACCCGGACGGCCCGGTCGATCACACCGTGCCGGTCGTCGCGGTCGAGCGCCGCGACGGCTCGCTGGCGGGCCTGCTCTTCGGCTACGCGTGCCATAACACGACGCTGCCTCCGTCGTTCGTGAGCTACCACGGCGATTACGCCGGCGTGGCGAAGGCTGAACTGGAGCGGCGCCACCCCGGCGTCACGGCGCTGTTCATCCAGGGCTGCGGCGCCGACGCCAACCCCCATCCGCGCGGCACGATCGATCTCGTCGAGCAGCACGGGCGGGAACTTGCCGACGCGGTCGACGGCGCCCTCGGCGGGGCCGTCGAGATCACCGGGCCGCTGCGCACCGCGTTCGCTCCTGTCTCCCTCGCGTACGCGCCGGCGCCGACCGCGGACGATTGGCGGCGCAAGCTGGCGGACTCGAATGTGTATGTGCAACGCCACGCGCAGATGATGCTCGACGTCATCGCGCGCGACGGGAGTACAGTACAGACCGAACCGGCGCCCCTGCACGTCGTGCGCCTCGGCTCGCTCTCCCTGGTGGCGCTCAGCGGCGAGGTGGTCGTCGACTACGCGCTCGCGATCAGGCGGAAGTACGGCAGCGGTACGTGGGTGGCCGCGTACACCGACAGCGTGTTCGGCTACGTCCCGTCGGCCCGGGTCCTTCGCGAAGGCGGCTACGAGGGCGGCGACGCGATGCTGTACTTCGGCCGTCCGGGCCCCTTCGCGGACACGGTGGAATCTGCGGTGCTCGGCGGCGTCGACAGGCTGATGGCTGCCACAGGCGCAGGAACGGAGTCGTAACGATGGCCGGCGGCGCCGCGATCGCCAGGACGCTCTCCTCATGACCCTTTACGAATCTTTCGTCCGCGTCGCCAGGCAGCACGGCGACAAGCTCGCCATCGTCGATCGCGCCACCGGCCAGCGCGTCACCTACAAGGCGGCGCTCCTGCGCGCCCTGATTCTCGCGCGCACGTTCGACGCCTACGATCCGGGCTTCATCGGCGTGATGATCCCGAACTCCGCCGGCGCGATCCTGACCGTCATCGCCGCGCTCATGAGCGGCCGGGTGCCGGTCATGATCAACTACTCCACCGGCGCGGCACAGAACTGCCAACTCGCCCAGCGCCGCCTGGGCTTCCGTGCGATCATCACCTCGCGCAAGCTGCTCGCGAAGGTCAAATGCCCCGAGGTCGACGGCATGGTCTTCATCGAGGACGTCGCCGCCTCGATCTCGGCCGCGCGCAAGTTCGCCGGCGCGCTGCGCGCCAGCCAGTCGGCCGACCGCATCTGCCGGTCGCTGCGCGCCGCGGGCGACGATGACGACGCGGTCATCCTGTTCACGAGCGGCAGCGAGCGCACGCCGAAGGTGGTCCCGCTCACCCATCGCAATCTCATCGCCAATCTCGAGGGCCTGCACGGCGCCCTCGAGTTCGGCCCGGCCGACGTCATCCTGGCCAACCTGCCCTACTTCCACGTCTTCGGCGTCAACACGGGCCTCTGGCTGCCGCTCATCACGGGCGCGACCGTGGTCACGGTCCCGAGCCCGCTCGAGTACCGCGCCGTCTGCACCGCCATCCGCGAAGAGCGCATGACGATGGTGATCGGCACGCCGGTGTTTCTCGGGGGCTATCTTCAGAAGTCCGAGCCTGGGGATTTCGAGTCGGTACGGCTGCTCATCACCGGGGCCGACAAGTGCCCCGAGGCGCTCCGGAGCGGGTTCTGGGAGCGCCACCATCTGGCCCTGCTCGAGGGCTACGGCACCACCGAGACGAGCCCCGTCATCTCGGTCAACTCGCCGTCGCACAACCGGCCGGGCAGCGTCGGCCGCGTGCTGCCGAACCTCGAGGTCCGCCTCGAACACTGGGACACGGGAGAGTCCTGCGCCGTCGGCGCGATCGGGAAGATCCTCGTGAAGGGCCCCAGCGTGATGAACGGCTACTTCGACGATTTCGAATCCACCTCGACGCGGCTGCACCGCGGATGGTACGACACGCAGGACATGGGCTACATGGACGCGGACGGCTACCTCTGGCACGTCGGCCGCCTGGTCCGCTTCCTCAAGGTCGGCGGGGAGATGGTGTCGCTCGTGCAGGTCGAGGACATCCTCCAGCGCGCCCTCCCGCCTGGCGTGGACGGGGTCGTGGTGGAGGCGCCCGACGCCGCGCGCGGCTCGCGGATCGTGGCCGTGGTCACCGAGGGGGTCGACGAGCGGGAGGTGCTGCGGCAGATGGGCGGCGACCTGGCGAAGATCGCGCTGCCCAGGCAGTTCGTCGTGGTTCCGGAGCTGCCGAAGATGCCGAGCGGCAAGATCGACTACCGCAATCTCACCGAGACCGTGCGCGAGCTCGTCCGGCGCGCGTGAGGAGGCGCGCGGCCGGGAGGCGTTCAGCGCGCCACGACAATCGCCGTCATCTCCTCGGCCTGCTCGGCCCCCAGCGTGGCGCGGACGCGCAGGATGTAGGTGCCCTGGCCGAGGCTGCCGACCGGCAGCTCGAACCGCACGGCGCCGCTCTCGAGGGCGGGCACGGGCAGCGCGGTCAGCTCCTGGCCTTCGCGCGTCAGGATGTGGGCCTGGAGCACGGGCGCCGCGTCCGGCTTCAACGTGTAGCACTCGACCGCCACCAGCACGCGGTCGCTCCGCCGGAACTGCCGCACGGCGCTCGGCGGCGGGTCGGGCGAGGCCCGGATGGCCCGCAACTCCGGTAGCGACCGGGCGACGAAGAAGCGCGGCGTGGAGATCGCCAGGGCCGACGCACCCCAGTCCGGCGCCGTGAGCGACTGCGTCCACGTGTCCATGGTCGACTGGTCGCCGGCCCGCGCCGTGTACTTCATGGAGAACGGCCCCGGCGCCACTTCGAACGCCGCCGCCACCCGCGCCGGCGTCCCGGCCCCGGGCGTTGAGGGCTCCGGGACGGGTACCGCCGACACCCCGGGCGCGGTCATGACCGCGACATCGAGGCTCTCCACGCGGCCGGACGTGTCCGGCTCGACGGGGTCCCACGCCACGACGACCTTCGAGCGCCCTTCCGCACCCCTCGACATCCCCACCCACACGTCAACCGGCCGCTTGCCCGGCTGCCGCTCGGCCAGCGCGTCGAGGGCGCCGGCCACGCGAGGTTCCAGCGTCTTGGCCGCCGCGTCCGCCGCCGCGGTCAACTCCTTCGAACTCGGCGCGAAGTAGCCCTGCCTCGCGAGCACGCGCGTGCCCGATCGCTTCACCTTCACGGTGATGCTGTGATACTTCCCGTCGTCTTCCGTCCGTGTCGGGGAGTAGCCGAGCACGTAGTAGGCGGTGTTGTCCGCGAACACGCGCTCGAGCCCTCCGGCCAGGTTGTTGGTGTTCACGATGGTGCGGCCGCCTGTCTCGGCGGCGAGCTGGTAGAGCGTGCCCTTGTCGCCCACCCGCATCTCCATCGAGAGGCCGGTGGGGTCGAGCGGGTAGATGGCCACGTTGCCGCGGTTCGCCGCCTCGACGATGGTGCGCATCTCGTCCTGGAGGTTGCCGTCGCGGGATCCGAGATACGTCGGGGGGCCCTGGCTCACGAAGATGATCGACTTCCGGCCCTCGCGCATGCCGCCGAGCTTCATCGTCAGCGCGGCCAGGGCCGAGAAGGTGACCTGCGCCCTGACGCGGCGGACGTCGCCCCGCATCAGTTGGGCCTCCTCCATCACGCTCTTGATCGGGAAGAACTCGCCCTGGCGTCCTTCGAACTTGTTGACCACCGCGAGCAGATCCGCTTTCGAGCGCGTGAAGCGCAGGGCGCTCAGCGTCGTGAGCGGCTCCATGATCGCGACAAGGTCCGTCGGCCACAGGCGGTTGACGAATAGCGCGAGGCCCTGCCGCATCGGCATCGTGATCTGCGGCGCCTTGTCGATGTGGTAGTCGTCGAGAAAGATCGCGAACACGCGCACGTCGTCGCGCGCGGCTTCGGCCTCCGCCTGTTCCTGCGACCGGATCTCCAGCGACGTCTCGTCGCCGGACGGGCGGCGGCCGTCGAGCCTGACAAACTGCAACTGCTCGACTTTCTGCGGTACGCCGTCCTCGAACACCTCGAAGTCGTCCGCCGTCAGGTCGGCGACGGGCTTGTCGCCCTTCCCCGTGACCGACACGTCCACCCTGACGATTCTCACGCCGGCCCGGAACACGGGCGGCTGCTGGCCGGGCCGTTGCTGGCCCGCGGGCGGAGCCTGTTGACCCGGCGGCGGGGCCAGCTGCCCCGACGGCTGGGTCTGCTGCGGCGGGGGCGGCGGCGCCTGGCCCGCCGGGCTCGCGCGCAAGGCCGCCGCGGCCGCGACCAGCGTCAGCGCGGCGGCGCCCAAACGTGCGAACGTGGCGGCTCTGCGCCCGCAAAGACCCATGTCTGCATTGTAGCTGCTTGTCAGAAGCAAGAAGTCAGAAGGGCCCACTTCGATTGTCAGAAGCCAGAAGGAGACAAACTGCACCGGGGGGTCTTCTTCTTGCTTCTTGCTTCTTGCTTCCCGCCTTCGCCAGGCGGCCTGCCGGCCGGCTGCGGCGCGGCAGTCCCCGAGGCGCAAGGCCTTCCGACCGCGCCGAGGCTCGAACTCCTGCAAGGCTACGTCGACTCGGTCCTCTTCCGGGACGTCGTGGAGCGGCACGGCGTGCGGCAGGTCGCGGCGCTGCGGTGGGTCCTCCGGCATTGCCTCCGCAATCCGGGCGGGATGACCAGCGGGCATCGCCTCTACGGCGATCTGACGAGCCAGGGCCTCGGGATCGCCAAGGACGCCGTGTACCTGATGCTCGACCACCTGCTCGACGCCTTCGTGATCAGCGCGGTGCCGTTGGCGACCGAATCGGAGCGGAGGCGCAACTCGAACCCTCGCAAGATCTATCCCGCCGACATGGGGTTGATCGCGGCGTTCGACACGGCGCGGCGCAGCAACAACGTGGGGCAAGCGCTCGAGACGGC
>JAWOGY010000207.1:0-2777 GCA_046496425.1 Vicinamibacterales bacterium
GGTCCGGGCAGCGGCCTCTCGCGAGCCGGCGGAATACCGATTCGCGAGTGAGACTTTATATCAGTGACGGGGACGCCCCCGACCACACCACGGAGGACATCATGCCGAAGCACGAGCTGCCCTCGCTGCCCTACGCGTTCGACGCGCTGGAGCCGCACTTCGACGCCAAGACCATGGAGATCCACCACGGCAAGCATCATGCCGCCTACGTCGCCAATCTGAATGCGGCCATCGAGGGCCAGGAGAACCTCCAGGATGTCCCACTGGACTTCCTGCTGAGCAACCTCGCGAGCGTGCCGGAACCGATCCGCACCGCCGTGCGCAACAACGGCGGCGGGCATCTCAATCACAGCTTCTTCTGGCCGCTGCTCAAACCAAAGGGTGGCGGAGAGCCGGTCGGTGAGCTGGGCAAGGCCATCGGCGGCCGCTTCGGCGGCTTCGACACCTTCAAGGAACTCTTCGGCAATGCCGCCAAGACGCGCTTCGGCTCCGGCTGGGCGTGGCTGGCGGTGGACGCCTTCGGCGAGTTGGTGGTGACCTCCACCGCGAACCAGGACAGTCCCGTCATGGAAGGCCTCAAGCCCGTGCTCGGTCTCGACGTGTGGGAGCACGCCTACTACCTGAAGTACCAGAACCGTCGCCCTGACTACATCGCTGCGTTCTGGAATCTGGTGGACTGGGACCGCGCAGAGGCCAACTTCCGCGCCGCGCGGCGATAGACGGGTCTCACCCTCTCTATCAGGACACAAGGCCCCGGCATACGCCGGGCCCTTTTGTCCTGGTGCGGCGTTTCTTTGCGGATGAGCCACGCTAGAATGCGCGCCGCGCGCCGGCCGCGCGCCGTGATGCGGCGGAGTGTCGGCGTGGATGCTGACTCAGTCGAGGAGAAGCCGCCATGACGCGAACGGGTGTGGGTCTCGACGACGAGACCCTGGACTTCGTGTTGCAGACCCTGAGGACCGTGACCGAACGGAAGCTGGGCAAGGACGTTCGCCTCCACCTTGACGAGGCCGAGGAGTTCCCGGTCGACCTCGTCAACGAGATGCTGGGTCCGGAGCTCGGGCTGCACCTGCTGTTCCTGCCGGAGTCCGTGGGTGGGCTGGGTGGCGGCGCCCGCGACCTGTTCCGGGTTTCGGAGGAGCTGGCGCGGGTCGACCTGGGCGTTGCGACGGCCTTCCTGGCCATCGCGCTCGGCGTCGACCCGATCATCGTCGGCGGCACGCCCGAGCAGCAGCAGGAGTGGCTCGGTCGCATCGCCGGGCAGGGGCTGATCGTCGCCTACGGGGTAACCGAGCCGGCCGCCGGAAGCGACGTCGCGACCGTCCGTACGACCGCGACCCCGGTGGTGGCCGCCGACGGCAGGATCGAGGCGTATCGCCTGAGCGGCACCAAGCAGTTCATCACCAACGGCGGCGTGGCCCAGGTCTATACCATCCTCGCGCGCGCCCCGGGCGGGCCGTCGTTCTTCGTCGTCGACCGCGCCACCCCGGGCCTGTCGGTGGGCCCCACCGAGCGCAAGCACGGAATCCGCGCCTCCAACACCGCCCAGGTGATCCTCGACGACGTGGTCGTCCCGGCGGCGAACCTGCTCTCCTGCGAGGAGGGCAAGGGCCTCGAGCAGGCCAACCGGGTCTTCGGCTTCACCCGTCTGATGGTCGCGGGCTTCGGCCTCGGCGCCGGGGAAGAGGCGCTGGCGCGCGCCATCCGCTACGCTCACGAGCGTGAGCAGTTCGGCGAGCCGCTGTACCGCAAGCAGGGATTCACACACAAGCTGATCGTGCCGCACGCCGTCCGCCTGGAGGCGGCCCGTGCCTACTGCGAGGAGGTCGCGCGGCGGCTCGACGGCGGCGAGGACGGACTTCAGGTCGAGGGCTCGGTGGCCAAGCTCTTCGCCAGCGAGGCCGGCAAGGCCGCCGCCGACGCGGCGCTGCAGGCGCACGGCGGCTACGGTTACACCCACGAGTACGAGGTCGAGAAGATCCTTCGCGACGTCCGCATCACGACCATCTACGAGGGCACCTCCGAGATCCAGCAGAACATCATCGGCACCCATCGCTGGCGAGCGGTCGTGCGCAGCAAGGGCGGGTTCTACAACGATGGCGCCGAGGCCCTGCACGCCGCGGGCGCCGAGAACATGGGTCTGGCGCATGTGCCGGCGGCTCTGGCCGCTCTGGCGCACACCATCCTCGCCTGCCACGAGACCAAGCTGCCGCGGGAGCAGTGGGCGATGTTCGAGCTGGCACGCCTGGCGACCGAGGTCGAAACGGCCGCGGCTCTGGCGAAGAAGGCTCTGGCGGCCGTCGGCGATCGCCGTGAGGCCCTCATGGCATGCGCGCGGCTGCACGGCGTCGGTGCGGCGCGCGAGGTGGCGGTGACCGGCCTGCGCCTGCTGGCCGGCAGCGGTCGGTACACTGCCGAGGAGATCACAGCCTACCGCACGGCGATCGGGTTCGACGCCCTGGTCACGCCGCCCGGTGACGAGTTCGAGCTGATGGCCGCAGTGGCGAAGGCCTTCGAGGATCGAATCCTGTAGCACACCGCCGGTGAGGTGGGATCGCGTACCGTATAGCGCCGTGGAAGGCGTTCGACGGATCCAAGCGAGCGTTGGGCTCTGAGGAACGCGCTCCTAGCCCGGACTATTCATCGGGGATCGTGGCGAGGCGCGGGAGGGGGCGTGAATCGCGGTGTCCTCGCAAGATGAGGGAGCGAAGGCGTACTTGCGGTACGTCGAGCGAGTGAATCGAGAAGACGCCGCGAGTTGCGGCCCATCCCGCGCC
>JAWOGY010000210.1:0-14011 GCA_046496425.1 Vicinamibacterales bacterium
CCAGCGGCCGGCGGCGCGGCGGCTTGTCCCGGCGGCTGGATGAGCGGCGGCGGGCCGGTCATCCCGAGATTGCTCTGCGTGCCCACAAACAGCGGTGCGAAGTCCTTCATCGTCAGCGTGTGGGTCCGCACGATGTGCGGCGTGAGCAGCATGACGATGTCGGTCTGCACGATCTCCTTGTCGTTCGACGCGAACAGGTCGCGCAGGATCGGAATCGAGGAGATGCCGGGGACGCCCTTGAGCGTCTTCCGCTCGTTCTCGCGCAGGAGGCCCGCCAGCAGGTTCGATTCACCGTCCCGCAGCCTGAGCCGGGTCTCGACCTTGCGCGAGAAGAACGACGGGAGGTTCTGCCCGGCCACGTTCTGATCGGGGCCCTTCGCGCTGATCTCGAGGGCGACTTTCAGGATGATGTCGCCGTCGTACGTGACGCGCGGCTCGAGGTCGAGGTTCACGCCCACGTTCTTGTAGGTGAACGACGTGAGCGGCGTCGTGGCGATGTTGCCGCCGCCGTACGGGTTGTAGAACGTGGTGGACGGCACGGGGAGCTCCTCGCCGAGCTTGAGCGAGAGTTTCTCGCCCTCGGAGCCCCGGAGGTTGGGCTTCGCGATGACTTTCGTCTCGGAATCCTGCTCGAGGAACCGGATGACCGCCGACGGCACCGCCGCGTAGAAGTCCGCCGTGCTGACGCCAGCCGAAATCGTATTCAGGTTGAACGCGCTCGCGCCCGTCTCGGTGTCCGGCCTGCTCTCAGGCGAGAACGCCAGCCCGACCTGGTAGGAGGACAGGTCGAGCCCGTATTGCTTCGCGTTGCCGCGGTTGACCTCGAGGATTTCGATGTCCACGCTGATTTCCGCGCGCGGCTTGTCGTTCATCGCGATGACGCGCTCGATCACCTGGAGCATCGGGAGCGTGCCGCGGACCGTGATGGAATTGGCGTTCTTGTTGGCGGCAAACGTCGGCCGGACGCCTGTCGTCTGGGTGGCCACCACCTTGGTGAGCAGCCCCTCGAGTTCGCTGGCGTCGGCGCTCGACAGATAGAACGTCCGGATCGCCTGTTCGTCATACACGACGCGCTTGGCCGGGCTGTCGGCGACGACAATGATGCTGCGGGGGTTCAGCACCTTGTAGTACGCCCCGTTGACGGCGAGGATCTGTTGGAGCGCCTCTTCCAGCGTGACGCCATCGATGTCGACGTTGATGGGAGCCGTCGGGTTGAAGTCCTTGTCGTAAGCGACGTTGATGCCGGTGGAGTTGCCCAGGAAATCCAGGATCTCCTTGATCTGGCGGTTCTGGAACTTGAGCACGACCGGCTCGCGCGACGCCGGGTTGAGCGCGGGCTCCTCCATCTGCCTGCGGGCCTGCTGCCGCATGGCTTCCGCCGCCGGGACGGGTCTTGCCGCCTCGATGCGATCCCTGATGACCTGCTCGAGCCGCTGGATGCCCGCCCGGGCCTCCTGGCTGGCGGGATGGAACTCCACGACGCGGCGATACTCCAGGAGCGCCAGGTCGAGCTGGTCGCGTTTCTCGTAATCGCGGGCTTTCTCGAAGTGCACCTGCGCCGCCGCCAGCTGCGCGCGTTCGAGCGCCATCTTGTAGTCGGCCCGGTCGGGGTCCGACTTGACGGCCTGCGCGTAGTACGTGACGGCGAGGTCCCAGTCGAGCTTCATCGCGGCGTTATTGCCCTGCTGGAAACTTCGGCCGGCCGTGCACGCCCACGCGCCCGCCGCCAGCAGGAGCAGCAGCAGGGCTGCCGCGCCGCGTGCCCGTCTTGCTCGTAATCCGACCACCATCTTCTGCTCCCTCGCCGTCACGGCCTGGAGTCGGCGCCCTGCCCCGGCGCCGTTCCTAGGGCCGTCCCCCGGACATCGGGATATTGACGCGCCCGCGCCCGTCGACGTACGACAGTTCGACCGTATCGGCCGAGACGCGGAGAATCCGATATCGTCCCTCGATCACGTCGCCTTCCGCGCCGTAATAGACCCCGCGATCGTCACGCAGCACGGCCAACATCCGGCCTTCCCCCTGCTTGGCGATGCCGATGAACCGCAGGGTGATCGGCGGCGGCCCCGGCGGTTCCAGCGGCGTGGGAGGCCCCGCCGGCTGCGCTGCGGTCGCGCCGCCCGCCGGCAGGCCCGCCCTGGGGGCGGCGGCCGGGGCCGACCCGAACCGGAACGGATCGCGTCCGGAGTCGGCCGGTTCGGGCTGGAGACGGCCGAGGCTGGCCAACTCGACGGCCGGGATGTGCGACGGCGCAGCCGTCCGCGCGCGCGCCGCAGCCGCGGGAGTCGCTGCCGGTGCACCGGCCGCCCCCTCGGAGGTGCTCTGCCGCATGGCGGACGAGAACTCTTCCGGCGTGACCTCGTCCTGGGCCGACTGCCAGTACAGCACGGCGAGCAGCACGGCCAGGATCGCCCCGAGCAGGGAGACTTGACGCCTGCTAGCTTCCACGGATGGCCGCCCGATAGTAGGTCGACAATTCGACCGTCAGCACCAGGTTCGCGTTCCGCTCGGCCGCTTCAGCCAGGCCGATGTTGTCGATCACGATGAAACTGTCGGAGGCCTCGACGTCGCGCAGGAATTGCCGCACGCCCTCGTAGTCGCCTTCGAGCACCATCGTGATGTCGAAGCGCGCCAGTGTCGAGTCCTGCTCCCCGTCGCCCGCGCGGGGTTCGCGCGACTCTTCGAGCCGCCGCTGGTACTCCAGGCCCGCATCCCGGGCCAGCTGGGCCAGCTGCAGGTAGGTGGCCCGGCGCGCGCCGGCCAGACTGGCGGGCAGGATGTCGTTGTAGAACTTCTCGAGATCCTGCTCGGCCAGCGACTTGTCCTGCTGCGTGCGCGTCGCCGCGTTGAACTCGCGCTGGGCCGCCGCCAGCTCCTGAAGCGCCGTCTGCTCCTGCTGCTCGGCGCGCGCCACCCGGCCCGAGGACGGATACACCACCAGGCCGAAGATGGCGGCGTTCACGAGCAGTGCGACGGCGATCGGCAGGATGATCACCCGGCGTTCGAGAAACACGCGCCGCGCGGTTCCGTTCATCGCGCGTCCTTTGTCGCGGCAGGCGCGGGCCCGGTTGCAGGCCGGTAGCGGCCCTGGAGGCTCGCCTGGATCAGCCCGTCTTCGTTCACGAACTCTTCTCTCGAGAGCATCCCGCTGAACGCGCCCCGCTTCTCGAGGTTCTCGATGAACGCGTCGACGGCTTCGACCGTCCGCGCGAGGACGACCACCGCGACCACCATGGCGCCGTCGCGTTCGACACGCGGCCGCACCGACGAGATGCGGACGCCGGCGGGCAGCGTCGTCTCGAACTGGTTCAGGACGTCGGTCCACGAGAACACGCGGCGCTCGATGAGGAGGTTGGCCTCCCGCGCCGCCGCCACCGTCGCCTCGAGCTCGCGGGAGTTGATCGAGCGGCGGATCGCCGCGGCCCGATCCCTGAAATCGCGCGATGCCGTTTCTGCCCGGGTGATGCGTCCCTGCAACTCGGCCTGCCGGCCGGAGAGCCCGTAGACCTGCCAGAGATTGAAGGCGGAGACCGCCACGACGAGCGCGGCGGCGATCGCCAGCGCCACGTGCACGGCACGCTGGTTGTAGAACGGCCGGGTGGAGAGGTTGATGCGATCCGGGCGTGCCATGACCCTACGCCTCCGCCCACAGGGAGGCGGCCAGCCCGAACGCGGGCGGGATGGCCTCGGAGAGCCCCGCGTCGACGGGCGCGCCCCCGCCCAGCGCCACCAGTTCGGCGCGCACGCCCAGGCGCGCCTGGATTCCCGACCAGGCGGCGCCGGTCAGCGCCGGTGGCGCCGCGCCACCCGCGAGGACGCGGCTGAAACCCTGTCCGCCCAGCCGGTCCTGGTAGTACATCGCCGTCTGGTGCACGAGGTCGCCCAGGTGGCCGTCGCCGTCCGCCCCGCGGCGCCGGAAGAACACCGGGTGGCGGCCGCGGTAAATTGCGATCGTGGCCCCGTCCGGCGCCCCGTGGATGAGCAGCCAGTCGCCGGTCAGTCCCGCGGTGGTCCGCAGGGCGCACTGCGCCAGACCGAACGTGGTCAGATCCACGACGCCGGCTGCGGCGCCGGCCGCCTGGCAGACCGCCTCGTACTCGGCCACGATGTCGCGGCGGGCCTGCACCACCACGAACTCCTGCCCCTCGGCCGACCGGTCACCGGCCGCGAAGGAGACCTGGGAATCCTCGACCCGGAACGGGGCGGCCTTGCGGATCTGGAACTTGACCAGCTCCTCCAGGTCGGCCGAGCGGGCCGGCACGTCCTTGAAACGCACCAGCGAGACCTTCGCGGCGGCGTCGGGAATCGCCACCGCGACGCGCGCCGGGCGCTGGCGGAGCCGTTCGAACGCGGCGCGGACGGCGGCGATGACCTCGTCGGGCCTGGCCACGTTCGGCGCGGTCAGCGAGGGCACGACCGCGCCCTCGGGGAGCGGCTCAACCGCCCAGGCGTCGAGCGTGACGCCCGCACCCCGGCCCGAGACGGCCACAGCCGTCACCCTGGCGGAGGCGATCTCGATCGCCACCGAGGGCGGCGGCGTGCGGAGCATCGATGGCAGTCTCATTCGACGAAGGTCACCTTGTTGATTTCACGCAGCGTTGTGAGGCCTTGCATGACGCGTTCCACGGCGCACTCCCGGAGGAACCGCATGCCCTCTTCCCGGGCGGCCTTCTTGATCTCCGACGTGGGCCGCCGTGCAAGAATCATCTCCCGGATCGCGTCCGACAGGTCCAATAATTCGCAGATCGCGGTCCGGCCCTTGAAGCCGGTGCCGCCGCACTCGATGCACCCCGCGCCCTCGTAGAACACCTGGTGCCGCATGACGGCCGGGTCGAGGCCCGATTCCGCCACCAGCGCGGCCGAGACCGGCACGGCGCGCTTGCAGTGCGTGCAGGTGACGCGCACGAGGCGCTGCGCCAGCACGCAGTTCAGCGCGGACACGAACTGGTAGGGCTCGACGCCCATGTTCAAAAACCGGCCGAGGACGTCCACCACGTTGTTGGCGTGGACGGTGGTGAAGACCAGGTGGCCGGTCAGCGCCGACTGGATCGCGATCTGCGCCGTTTCCGGGTCCCGGATCTCGCCCACCATGATCTTGTCGGGATCGTGGCGGAGAATCGAGCGCAGGCCCCGGGCGAAAGTCAGCCCCTTCTTCTCGTTGATGGGGATCTGCGTGATGCCCTTCAGCTGGTATTCGACCGGGTCCTCGATGGTGACAATCTTGTCTTCGGGCGACCGGATTTCGGAGAGCGCGGCATAGAGCGTCGTCGTCTTCCCGCTCCCGGTGGGGCCCGTGACGAGGACCATGCCGTAGGGCTCGGCGATGTACTTGCGGAAGCGCCGCAGTTCGTCCCCCGGGAACCCGAGGATGTCGAGGCGCAGTTCGCTGAACTGCTCGCTGATGGATTCTTTGTCGAGGATGCGGATGACGGCGTCCTCGCCGTGGACGCTCGGCATGATCGACACGCGGAAGTCGATCGTCTTCCCCGGCACCCGCAGTTTGAAGCGGCCGTCCTGCGGCACGCGCTTCTCGGCGATGTCCAGCTCGGCCATCACCTTGATGCGCGAGATGATGGCGCTGTGGTGCTGCTTCGCGATGGGCCGCATCGCGGCCTGGAGGACGCCGTCAATCCGGTACTTCACGACGACGGCGTCGTCCTGCGTCTCGATGTGGATGTCGGACGCGCGGCGCTGGATGGCCGTGAAGATCGTCGAGTCCACCAGCCGGATCATCGGGCTGATGTCGCTCGTCAGCCGCTCGACGGTGAGGTTCTCGTCGCCGCCGTCTTCGTCCTTGAGCAGCTGGATCTGGAAGCCCTCGGTGGCTTCCTCCAGCACGCGCTGCGAGCTCTCGCTCTTCTTGAGGATGGCCTCGATCGACGAGCGCGGGCCGACCATCACCCGGAGCGGCGTGGCCAGCAGGACCTCCAGTTCGTCGATCATCGGGAGGTCGCTCGGATCCGAGACGACGATCACGAAGGCGCGGCCATCGCGGCGGTACGGCACGAACCCGTACCTCAGCATCAGGTCGGCCGGGATCGACCGGAACAGCTCGTTGTCGATCCGGAAGTGATCCAGGTCGGCGTATTCCAGGCCGTACCGCTCGGCAAGGTGGCGGGCCTCCGCCTGCTCGGCGGCGACGTCGATGGCGGCCTCGGCGCCCCGGTCGAGGTACGCCTCGACGGGCTGGCCGGCGGCCTGGGCGGTGCGGCGAACCTCCACGATAGCTGTGCTCCCGCGCTCAGTAGTTCGCGCCGACAACCGACGTGAGCTGGAAGAGCGGCATGTAAAGTGCCAGCAGCAGGCTGGCGATGACAAGGCCCATCACGATGAGCAGCACCGGCTCGATCAGCGATACGAAGCGGCCGAGGTCCGATTCGATCTCCTCGTCGTAGAAATCGGCGAGGCTGACCATCATTTCCTGCAGGGCGCCGGTGGATTCGCCGACCTCGGCCATCTTGACGAACACGTCCGGGAACTGCCCGCGCGCGGCCACCGCGGAGGCGAACGATTCGCCTTCCCTCACGCGCTGCCCCACCTCGCGCATCTCGGCCGAGAGGAACCGGTTTCCCATCGAGCGCGAGGCGATGTCGATGGCACTGACAAGCGGCAGCCCGCCGCCGAGCAGCGTCGAGAGCGTGCGGGCCAGCTGCGACGTGGCGAACCGGCGGACGGTGGACCCGGCCCAGGGCACCTGCAGGATGGAACGGTCCACGATGGCGCGCTGGCCAGCCCGGCGCACCCAGCTCCAGACCGCCGCGGCGCACAGGACGGCCACGCCGGTCAGCAGCAGCATGTGGCTGCGGATGAAGGTGGCGCCCTTGACCATGGCGTTGGTGACGGCGGGCAGTTCGGCGCCGAAGCTGTCGTAGAAGGCGGCAAACTCCGGGATGACCTTGAGCACGATGATCCCGACCACGACGAGGGCGACCGCGATGAGCACCGCCGGATAGACCAGGGCGGCCACGGTGCGCCGCTTCACGCCGCCGATGACCTTCATGTACGCGACGTACCGCCGCAGCACGCCGTCGAGGCTGCCGCTCTTCTCGCCGGCGAGCAGCGACGCGCCGTAGGCGGGCGGGAACAGGTCGCCGTGCGCGCTGAACGCGTCCGAGAGGGCCGAACCCGCCCGGACCTTCTCGTAGACCTCGTCGAGCACGGGGCGGAACGTGGCGTGTTCGACGCGGCTGCGCAGGATGTCGAGCGACTGCACGAGCGGCATGCCGGCCTTGAGGAGCGTCGCCAGTTCCTGGTTGAACACCAGGAACTCGCGCATGGGGATCCTGCGCCGCATGCGGCCGGGCAGCGAAATGCGGCCCAGCAGCCCTCGCGGGTGAATCCCGAGGACGCAGTAGCCTTTCTGCTCCAGTTCGTGGCGGAGATGGACCTCGCTGTCGGAGACGTGCAACTCCTCCAGGATCTCACCCGCTGCCGTGCCTAGCCTGCAGCGATATTCCATCGCAAGCCACTGGGATTCATGCAATTAGCCGACTGCGCGCTGCCCAGATTATAGCAGAGACGCACCACGCACCTTCGGCGCGAGGCGCGCATGAGATTAGACTGCCGCCGGAAGGCACCGGCCGGGGCGGCCGCTGTGCGACACGGGACTACTGAGGTTCGACAAATGCGTGGAACACCCGGATGCCGAGTTCCCGGGAATCCCGGCTGCCCGGGCTGGCCAACGCCGGCACGAACGTCCTGTCGACCGCGATCCGGAGCAGCACCACCTCGTCCGGCCCGAACTGCGCGGCCTTGATCGCGATTTTCCGGATCGCCGCGTCGGTCGTCGCGACCTCGAAAGTGTCGAGGACTTCGGCGCCGAGCGAGACGGTGACGTTCTGGGGCGTGTCGAACATCGACGGCTGCCCGTCATAGTGGAGGTAGAACGCGGCGTTGCGCTTCGGGTTGCGGAAGCGCAGCACGCCCTCCTTCCGCGTCCACTGCCACTCGACAGACTGGTTGTCGGCGGCGGTTTCGGGGGCGTGCCAGCCGTCGAGGAACGCGAGGAAGACGTTGTCGGTCTGGGGCTGCAGACGGATCCGGGCAGCGCGGTACGCGCGCTGGCCGATGGCGTCGCCAGAGAGCGGCGCCCGGTCGCCGGTGCCGGGGGCGTAGAGGCCGATGGCGATGGCCGCCTCGCCGATGTACGGGTACAGGGGCACGAACACGGTTCTCGTGTACGTGATGGTCTCGCCCGGCTTCCAGGCGCTCGTCGGCTGCGGCGGCATGTGGTCGTCAGTCCACATCAACTCGTCGTCCGCGTCGAGGAAGTGGACCATCACGCGGTAGTCCCGGTCGAACCGGGCCGAGGGCGCGACCTGGAAGGAATACCGCACCTCGATCGGGCTGCCCAGGGGGACGCGCGTGTGATTGACCGACACGGTGGGCGTTGCCAGCGGTGCGGCCGTGTCGGCCGTCCCGCCGCATGAGGCTGCCACGACCGTCAACGCCGCCGCCAGTAACAAACGGAAGTTCATCGGAGCACCTGCCCTCATCGTGGACCGCCGGAGCGCGAGCCTGAGCCAACCATGATAGCCCCAGGCTGGCCGATTGACAACGCCGGGCTGGAGCAGCGCCGGCTGCTATTGTTGCAAAAGAACGGGTTAGGCGCGAAACGGGATTGACCGTCCCGAATCCGGCGTGCTAACGTCTGGACGCTGATGCGCCGACTGTCTGGCCCGCTCCGTGTTGTCGCCGCCATCGCGGCAGTCTGCGCCGCCGGGTGTGGCCCATCGCGCGTCGTCGACCGCCCCGTCACGGTGCCCACGCCCGTCCGCGAACTGCCTCCCGCGCCGCCGCCCGCTCCGGTGGCGCAGAAGGACGCCGTCGGGAACGCGATCGCGCTGTCGCAGGCCCTGTTCGAGCGGGGCCAGCAGGAAGTTCGCCTGGGGCACTTGACCCAGGCGAAGTCGTATTTCGACCAGGCGCTCGACAGTCTGCTCGAGTTGCCGGACGGAGCCCGCTCGGAAGTCCGCCTCCGGGACCACTTCAACCGCCTCGTCGATCGGATCAGCGCCTACGAAATCCGTGCCCTCGCGGAGGGCGACGGCTTTTCGGAACGTCCGAGCGTCCCGGCCTCCCTCGACGAGTTGCTGGACCTGACCACGTTCGATTTTCCCGCCCCGCCGTCGTCGCTGCGGGAGTCGGTCGAGAGCGACTTGCGTTCCACGGCGCACGACGTGCCGATTCCGCCCAACTCGAAGGTCCTGGCGTACGTGGACCTGTTCCAGGGCCGCCTCCGCGAGTGGTTCCAGGCCGCGCTCCAGCGCGGCGCGCCGTACCTGCCGATGATCCAGGCCCGGCTCCGGGCGGAGGGTCTGCCGCTCGACCTCGCCTACGTGCCCATCGTGGAGAGCGCCTTCAGGACCGAGGCGCTGTCGCGCGCCAAGGCGAAGGGGTTCTGGCAACTGATGCGCCCGACGGCCGTCGAGCAAGGCCTGAAGTACGACTGGTATATCGACGAGCGTTCGAGCCCGGAGAAATCGACGGCGGCCGCGGTCAAGTACCTCAAGTATCTGCACGGGCAGTTCGACGGCGACTGGCACCTCGCGCTCGCCTCGTACAACGGCGGGCCGGGGACCGTTAAGCGCGCGGTGAAGCGGAAGGGCAAAGCCGATTTCTGGCCGCTCGCCGAGGGCCGTCAGTACCTGCCGCGTGAGACCCGCGAGTACGTGCCGATGGTGCTGGCGTCGATTGTTCTCGCGCGCAACCCCGAGTACTACGGCTTCGCGCTTGCGCCCGCGGCACTGCCGGCGACAGACACGGTGACGCTGCCCGGCCCGGTCGACCTCCGGCGCGTGGCCGAGTGGGCGGGCGTGCCGATCGACGAGGTGCAGCGTCTGAATCCCGAACTCCGCCGGTGGACCACGCCGCTCCGGAGCACGGCGTTCCCGTTGACGCTCCCGGCGGGAACGGGCCTGTTGGTCGAACAGCGCCTCGCGGAACTGCCGCCCGAGGAATTCGCCTCGCTCCAGTGGCACACCGTGCGCCGCGGCGAGACGCTCCAGTCGGTGGCCAACAAGCTGAAAGTGCGGCGGGCAGACCTGGCGGAGGCCAACTACCTGAGCGCCCGGGCCCGCCTGAAGTCAGGCCAGCGTCTCGTCATCCCGAGGGCCCCGACAATTCTGCTGGCGGCCAATCCCGATCGTCCGGAGCCCGTGGTCGTGGCCGCGGTTCCGGGTGAGCCAGAACCGAGGCCGGCGCCGGCGGCGAAGCCCGCGGGCGAGGTCAACCGGATCACCTACCGCGTGAAGCGCGGCGACACGCTTTCCTCCATCGCCCGTCACTTCCACACCTCCGTGGCCTCCCTGCGCACCTGGAACGGGCTGAAGAGCGACCGGCTCATGCCGGGGGACCGGCTCACCGTGTATACGACCCGCACGACGGCGGGCCACTAGCGATCGCGGGCCGCCGTTCCCTCCCCGAGCGGATTGACGGGCGGGACGCGCGTGGCAATATCTGCCCGGCCGGCCGCCTCGCGGCGTTGCGGAAATTGCCATCCGGATCGCGCGCGCCGCCGGAATTCCTCGCAAAACGGCGCGCCCTTGCTGGTGGACCCGGCCTTGCACCCGTGCCGGGCGTGCTCGCCACCCTGCTCAGCGCCGCGCTCGCCGGCATCGACGGGCGCATCGTGCGCGTCGAGGTGGACGTGTCGCCGGGGCTGCCGTCGTTCACGGTCGGCGGCCTGCCGGATGCGAGCGTGCGCGAGAGCCGCGACCGCGTGAGGACGGCGATCCGGAACTCTGACTTCGAGTTTCCGTGGCAGCACATCACCATCAACCTTGCGCCTCCGGACGTGCGCAAACAAGGCGCGGCCTACGATCTCCCCATCGCGCTCGGCATCCTGGCCGCCACCGGCGCCCTGCCCTCCCGCGATTACACCGACATCGTCATCGTGGGAGCGCTCTCGCTCGACGGGGCCGTGCGGCCCACCGGTGGCGTGCTGCCCGTGGCGATGGCCGCATCCAGGGCCGGCATCGGAGCGGCGCTGGTTCCCGCAGCGAACGCCGCCGAGGCGGCCGTGGTCGCCGGACTGAACGTCTGGCCGGCCGAATCGCTCGACGAGGCCGCGGCGGCGCTCGGCGATCGGAGCGACGCGCGGCGCTACCGGGGCCGCACTGAAGACGCGAGCGCCCCAGACGACGAGCACTGGGGAGACTTCGCGGACATTCGCGGGCAGTTGATGGCACGCCGGGCGCTGGAAGTCGCGGCAGCCGGCGGCCATCACGTCCTGCTCACGGGGCCCCCGGGGTCCGGCAAGACGATGATGGCGAGGAGCCTCGCCGGCATCCTGCCGCCCTTGTCGGTGGCCGAGGCACTCGAAGTTACGTCCATTCACTCGGTGGCGGGGTTGCTCCCTGGCGGCGCGGGCCTCATCAGGGCGCGGCCGTTCCGGGCGCCGCACCACACCATCTCCGATGTCGCGCTTGTCGGAGGCGGTGCGCATCCCAGGCCGGGCGAACTGAGCCTCGCGCACGCGGGCGTGCTGTTTCTGGATGAGATGCCGGAGTTCGAGCGGCGCGCCCTGGAAGTGCTCCGCCAGCCGCTCGAGGAAGGCCGCGTGCGCATCGCGCGCGCGGCGGCGTCGGTCGAGTTCCCGGCGAGCGTCACGCTGGTGGGCGCGATGAACCCCTGCCCCTGCGGCTACTTCGGTCACCCGCTGCGGGCCTGCCGCTGCGCGCCGCCGCAGCGTGAACGCTACGCCGCACGCATCTCGGGCCCGCTGCTGGATCGCATCGACATCCGCGTCGAGGTGCCCTGGCTGCCGCCGGACGTGCTGGGCGACGAGCACGAGCAGGAACCCTCGGCCCGGATCCGGGAGCGCGTGACGCTCGCGCGCACGAGACAGGAGGCGAGGTGGCCCGAGGGCGGCGCCGGCCTGAACGCGCGGCTTTCGGGCCGGATGCTGCGCCGCTTCGCGCGCCCCGACGAGGCCGGCCGCGCGCTGCTGCACGCGGCCGTCGAACGGCTGGCCCTGAGCGGCCGGGCGCACGACCGCATCCTGCGCGTGGCGCGTTCGATCGCCGACCTCGCCGGCCGCCCGTCGGTCGTCGCCGACGATGTCGCCGAGGCGCTGCAGTACCGGATCGGGTGAGACATTCGCTCCATCTTCGCCTGTATCATAATTGCGCTTCCGGCCAGCCGGGGCGCTGTGCTACATTCGCGTATCCGGCGCTCGCGACGATGGCTGGACGTGCGCTCGCGTCCCGCGTACTCGGTTGTCGAAGAGTTGCCACGGGCCCGGCGTCCCGCAGTTCAGCACGAATGCAAAGTATCTGGTCCAGGCGTTTCACCGTCGTCTTCGTCGATCGCACCACGGGTGTCGGCCGGCGGGCCACCCTCCATCTCGGGTGGACGCTCGCGACGCTGGCGTTCCTCTTCACGGTTCCGGTGCTGGTGGGCCTTGGCATCCGCTGGGCGACGGTGGCCGAGATCGCGTCGCTGCGGCTGGCGGCGGCGACACTGGGCATGGAGAATGCCAGCTACAAGGATGCGACCGGCGAACTGGTGACCCAGGTCGTGTCGCTGCAGGGCGTCATCGACGAACTGGCCGCGCGGGCGAACCTGGATCCGGCCTCGGCCCGCGCCATGCAGAAGCTGCCGGCGGTAGTCAAGGACCGCGCGATGGGCGGCGGGCTGTCGCCATCGAGGCGCGAAATCGTCGCGGCAGCCGCCGCGATGGCCTCCCCCGAAGACAGCTTCAACGTGCTGCGCGACGCATTGGGGCGGCTGGAACTCGGCCTTCGGATCGTGCGGAGCGACGTCGAGCGCAGGCATGCCCTGGCGGCGGCGACGCCGTCCATCTGGCCGGCGATCGGCTGGCTGTCTTCCACCTTCGGATACCGGCCGGATCCGTTCACCGGAAGCCGGGGCCTGCACCCCGCCATCGACATCTCGGCCGACAAGGGCACGCCGGTTGTCGCGACCGCGGACGGCACGGTCGAGAGCGCCGGCTCCAACGGCAATTACGGCAACCTGCTGGTCATTGACCACGGTTTCGGCATCAAGACGAAGTACGGCCACCTCCAGGGCTTCGCCGTGAAGAAGGGCGCCACGGTCAGGCGCGGCGATGTGGTCGGCTACGTGGGCGCCACGGGGCGGACCACGGGGGCGCACCTCCACTACGAAATCCTCGCGAACGGGCAGCTCATCAACCCGATGAACCTGCTCGGCCCCGCGCGCTAGCCCGGCTCCCGGCCCACGCTCCGGTTCCTTGACGGACCGGATACCCCTCCCCTAGAATCGTCTGATACCCCCGGTGTCGCTGACCCTTACATGCTGAACACCCTCCTCGCAAAAGTCTTCGGGACGCAGAACGCACGCACGCTCAAGAAGTTGACCCCGCTCGTGGCGGAGATTGGCGCCAGGGAGGCGGACGTGCGCGCGCTCAGCGACGCCGAGTTGCGTGCGCAGACGGCGCTGCTCCGCGAGAAGGTGGCCGCGGGCGCCACCCTCGACGACGTGCTGGTCGACGCGTTCGCCGTGGTCCGGGAAGCCGGCCGGCGCACGCTGAACATGCGCCACTTCGACGTGCAGCTCATCGGCGGCATGGTGCTGCACCACGGCCAGATCGCCGAGATGAAGACCGGCGAAGGCAAGACGCTGGTGGCGACGCTCGCCGCGTACCTGAACGCGCTCTCCGGGAAGGGCGTGCACGTGGTGACGGTAAACGACTACCTGGCGCGGCGCGACTCGGAGTGGATGGGCCGCATCTACCGGTTCCTCGGCCTGTCGGTCGGGGTGATCCAGCACGAGCTGAACGACGAGGAACGGCAGCGCGCCTACGCCTGCGACATCACGTACGGCACCAACAACGAGTTCGGGTTCGACTACCTGCGCGACAACATGAAGTTCGACCGCGAGAGCCTGGTGCAGAGAGAACTTCACTACGCGATTGTCGACGAGGTCGACAGCATCCTGATCGATGAAGCCCGAACACCGTTAATCATTTCCGGGCCGGCCGAACGATCGACCGATCTTTACTACCAAGTCAACAACATCATCCCGCGCC
>JAWOGY010000012.1:0-2840 GCA_046496425.1 Vicinamibacterales bacterium
GTCGGCTGGCCCGGCTGTCGACATCCTGCTCGACCTCAATTTCAACGCGAAGACCGAGGGCTATCTGCAGGTGCTGCGCGAGGTGGAGGACTTCGGGCCATTCTGGGTGGAAATCGATAGCCGCAACCCGCAGGCGCTGGCGTGGCTCCGCGCCAACGGTCGTGTGCCGATCGCTTCATGCGAGACCTTGATCGGCGTCCAGCAGTTCCTGCCGTTCTTCGAGGCGCGGGCGCTCGACGTCGCGATCGTGGACACTCCCTGGAACGGCGTCTGGCAATCGATGAAGATTGCGGCGGCGGCGGAGGCCTATGAAGTCAACGTCGCCTGCCACAACTTCTACGGTCACCTGTGCACGATGATGAACGCCCACTTCTGCGCGGCGGTGCCCAACCTCAGGATCATGGAAACGGACATCGATCGCGTCGCCTGGGACCACGAGCTGTTTACGCACCTGCCGGAATTCGAGGCCGGGCACCTCCTGGTCCCCGATCGCCCCGGCTGGGGCACGGAGCCGGTCGAGGAGGCCTTTTCGAAGTACCCGCCGCTGCAGCAGCACGGCCTGGTCGGCCGCATGCACGCCCAGGCCACGGACAGGAGCGAAGGGTGAACGAGCCGGTCGACGTCCTGATCATCGGCGCCGGTGCCTCCGGGGCGGCGGTGGCCTGGAGCCTCGCCGAGACCCGCATGCGCATCCTGTGCCTCGAGCAGGGCGGCTGGGTGCAATCCACCGACTATCCCAGCAATGGGCGGGACTGGGAGTCGCGTCAGATGACCGACTTCCACTACAACCCGAACATCCGCCGGCGACCGGCCGACTATCCGATCAACGAGGATGCGTCCCCGATCAAGGTGGCCAACTTCAACGGCGTCGGCGGCGGGACGATCCTCTACGCCGGCCACTTCCCGCGCCTGCATCCCTCCGATTTCCGCGTGCGCACGCTCGATGGCGTTGCCGACGACTGGCCGATCGGCTACTCGACGCTCGAGTCCTACTACGCCGAGAACGACAGGATGATGGGAGTGGCCAGCCTCGCTGGCGATCCCGCGTATCCGCCCAAGCCCTCGGTCATGCCGCCCATTCCCCTCGGCAAGACCGGCCAGGTGCTCGGTCGTGCGCTCAACGACCTGGGATGGCACTGGTGGCCGTCGGACAGCGCGATCACGACCCGCGACTACGAGGGCCGGGCGAAGTGCATAAACCTCGGCCACTGCATCGCGGGCTGCGCGCAGGGCGCGAAGGCGAGTACTGACATCACCTACTGGCCCGAGGCGCTGCGCGCCCGGGTCGAGCTGCGCACGGGCTGCCGCGTGCGCGAGGTCAGCGTCAACGCCCAGGGAATGGCGTCGGGGGTGACCTACTACGACAGCGACGGAATCGAGCGCTTCCAGCCGGCGGGGGTCGTGATCCTTGCCTGCAACGGCATCGGGACGCCGCGAATCCTGCTCAACTCGAAGTCGGCGTTGTTCCCGGACGGTCTCGCGAACTCCAGCGGGCTCGTCGGCAAGAACCTCATGTTCCATCCCTACGCGACGGTGCAGGCTTACTTTGACGAAGAGCTCGACGGCTACCGTGGGCCGCACATCGCGATCTGGAGCCAGCAGTTCTACGAAACGGACAGTTCCCGCGGCTTCGTGCGCGGCTACACCTTCCAGTGCAATCGCGGCACGGGCCCCGTGATGAACGCCATCGGCGGCATGCGGACCGGCCGCATTCCGTGGGGCGAGGGACACCACGCGGCCTGTCGACGGCTCTTCGACCGCATGTCCTCGACGGCGGTGATCTGCGAGGACCTGCCGGAGGAGTGCAACCGCGTGACGCTCGACCCCGTGCTCACCGACTCCAACGGCATTCCTGCGCCGCGGATCGAGTACCGGATCGGCGAAAACACGCAGCGAATGGCCGAGCACGCGGTAGCACGCGCCACGGAAATGTACGTGGCGGCCGGAGCCTACGACGTGCATGCCGAGTTTCCGATGCGCTATGCCGGCTGGCACCTGATGGGTACCGCGCGCATGGGCCTCGACCCGGCCCGCTCCGTCGTCAACGAGTGGGGGCGCAGCCACGACGTGAAGAACCTGTTCATCGTCGATGGCAGCGTCTTCGTCACCTCAGGGGGGGTTAATCCCACGTCGACGATCCAGGCCATTGCGCTCTATGTGGCCGACAACATCAAGAATCGCCTGAGCACCCTGTTCGATTGAGACGAACCATGACCCAAGCGCCGCACACACCCGCGGAACCGCTATGCCACGAGGAGCAGCTGCTGCTGCGCGCCGTGGCCGGCAGCATGATTCCGGCGAGCCCCGGGCTGGGTTTGCCGGGCGCGGATGAGCCGGCGATTTTTGCCGACATTCTCGCCGTCGCAGGCCGTGACCCGGTCTCCGTCCGCGAGCCGCTGCGCCTGCTCCAGGAGCTGTCCGGCGGCGCCTTCGCGGCGCTCGATGCCGCGCGCCAGGCGGCGGTGGCCGCCGTGTTCCGCGTCAGGTATCCGGACCCGTTCCTGTTCCTGGTGAACATCACGACGCGCTGCTACTACCGCGACGATCGGGTGATGCGCTCACTGGGCATGGAGCCGAGGCCGCCGTTCCCGCTGGGCTTCGAAGTCGAACAGGGCGACTGGACGTTGCTCGACCCGGTCCGGGCGCGCGGACCGATCTTCAGGGACGCCCCGTAGGGCGGACCGGGCTCAGGACCGGGAGCGCGCTCGCGGCGGTGCGGTGGACGCTCGCACGACCAGGCCTTCGGGCTGCAGGACGCGCGCGATCGAATCGGTCTTGCCCTCCAGCAGGTCCACCAGGCCGTCGGTGGCCACGGCGCCCATCTGCTGCGCCGGCATGCG
>JAWOGY010000071.1:0-46154 GCA_046496425.1 Vicinamibacterales bacterium
AAGTAAGAAGTAAGAAGTAAGAAGTAAGAAGTAAGAAGTAAGAAGTAAGAAGTAAGAAGTAAGAGCCCCACTGCAGCGTGTCTCCTTCTTGCTTCGGACGAACGCTAGTGGGCTCTACTTGCTTCTTGATTCTTGCTTGACAAACGGAGCAATCGAAGCAACGGAGCAAGCATATGACTGAAGCCCTGGGCATGATTGAGTGCCGGTCGTTTCCCGCCGTCGTCGAGGCGGCCGACGCGGCGGTGAAAGCGGCGAAAGTCGAACTGGTCTCGTACGAGAAGACCGGCGGCGGCTATGTCACCGTCATCGTGCGCGGCGACGTGGCCGCGGTGAAGGCCGCCGTGGACGCCGGCCAGATGGCCGCCGGCCGCGTCGGCGAGGTCGTCACGGTGCACGTGATCGCCCGGCCGCACGCCAGCGTCGATATGGTCATGCCGCTCGGCCGCGCCGACGAGGCCAAGGGACAGCTGTAGGCGGGCCGGCGGTCCCGGCTGCGGGTCCTGTCCGCGCCGTTTCCATCTGTGCTCGGGTGACCTTCGCTTGTCCTCCCTGCGCGCAGATGGAAAGCGCCGCGGCCACCCACAGCCGGGCGCGCCACCGTGCCTGAGGGGTGGACGTATGACGCTCGGGAAAGTGGTCGGGACCGTCGTCGCGACGCGCAAGGAGCAGACCCTCGAGGGGCTGAGGTTCATGCTCGTCCGCCACGTCGACGCCGAGGGGCAGGAGACCGGCGGGTTCCTCGTCGCGGCCGATGCCGTCGGGGCCGGGCCCGGCGAGATGGTGCTCGTCGCGTCCGGCAGTTCGGCGAGGCAGACGCAGACCACGAACAACAGGCCGGTCGACGCCGTGATCATGGCGATTGTCGACACCTGGGAAGTCGGCCGCGAAACGAAATACAAGAAATAGCTCATGACCCGCCTGACCGATCAGAACGTCGAGGCGATCGCGCAGGCGATGGCGGCCGAGCTCACGGGCGGCGGCGCGCCTTCGGCCCTTCGGCTGCGCTCAGGGCAGGCGTCCGGGGGGCTGGGCATCTTCGCGACGGTCGACGAGGCGGCACGCGCGGCGGCGCGCGCGCAGCCGGCGTTCGCGGCGCTTCCCCTGAAGCAGCGCGCGGCCATCCTCGCGGCCATCCGCGCGACGATGATGGCGAATGCCGAGGCGCTGGCGACGTCGGCGCTCGAGGAGACCGGCCTCGGGCGGTACGAGGACAAGGTGATGAAGAACCGCCTTGTCGCCGACAAGACGCCAGGCCTCGAGGATCTGCTCCCGAGCGCCGTCACCGGCGATCACGGCCTCTCGCTCATCGAGCCGGCGCCGTTCGGCGTCATCGGTGCCATCACGCCGTCGACCAACCCGACGTCCACCATCATCTGCAACGCCATCGGCATGCTCGCCGCCGGCAACAGCGTGGTCTTCTGCGTGCACCCGCTCGCGAAGCGCTGCTCGATGGAGACGGTGGCGCTCCTGAACCGGGCGATCACGGGCGCCGGCGGGCCGCCGGACGTCGTGACGTGCCTGTCGAACCCGTCCATCGAGACGGCGCAGCAGGTGATGGCGCACCCGCTCGTCCGTCTGCTCGTCGTCACCGGCGGCGGGGCGGTCGTCAAGGCGGCGATGGCGAGCGGCAAGCGCGCCATCTGCGCCGGACCCGGCAACCCGCCGGCGGTGGTCGACGACACGGCGCACATCGAGAAGGCCGCGCGCGACATCGTGCTCGGCGCCTCCACCGACAACAACATCATCTGCGTCGACGAGAAGGAAGTGATCGTCGTCGCCAGCGTCGCCGATCGGCTGATTCGCGCGATGCAGGCGCAGGGCGCCGTCCTCATCGACCCGAGCCGGCTGCCGGCCCTCGAGAACCTCGTGTTCGCCGCGCACCCGGGGCCGCGCGGCATCGCCGCGATGAACCACGATCTCGTCGGCAGGGATGCGTCGGTCATCCTCGGCAGGCTGGGCATGAACGTGCCCGCCTCGACGCGCCTCGGCATTGTCGAGGTGGACGAGCGCCACCCGCTCCTCTGGAGCGAGCAGATGATGCCGATTCTGCCCGTCTGCCGGGTGCCCGACGCGGACCGGGCGATTGCGCTCGGGATCGAGGCCGAGCGCGGCCTTCGACATACTGCGGTGATGCACTCGACCGACATCGATCGGCTCAGCCGGATGGCGAAAGCCTGCGACTGCAGCATCTTCGTGAAGAACGGGCGGTCGCAGGCGGGCCTCGGCCTCGACGGTGAAGGGTTCTGCTCGTTCACGATCGCCAGCCCCACGGGCGAGGGCTTGACCGGGCCGCGGTCGTTCTCGCGATGGCGGCGTTGCGTGCTGGTCGACCATTTCAGGATCACGTGATGAAGAAGCACCCCGCGATTGCCGTGGTCGAGTTCAGCGAGATCCCGACCGGGATGTCCGCCACCGACGCGATGCTGAAGAAAGCGCCCATCGCGTTCGTGAAGTGCGGCAGCATCACCCGCGGCCGGTACCTCACGCTTGTCGGCGGCACGACCGCCTCGGTGGACGAGTCGCTCCGCGAGGGCCTGGCCCACGGCGGCCCCGCCGTCCTGGATTCCCTGTTCCTGGCCGACGTGCACCCGAGGGTGTACGACGCCATCCTCGGGTGGCGGAAACCGGGCACCTCGGGCGCCCTCGCCATCATCGAGACCGACACGGTGGCGGCCAACGTGCGCGCCGCCGAGGCGGCGCTGAAGGGCACACCGGTGGATCTCATCGAGATCCGCCTCGCCGACACGGGCCTCTCGGGCCGGGGCCTCAGCGTGTACCAGGGTTCGCTGCCCGACATCGAGGCCGCCATCGACATCGTGACCCGCCATATTGGCCAGTCCGGCGGCCAGTTGCGCCACCGGATCATCGCGTCGCCCCACGAGGGACTCGTCAGGCAGATTGAAACGAGCACATGGTTCGGATCGCAGGACGTCCTCGACCTCGGCGGGGAGACGGTCTGATGCTGCTTGGGCGCGTCATCGGAACGGTCGTGCCGTGCGTGGTGTACGAGGGCCTCGGGGGCGTGCCGATGCTCCTGGTCCAGCCGCTCGATCAGCACGGCGCGCCGACGGGCGGTACGCTGGTGGCGGCCGACTGCACGAGAATGGCCGGGCCCGGCGAACTGGTCTACTACGAGGGCGGCCGCGAGGCCGCGCTCGCGCTGGACCCCTGGTTCGTCCCCGTGGATCACACGATCATCGGCATCGTCGACCATTGGGATCAGGTCCAAGATGGTTGGACCTGACCCCTGAACGAGGCGGCACATGATCATCGGTCGCGTGGTGGGCACGATTACGTCGACGATCAACCACCCGTTCTACGACGCGAAGAAACTGCTCGTCGTCGAGCGGATCGACGAGGCCGGCGCGCCGCTCACCGGCTATCTCATCGCCATCGACACGGTGGACGCCGGCACGGGCGACCGCGTGCTGGTCGTCGACGAGGGCAACGGCGCCCGCCAGATTGTCGCATCGAAAGACGCGCCCGTCCGCTCCGTCATCGTCGGCATCATCGACGCCGTCACGGCCTCGTAGACGAAGACCGCGACCCGGCGCCGCGGCTTGACGCCCGTGCTCGAGGTCGAACGCGAGGTCAGGCGCCTGGCTGGATTTCACGTCGGCGGGTGCCGGGTCCACGAAGCAGATCAGATCTCCCATATTGCGGATGTAGGCCTGCGTCGAGATGCCGGGGAGGCTGGATGACGGGCGGAACGGCGACGTGTCGCTCTCGTCGCCGACGTTCGTGCTGCGGAAGTCGCCGGGGGCGACGGTCTTGGAACCGGGCCCGCGGTACGGGTGGCTGGTCGATCCCAGTTCGCTGATCCAGCGGCCCCGAGCGTCGAGCGACGCGATGGCGCGCGCGGCGCGGTCGCCGGGGGAAAGTGGCGCGCCTCTCGCCGGTCCGAACACGCGCGGCGGGCGCACCTCGAAGAAGCGGGGCAGCGGAACCGGACTCGCTCCCGGCAGGAGCGGCGATCCCGTAGTCACCCCAGTCGGCGGCATCGCCTTCGCGTCGGCGTACTGCTGCCGGAGCTGCGCCACATCGATCTGCCGCGTCGAGCCGTAGTGGCCGATGGTGTTATCCGGATTGTTGTCGACGTAGTACTCGCCATTGACGACATTCGAACCGCGGCGGTGGAGGAAGAGCGGGCGGTTGGTGCCGAGCTCGACGAAGGTCGGGTGCGTGCGGCCCGCCGTCGCGAGACTGGCGGGCAGGCGGACCGAGTCGAGCCAGTCGAGCGCGTCCGGGATCGGCGCGAGGAATCGCGCGTCGCCCGTCGAGCGGTAGAACTCGAGCAACTGCACGATGCAGGACGCTGTCGTGTGCGTGGCGAGCGCGCGCGGCTCGTAGCCTCGCGCGCCAGCGGGCTGGAGGTCCGCCGTGTACTGCAGCGCCCAGCCGGCCTGCGGGGGAGGCATGCGCATCGCCACGAACGCCATCATGGCGCGGCGGATGGGTTCGAGGAACCGCGCCTCGCCCAGTGCCTGGTAGCAGAGGGTCAGGAACTCGACATTGCCCGCCGTCACCTCGTCGTTGAACGTGAGATAGGACGTGTAGTCCGGGCGGCCAGCCTTCGTGAACGCGTGCTCGGCGGGCGGGAAGCGCTGCGGCCACGCGCCGGACTGGTGCTGGCTGTCCAGAACGAAGCGAATCGCCCTGTCGAGCGCCGCTTTGATGGCCGGATCGCGCTTCTCGAGGTAGAGGCGCAAGAGAAAAGAAGCCGAGGTCGTGGTGCCCCCATCGTCAAAGGTCGCGTTGCCCCAGACGTGCTGGAACTCCTCGAGGCGCCAGGCGTTCTTCCCGACGGTGTCGTACCAGTCGCGGAGTGATGCCTCACCGGCCCAGTCGGCCACGTAGTTCCAGCCGCCGGAGGGGTGCTGTGCGTGGATCAGCGCGCCGGCCACCCGCATGGCCGCCCGATGGTAGAAGTCGTCGCCGGTTGCGTGGTACGCGTCAAGGAACAGGTGCCCCATCGATGGCGTGCCCGGCGGCTGGATCCAGATCATCGTCTCGCGCGCCTCCAGTTCGCCCCAGCGGCGTGAGAGATCGGGGAGATAGCGCCAGACGAAGCCGCCTTTGTGGGCGACCGTGTCGATCATGAACGTCGTCGCGCGCTTCATGGCGTCGAGCGCGGCCGCACGCGTGGGCGGGACAGGAGCCGGCTGCGCGACCCCCGCGGCTGGCGGCGGCGAGACAGGCTGGGCGAACGCACTGGTGTTCTGAGACAGCCACAGCATTGCCGCCAGCGCGGTCCATTGGACGACAGGCATACTCTGAAACCGACGTGTCACACGCTCTCTCCAAATCCCGAGTCCGCAATCCTCACGTCCCCGGCAAGGGCTGGAATGTCACCGAACACGCGCGCGGCTGTCAGGGCTCCGGCTCCGATGCCAAGCTGCGTCTACCTCAGGAAGTCCTCGCGGATCGGCGTGAAGATGTCGACCAGCACCACTTCTTCGTCCATCATCGTCGCGCCGTGCTCGACGTTGGACGGGAAATGCAGCACGTCGCCGGGTTTCACGATGCGCTCCTCGCCTTCGATGAAAAACCTCACCCGCCCGCGCTCCACCAGCGTCATCTGCTCGTGCGGATGGCGGTGCACCGGGGTGACGGTGAAGGGATCGAAGCGCAGCCGGCAGATCATCAACCTGTCGCCAACGGCCATGCGGCGCTCGACGCCCGCCATCGGCGCGTCCGCCGCGATCGCGGACCAGGACGTGTGCTGCCAGGACGCGTGTCCATCCGTCATCAGAAGACTCCTTTGACGACATTATTGCGCAGCGTGATTTCCGGCAGCGCCCCGCGCATCTCCACCGCGACGGATGCGCCCTGCAGGGACGTGCCCGCCGGCACGTTCAGCGTGACGTCGGCGGTCTTCGGCCGCAGGTCGACGGGCGCCTTGATGGCGGGTACCGGCGCGCTCGCCAAGGTCCTGCCCGCCGCATCGCGGATGACCACCGTCGAACTCTGCGCATCAGCGGCGCCCACGCTGTGAACGGTCACGCGAACCGTGCGACCGCTGACGCGCACGTCTCGGGCCGAAAGGCCCAGGTCGGGACGCGACCAGTAAGGCACGCCTTTCGACACGAGCCGCAGTTCGATCGTGGTCGTCGCGCGCGGCGCGAAGGTCACATCCACACTGGCGGTCCGCTCGAACGCAACGCGTCCGGCCGGGCCGCCGTTCACGCTCATCGACCAGGTCCCGGGCTCGACGTCCCATCCCGTCATGGCGGCCGTGACCGGCGCCGCATCGATGTTGTACGCCTGGATCTGCAGGTGGTCCGGCGTGGACCGCGGCACGAGGATCGCAACCCGCCCCTCGGCCGCGGGATCGGAGAAGCGCCAGCTCACCGCGTGTCCGGGATAGACGAAGTTCCGGACGATGGCGATGCCGCCCAGGCGGGCGCGCTGGATCTCGGCATTCGGGACGTTCACGCGATCGATCCAGAGGCTGCCGTGCGTGTTGATGTATTCGCGCAGGCGGGCGGCCGCGGCCTGATCCGCATAGAGGCCTTCGATGTGCGCCGTGTCCCCGGTCACCTGCCACGCAAAGTGGCGGCTCGCGGCGTCGCCGGCGCCCGCGGTCAGCCCGGCGTACTGCGGGCCCCAGGCCTCGCGCACGCCCATCTGATCGAGGGCGTTCGCAGCCAGCTGGCCAAGGCCGCGCGGGCCGGCGTCGAGGAACGGCTGCAGGTACTTCCGGTCGCCGGTCCAGCGGTGCGCGGCCCAGAGCACCGTCAGCGCGCGGTCCCCTCCGGCGCCGGTCGTGGTGCCCGGTAGGTCCTTGTCGGTCGCGAACTCGATAGTCGAACTGACCGACGCGACGCCGTTCGCGTCGACGTGCCGGTGCGCGAGCAGGCCGTCGGCGATCTCCAGCAGCCATTTCTTCACGCGGGGCGAGCCGTTGAACTCGACCAGCGCCATCGACGGATGGAGGATGAGATACGACGAGGGCTTCGCCCATCCCCACACGCCGTCGGTCGAGATCTTCGTGCCGCTGAAGTAGGACGATCGGATGTGCCTGTGGCCGGCCGGGTTGATGGCCGTGATCCTCTCGATGGCGCCGGCCGTCTCCATCGCGCGCTCGAGCTGCAGGGGGCTGGCATAGTCGAGCAGCATCGCCTGCCCGAGCACCTGGATGCCTTCTTCGTAGCTGTGCAGTTCGTCGGTCTGAATCGTCGACAGGCCGTTGGTGAACATGCCCTGCGCGTAATACGCGTCCAGGTGACGCCGGAGCGACTCCAGGATCTTGTCCGGCGAGGCGCCCATCAGCGCCGTGCCCGGCCACCAGTTGGTCAGGTCGCCGTCGTCCGACAGCCCGCCGCCCAGTTCGCCGTTCTCGATCTGCCGGTTGTCGATGTACCAGTTCACGAACCGGGTCACCTGCGCGAGCAGATCGACCTGGCGGAAGGCCCACGCGGGCACGCCATCGGGCACGGCAGGCAGAGCCACGGGCGGTCTGGGCTGTTCGCGGTTGTAGTCGTACCAGTACTGGCGGCCGAGCACGTGATCGGGGTCCACGCGCAGCAGATCGGTGAGATCCGTTTCGAACTGGTTGAAGAGGTTGAGGCGGCGCGTGCGCGGCGATTCCTCGACCAGTTGCGCGTAGACGGCCCGCACCTGGGTAAAGCGATCGTGCACGTGCTCGGCCAGCGCGTCTCTGCGTGCTTTGAAGATCAGGCGGATCTCGGCGCCTTCGAGCGCGGCCGGACCGAAGCCGGCGCCCGCCCCGGCCAACGTGAGATACAGCCCGCGGTCGTTCGGCAGAATCCGATCGCGCGTGTCGATCCAGATCGTGCGCGCGTCGCCCGGCTTGACCGACACACTCACGTCCAGCATGGCGCGCAGCGGCCAGATCGGGTCCTTCACCCGGATATTCAGCGGGAAGTACGCGCCGTGCGTCGGCTTCACATTCAGCGCGGGGAGATCGATGGCGATGCCGTCGAGGCCCGCGCCGGTGTTGACCCACGAATAGACCGTCTGCGCGCGGCGCCCCCCGATGTCGACATCGCGGAAGTCCGACGGAATGACGATGTGGACGATCGGCAGCCCGGCGCGGCCCGTATCCGCCGCGCCCGCGCCCGCAGCGGTTCGAGGCGCCCGCGGCACACCGGACGGCACGGCCACCATGGTGGCGCGCTCGTCGGCGGCGAACCGGCCGCGGATGAACCGCACGGCCGCCTCGACGCTGGGCTGGTCGGGCTCCGCGCCCGACGTGAGGCGATACGTCAGCCGTCCCACGCCGGCCGGCTCCCTGCCAGGCGTCACGTAGTACGCGCCGAGCTCGCCAATCGGCGTCTCCTGCTCGACATTGGTGAAGTGCAGCGTCCGCCCGCGCACGGGCTGCGCGAGCCGGTGGAACGTGCGCTCCTGGCCCCTCGGGCGCTCGAACGCCGGGGCGCCGGAGGTGTCCATCGCGAACGGCCCGAACGCCGCGCCCGACACCTCGATGTGGTTCCAGGTCTCGTCGGGCATCTGAAACCGCACGGTCTTTCCGGACAGGGAGTAGCAGTCCCAGTCGGGCAGCTGGAAGTAGTCGTTGCGCCCAGGCAGGCGCGAGCGGTTGTACACACCGGGCCAGGTCGTTTCGCGGATGCCGTCGTTGCCCTTCCACCACCAGCGCTTGAGGTCGTACACGTCGTGGATCTCGACCTTGCGGATGCTCGTCGCCGCGGCGTCCAGAGGCGGCGGCACGTCCCCGGGCCGATTCCACCCGTAGCGGTACCACCACTCATCGCGCCACTGGGGCGCGTCGAGCGTGCGCTGAAGCGCGGGTATCGCAGCCGGCGCGTCGCCCTTCGCGAGCGACGCGACGTTCTCGTCCGACAGCATGCGGTCGTAGACCCGCAACTCGTCGATATCGCCGCCCCGGACGAAGTTGTACGCGCTCTGCACCTGATAGGGGCTGACGATGCGCTGGTGCGGACCGAACTGATCGAGCGCCGCATAGAAGATCGCCTCGCCGTCCTGTTTCGCGACCATCCGCCCGTTCACGTAGAAGCGGATGCCGCGCGTCTCGTCCCATGAGAGCGCCAGGTGCGCCCACTGGTCCGGCGCGGGGAAGGCCGGCAGCGCGTGTGTCACGCGCATACGGGCCAGGCTCGCGTCGGTGACGAAGGCATCGAACCCGGACTCACCGTTGTAGTCGATGCGCAGCCACACCATGTCCCAGCTCGAATGGTCCGCGTAGCCGACGCGGAAGATCGGGAACGGCGTCGGGCCGACGGCCTCGCGCGATCGCCAGAAGAACGACAGCGTGCCGCGCTCGGCGAAGATATTGCCGGGAGCCCAGTACGACAGCAGTTGCGTGTGGGCGCACTGCAGGCCTGGCCCCTTCGCGCCGTCCTGGATGATCTGGACGCCGCTCGCGTAGTTGGGCTGTGGATCGCCGCCGGCCGCGACGTCGGCGGCAAGGCCGTGATCGCCGGACAGATGGAAGAGGAGCCCCGGGTCCTTCGGCGCCTGCCCCCCGGCGGAGATGGTCATCACGCCCGCCGCACACAGCGCCGCCAGCAGCACGCGCGCCATCATCGTCTTCATCACCCGACCTCCAGCCTTCAAGCCTGGGTGCTATTCTGCGGGCATGACGACCCGCAGAGTGCTTGCGGCCATCCTCGTCTCTCAGTCGTGGGTGCCGGCTTCAGCCGGCACCAGCAGTTGTGCCGCCGGCAGCGCCTCGGGCGAGATCCGGATCAGCCGGATGCGTCCCTTGAACCACGACACGAGGTTCTGGCGGACGCCGATCGAGGTCTTTCCGGCTTTCAGCGGCGCGAAGGCCACGTCTCCCGACAACTGCCGCACCCCATCCACGTAACTCGTCATCGTCTTACCGTCGTACGTCAGCGCGCCAGCGTGCCACGCGCCGCTCGGGTGCGCCTTCGCGCGGTCGAGGAGGGTCAGGCCGGGCGCCTCCATCCTCAGGTAGGTGTCGAACGCCCACGCGCGACCTGGCAGCATCCGCGTTTCCATCATCAGCCGGTGATCCGACCCCTTCTCGGAAATGTGGATGAAGCGTTGCTCCTCGGGGCCGTCCGGCGCCGGTTCGAACACCACTTCGACGGTGAACTGCGCCAGGCTCTCGATGGGGTTGACGTCGAGCAGCAGACCGTCGGTCGTGCCGTTGAACTCGACGGCGGTCCCAGCCGGGGTGACCACCACCTTCGGCGCGCCGATGAGCGTGACGGCGTGGCCGCCGATGGCCTTCAGGTTGTCGACGGCCCATACCAGCTGGCCGGCGAGGCGGGCATCCGCGCCGGGGGCCGCGAGCAGGGCGATGGCCAGAGCAATCGAGGCTTGTCTGACTGGGCGCATCGGATATCATGTCCCTGTAAAGTGGACAGACCACTTGCCCGTCGATTCTACTCCCGTTTCGCTTCGCGCAAACCCAACGGCTTTCGGAGGCACGACGCCACCATGTCATTCCAGACCCGCCGGTACCTGTTCGCGCTGACGCTCATCCTCGTCACCGCGGGATGGCCCGTTCCGGCACTCGGCGCGAGCCAGGCAGCCGCGGCCGCCATCAGCCCGGCCGACAATGCCACCGGGGTTCCGATCAACGTCGAGCTGGCGTGGCCCGCGCAGGGAGCGGCGCAGTTCGACGTCTACTTCGGGACGACCAATCCGCCGCCGCTCCAGGCGCGGGTCGGCCGGCCCTCGTTCGTGCTCGAGACGCTCAGCGCAGGCACCACGTACTACTGGCGCGTCGACACGGTGACGGCAGGCGGCGTGAAGCCAGGGCAAGCCCGGCGATTCACCACCACACGCGCCGCGACACGCGACGAGGTCCATGCCTGGCCCATCCGTATCTCCACCTCCGTCCGGGCGCGATATCTAAAGGGCGGCGACCTCGGCAACTGGAACTACACCGAGGGCATGATCGCCGACGCGATGTTCCGGATCGCGACCAGGACGGGTCGGGAGGACGACTTCACGTTCATCAAGGAATACCTGGATCGCTACGTCGCGGCAGACGGTTCGCTCGATCCGAAGGCGTACCCGCTCGAGTTGTACAGCCTCGATCGCATTCGCCCGGCCCCGGCACTGCTGCAGATGTACGAGCGGACCGGGGACGAGCGGTACATGACTGCCGCGAAGTACGTGGCCACGCAACTCGACAAACAGCCGCGCACGAGCGAGGGCGGCTACTGGCACCGCTCGACGTACCCCAACCAGATGTGGCTCGACGGGATCTACATGGCCGACGTCTACGCGGTGCAGTTCGCGACGAAGACGAACCAGCCGAAGTACTACGACGAGGCCGTCACGCAGATCACCCTGATCGCCACACATACGCGCGACCCGAAAACGGGGCTCTTCTATCACGGCTGGGAGGAGACGCGCACGCGGCCGTGGGCCAACAAGGAGACCGGCGCGTCGCCCGAGTTCTGGGGGCGCGCGATCGGCTGGTACGTGATGGCCATGGCCGACATCATGGACGGGCTGCCGCCGGATCATCCGGGGCACAAAGCGGTGCTGCCGATCTTCCAGGATCTCTGCCGCAGCCTCGTGAAGTACCAGGACCGCGACACGGGCCTGTGGTGGCTCATCATCGACAAACCCGGCGCGCCGAACAACTACGTCGAGACGTCCGGCACGCTGATGTTCGCGTACGGCATGGCCAGAGGCGCGCAGCGGGGCTGGCTGCCGCCGGAGTTTCTCCAGCACGCGCTGCGGGCGACGCGCGGCGTGCTCAACCACGAGGTGGACCTGCTGCCCGGCAACCGCATGGACATCCGCGGCACGGTGCAGGTGGGCAGCCTCGGCGGCGACGGAGGTTTCTACGACTACTACGTGAAGGTACCGGTGGTCACCAACGACCAGAAGTCAGTGGGCGCGTTCATGTTCCTCAGCATGGCGCTGAGCGAGATCGCGAACCCGGCCGGCTCCGCGACGGCCCGCGGGGTCGTCTTGAACCGCCACCCGACGTCGGTGCCCAGGAACGTGCACCGTTCCCCTCAGCCGACCATTAGAACACCCTCGTGACGCGGGACGGGCGGGCGTCCACGCGGAAGATCGCCAGCGCTCCGGCGTCCCGGACGGCGATGGATTGTCCCAGGCACGTGACCGTCCCGGTGACGGGCACCTTCGGGTCGATCGGCATGACGGTGACAACCGACGCGCCCGCCGAGCCCGGGATCACGTTGAGGTATGCGCCCTCCAGCCGGCCGCACGGCGAGGGCAGCTTCAGGGCCTGCACGGCCGCGGCCAGCCGATCGGGGTCCTGCGGGATGTCGAAGCGCGGCGTCGCGTCGAGGCGGATCGGCTCGCCGGCGGTGGTGAGCTTCGTCACGCCGTTGGTGAAGTGCACCGGAAGCCCGCGTGCGATCGACTCGCGCAGCACGGACACCGCCTTCGCGGGCATCACCGTGGCGTGCGGGAGGACGAGCGCGCGGTAGCGCTGCGCCCGGATCCGGAGCGCACCGTCCTCGAGGACGCCTTCGGCGAGCAGATCCGGCGAAATCGCGTCTATCTGAATGCCCAGCGCCGGCATGACGCCGATGATCCGGTGCACATCGTCGTTGATCGCGCTGGCCCGGCCGCCGGTGGCCGTGAGAATGGTCGGCACGGGAAAGACGACGGCGACGTCCGCGGCGGGCGGGACGAACCCCGTAATGTCCAGCACACGGCGATTCCGCGTGTTGAAGCCCGGCGCCAGCGCCCAGGACGAGTGGTCCGGGTAGCCCGGACCGAAGTTGCGGTCCGCGCCGATCACGCCGGTGTAGCCGTAGCAGTGGGCGATCCACTCCGTCGAGAACGCCGCCATGAGATCGTTCCAGTAGACGGCCACCTCGTCGGCGAACTCGACGCCCCAGGTGTTGTAGTGGGCGGCGCCGCTGCGCGAATACTTCGCGAGGCTCTTGGCGATGACCAGACGCGAGGCGTCGACGTACCGGTCCATGAGCCCGCTGCGGAAGTAGCGCTCGAACCCGCCGGCCGTGTCGGTGTACCCGCCATCGACCGCCTCCAGGCCTCGCCACAGGTCGCCCGCGCCCGCATACGCATCGTCGGGCAGCCAGTGCCAGGTGTGGTGGATGCCCATCTGCAGCGGCCCGTACGCCCGCTCGCCGCGCTCGAGGAGCCTCCGCTCCCCGCCGAACACGTAGTCCATCAGCAGGTTGAAGTAATCGTGCCGGACCCGCACGTGGCTGTCGTCGTCGAGGCCGAGGGGGAGGGCGTAGAGCACGTCCTCCAGGCGGTATCCGTACTTGCGCGCGAAGTCGTCGTACACGGACCGGCTGATGGCGTAGTGGCCGAACTGAAAGTAGTACCCCGGCTCGTCCCACCAGAAGCCCTGGAGGTCGACCCCACGCGGCTTGTACGTGTCGACCAGCGCCAGGAACTCGCGCTCGTGCTCGGGCGAGTCGTAGGCGTACATGTTCGTCTCGAACCGCGGGAAGGCGAAGACGCGCCAGTCGCCGGCCGGGAGATCGGCGGCGCCGAACACTTCGACGTAGTTCTGGGCGCGGTTGATGAAGAGGTGGTGCCCGGCGGTGATGTCGCGCACGGACGACCGCACCACGCGCCCGCCCTCCCGGCGGTACGCGTACACCCTCTCGACCTCCACCGGATTGAGCCACAGGCTCACCTCGGTGAGCATGTGGAGATCCCGACGCGCCGGGTAGTTGTAGCGGAGCGAGTACCGGCCGCCCTCGACCTTCGTCTCGTTGAGGAGGGCCGTCTCGGGGTCGGTGCCGGCGGGCACGGAGAGCCGGGTCTGGAACTCCTTGTTGACCATCAGGAGATTCGCCCCGACGCCCGTCTTGCGGACGATGTGCGTCGCGCCGAAGCGCGGATCGGCGCCCCAGATGAAGCGCAGGCCCCGTTCTCGGCAGAGGCGGCTGGCGAAGGCCGCGGCCTCGGTGACCTCGGGATCGAAGAGGTTGTACCGGGTCGCGCGCACCATGGCGTAGACGCCCCCGTACCCGGCGCGGGCGATGTCGTCGATCTCGCTGACCAGCAGGGCGCGGTCGTCGATCTGCCGATCGGACCACGTCCAGAAGATCGGGAACACGATGGCGTCGTTCGTGACGCCGGGCATCGCGCCCTGGGTCTCGTCGGTGACCACGCCCTGGACGCGCGCGCGGCAGTCCTGCGCGCTGGCGGGCATGACCACCAGCGCCAGGAGGCATCCCAGCGTCGCGAGTTTGACAGCGAACTTCCTCATGACCCACTCCTCCTGGCGATCCGCGCGCCGGCAGAGGCGCGCGATCGGGACCGGCTCGACATGGGTGAGGGACGATGATGACAACGCGTGTGCTCGCGACCGGACGGCGTGTGCGAAACCGGAGCAGCCCATCCAATCGCGATATCCCGAAGTGGACAGTCCACTCTGGCTGGTGACAGGAAAAACCATTCCTTGACGAAAGTCAAGATCTGTTGTTGAATTGCGGCAATTGGGCGTCCAATCGGCCGGTTTTCAACCACAATTCCGGATCCGCCGCAAACCGTTCGGTCATACCAGTGGTTAGTCCTCTCATGACGCACACGCCATTTCGACGCATCCTGTGGTTCTTTGTCGCGGGACTGGTGGCGACCGCCGATCCGGCGCCGTCCACGCAGGCGCCCGGCGCCGGCACGCCTGCCGCTCACGCCCCCGCCGCCCAGGGGCCGCACGTATGGGCACGCGGCATCGAGGGCCAGCGCAAGGCGGATCTGGGCAACGGCACGTTCCTGAACCCGATCATGGCCGGCGACCACCCGGACCCGTCGATCCTCAAGGACGGCGACGACTACTACATGACGTTCTCGTCGTTCGACGCCTATCCCGGTCTCGTCGTCTGGCACTCCCGCGACCTGGTGAACTGGCAACCGGTGGGGCCGGCGCTTTTCAAGAACGTCGGCTCGGTCTGGGCGCCCGACCTGGTCAAGCATCAGGGCCGCTACTACATCTACTTTCCGGGCATCGGCTCGCCCTACCGCTCGAACTACGTCGTCTGGGCCGACAACATCCGCGGCCCGTGGAGTGAGCCCATCGACCTGAAGGTCGGCCGCATCGATCCGGGCCACGCGGTCGGCCCCGACGGCAAGCGCTGGCTGTTCCTGAGCGCCGGGTACCTTGTCGGGTTGGCCGACGAGGGCCTGTCGGTGACCGGCGAGCCGAAGAAGATCTACGACGGCTGGCCGTATCCGGAGGAGTGGGTGGTCGAGGGCTTCGCGCAGGAAGGCCCGAAGATGCTGAAGCGCGGTGACTACTACTACATGGTCCTCGCCGAGGGCGGTACCGCGGGCCCGCCGACGAGCCACATGGTGGTGGCCGCGCGGTCGAAGACGATCGAAGGGCCCTGGGAGAACTCGCCGTACAACCCGGTGATCAGGACCGTTTCGAATGACGAGCGGTGGTGGTCGAAGGGGCACGCCACGCTGGTCGAAGGCCCCGACCGTCAGTGGTACGCGGTCTATCACGCCTACGAGAACGGCTTCTACAATCTCGGCCGCCAGACGCTGCTCGAGCCGATCGAGTGGACGGCGGATGGCTGGTTCAGAAGGACGGGCGCGGACGTGGCGGCGCCGATCCACAAGCCTGCCGGCCCGGCCGTCCCGCACGGGCAGGCGCTCTCCGACGACTTCGCCACCAACCGCATGGGCGTCCAGTGGAGCTTCTACAAGGGCACGGTGTCGGACACCGATCGCTATCGCTACGAGAACCAAGCGCTCGTGCTGAAGGCGAAGGGCACCACGCCGGCCGACAGCTCACCGCTGTGGTTCGTCGCAGGAGACCACGCCTACGAGATCGAGGTGGAAATCGACCGCGATCCCGGCGCGACGGCCGGCCTGCTCGTTTTCTACAACAGCCGACTGTATGCGGGCCTGGGCGTGTCGGACGCGAATCTGGTCATGCACCGCTACGGCATGGAACGGACCAGCGCGAAGCCGGCGGAGATCGGCCGGCGCGTGTTCGTGCGGCTGACCAACGACCGCCACATCGTGACGATCCGCTACAGCGCCGACGGCGTGATCTGGAGGTTGTTCGGCACGCGCATGGAGGTGTCGGGCTACCACCACAATGTGGCGTACGACTTCCTGAGCCTGCGCCCGGCGCTCTACGCGGCCGGCAGCGGCGAGGTGCGCTTCCGCAACTTCAGGTACCGCGCGCTGCCATAGGGGCCAAGCGCTCACGAGCGACGGGACCGTTTCGCGAGGCCACAGCAGAAAAGCGCGGCTTCACGCGGCCAGCCGGGGAATGCGTCTGCAGTTGGCAGTCTGACGACGCGACACTCGTAATCGAATCCCCAATCCCCAGTTCCCAATCCCCAGTCCCCAGCCCCTGACGTAGAATCTCCGCGTGAACCCCAGACTCCCCCGCTTCGCCTGGTTCGTCCTCGCGTGGAACGTCGGCGTGATCCTCTGGGGCGCGTACGTGCGCGCCACCGGGTCCGGCGCCGGCTGCGGCGCCCACTGGCCGCTGTGCAACGGAGAAATCGTGCCGCGGGCGCCTGACACGGCGATGCTCGTCGAGTTCTCGCACCGCCTCACGAGCGGCCTGGCCCTGGTGCTCGTGTTCGTGCTGGCGGTGTGGATCTGGCGGACCGTGGCGGCCGGCCATCCCGCCAGGCGGGCCGCTGTGGCATCGGCCGTCTTCATCGTCGTCGAGGCGCTGCTCGGCGCGGGGCTCGTGCTGTTCAGGCTCGTGGCGCAGGACGAGAGCCTGGCGCGCGCGATGGTGATGCCGCTGCACCTGGCGAACACGATGGTGCTGCTCCTCTGCCTGACGCTCGCCGCCCACTTCCTGTCGGGCGGAGCGCCCATCGCCATCGCGGGCCGGACGCGCACGTTCGGCGTGCTCGCGGTCCTGCTGGTGCTGATGATTGGCGTGGGCACGACCGGCGCCATTGCCGCGCTCGGTGACACGCTCTATCCGGCGCGATCGTTCATGGATGGGCTCAAGGCGGATCTCGCGCCCGCGAGCAGCCTGCTGCTGCGGCTGCGCATCCTGCACCCGGCCCTCGGCGTGGCGGTCGCGGCGATGCTGGTGTTTGGCACTGCGGCCATCCCGGTGGCGGCCGACGATGGGCGGGGGCGCCTCGCCAGGCGCGCGGTGGCCGTGCTCGCCGCGGGCCAGGTCGTGCTGGGGTTCGTGAACGTGTGGCTGCTGGCGCCGGTCTGGATCCAGCTTGCGCACCTGCTCGCTGCCGATCTGCTCTGGATCGCGCTGGTGCTGCTGACGGCGTCGGCCCTGGCCCGCCGGGCGGCGCCCGCGGCTACGCCCGGCTGATGTAGCTGGTGAGCTGCCCGATGACGAAGTGCTGCTCGTCGACGACCGCCTTCACCGCGTCGCCGATGGAGACGACGCCCAGCACCGCGTCGCCTTCGACCACCGGCAGGTGACGGATATGGTGCTCGGTCATCAGCGCCATGCACTGGTCCGCCGTCCAGCACTGGTCCACCGTGATCAGTTTGCCGGTCATCAGGTCGCCCACCGGCGTGTTCTTCGAGTTCAGGCCGCGCAGCACGACCTTCCGCGCGTAGTCGCGCTCGGTGAAGATGCCGACCAGGCGGCCGCCCTCCATCACGAGGACCGCGCCGACGTTGCGTTCGGCCATGCGCTGCAGGGCCTCGAAGACAGTCATGGCCGGATCCACCGAGATGATGGAGCCCCTTCCGGCGAGCATCTGACGGACGGTTGCGGACACTGGAGGCCTCCCTCGCGCCAGCCTGGACGCGGCCGGCACAGTCTGCGCACCACACTGAACGGGAGTGGAAAGAATACCCGTTACCACTCGAAGTGGTCAATCAGGCGCGGCGGACCGTCGCCGAGGGTGTCGGCCTTGCCGATGGTCCACGCCTCCACCCGGCCGTCGGGATGCGCCGCGAGGCGGACGAAGAACTTGAAGCCGGGGTGGCCGAGCACGGCGTAGGCCTGGTGGTGCTCGAGGCCCGTGACGACGAGCGAGAGCAGGAAGCTGCCGATGACGAGCGGGCCGACAATCGCCATCGCGGCAATGTCCAGCAGGTTCGAGGCGATGGCGGGCATCACCAGCGAGAGCGCCCGGCCGACGCCGATTGGCGCGAGCGCGAGCACGGGCCCGTGCGCCAGCGCCACAGCCAGGCTCGCCCACGGGCGTTCGCGGCGCTTGAGCACGGTCTGGTACATGAAGAACACGGCCAGCACCGCAGCCAGGCCGGTCGTCAGCCAGCCGGCGATCGGACCGAGGCCGAACATGAAGATCTGCGCCGCCGCGAGCGCGGCACATCCTGCGTGCGGCAGCAGGCCGCCGGTGCCGAGCACCAGTCGGAACGGCACGCTGGCGGCGAGCCGGCGGCTCGTCTTCGCGTCCGGGAAGGCGCACGCGGGCTTCTTGCCGCGCGGATAGCGGTGCACGCGGGTCCCGTGGACGAACGACCCGCCCCCGCCGGCGATGACGTGCATCGAGGGACCGACCACGCGGCGCTCGTAGTGGTGGCTGTCGCCCGTGAGGTAACAGGTCGGGTCCGCCTTGAGCGACAGCCCGCACCCCTTGAGAATGCGCTGGCCGGGCGAGTTCGGCTCGCCCATCGCGATGGCGGGATCGGGCGAGACGAGAATGCGCCGCGCATCGGGTTTGGCGGCGCGCCGCTCGTCGAAGAACAGGCGCTGGCGAAAATCCAGGGTGCGCAGATGGCGGTCGACGCCCCACAGGTCGAGCCCGGGCGCGAGCGGCAGCAGCCAGTACGACGCCTCCTGCACCGCCCGGTAGCCGATGAGCCACAGCCGGGAGATCCGCTTCAGCTTGCGGCCGGTCAGCACGGCGAACGCCTCCGACAGGGCCAGCTCGGCGAGCTTCAGGGAGCCGGCGATCTCGTCGAAGTGGAGCGCGTGGTAGATCCGGCCGAGCGCACGGCCGGACTCTGTCGGGTCCGCGCTCTCCGCCAGCCGCAGCTGCTCCAGGAGGTCCCGGTCTTCGAGCCGATCGGCGCGGTCGCGCACGGGATCCCGCCTGAAGAGCCGCGCGAACCCGTCGAGTCCGTCGTACCAGTCGTGGTTGCCGGGAATGGCGAGCAGGGCGCGGGCGCGGCCGGGCGTGCCGAGCCCGGCGAGCGCCTGGTTCCACGGATGCGTGAGGCGCCGGGCGATCTCCGGCGCCGAGCTCAGCGGATACGCGGTGTCGCCGCCGAAGATCAGCAGGTCGCCCCTGGGCAGCACGCGGCCGGACCCGTCCTGCAGCGCGTACTCGGCGAACACCATCCCCGCCACCGCGGCGCTGACCTCGCTGTCGTCGCCGGTGTCGGCCACGAAATCGATCCAGACCTCGCGGCCGAGACGCTCGGCGAGCGTCGCGCCCTCGCTCCGCGCCTCGAGCACGCGCGCCACTTCGCGAAGCAGGTCGCCGGGCGTCTGGGGGCGCATCCAGTCGCGCGTGTCGAGCTGGCCGGTGGCCAGGCGTTCGGCGGTGAGGTGGCGCAGATGGCCCAGGAGCGCCGTCGTGCCGAGCCACCTGATGCCGTACGGCTCGCGCGACCCCCGCCGGAACGCCGTCGGCGAGGGCTCGTTACCGCGGGGAAACAGGGGCAGCGGTTCGCCGGCGCAGCAGACGCGCGAGGCGACCAGCGCCTCCGGCGCGATGATGGGCTGGCGCTTCATGGGCACGTCTCCGCGCAGATTCTAGCGCGGATCCCCGGACGGCTGGATACAGGACGGCGGTGCGCCAGAATACGCCACCGACGCCGCGCCTGCCCGGGCCACGACGATGAAGTTCCTGGCAAGCCGGCTGGCAAGCCATGACGGCCCCGAGCACTCCAGGCGGCGGGCCAGTCCCGCGGGCGGGAAGGCTCGAGTGCCGGCGTTCAGGACGAAGTTGTAGAACCGCACCCGACGCACTTCGAACCCGAGTCCCTCCAGCGCCGCGACAACCTCGCTGGCGCCATAGAGACGATAGCCCTCCCCGCGGCGCCGGCCGAAGGCGTAGTTGAGCTTCAGCAGCCCGCTGTCTCGATTGGTGAACGTGACCAGGGCATGCCCGCGTGGCGTGAGCACCCGACGGATCTCGGCGCAGACAGGGACCGCCTCGTCCACGCAGCCCATGAGCGAGGTGGCCGTCACGCCGTCGAACGTGCTCACCCCGAACGGAAGCTGTCCGGCGCGCGCGACGGCGAGCGGGATCGAGGGCGCGTGTTGCCGGGCCAGCGCAAGCATACGGGGATTCAGGTCGATGCCGGCGGCCGCGGCCCCTGCGCCGGACAGTCCGCCCAGAAGCCGGCCGGTCCCGCAGCCGATGTCGAGCCAGCGGCGGCCAGGCTCGATGAACGCTTCCGACAATTCCAGCGCGAGCCCGATGCCCCGCCGGAAAACCAGGCCAGGACCGCCGGGACCGTCGCACAGGCGATTCCATGCCTCCGCGTCAGTCGTCCGCATGCGGCTCCTTTGGTCCGGACGCCAGCACTTTATGGCCGTCGTTCTCACGCGGGCGCTCGCGGACGATGTGAATGGTCGAGGCCTGCCGCCACAGGTCGGCGGCCAGGGCGCCGCTCGGATGCCGGCGCGCGAGACCGGCGAGGATCGACGCGACGAACCCGTGTTCGTCGAGCGCTTCCACATCCGGGCTCACGGCGATGACCAGCCGATCGAGGCCGTCACGGCCCCGCACATGTCTGAGTTGCCAGCAGTCGGGCCGGCCACCCGCGGCCTCGGCGGCGGCCGAAACGGCGTCGTGCAGGTCGGCGGACCGCAGCGTCATGCCTTCGATGGTCAGCTTCTCGCTGCTGCGGACGCTGGCGAGATGCAGATCGAAGCCCAGGTCTCCAAACAGACACCGGCACGCTTTCGCCGTGAGCTCCGCTCGGTCGCCCAGTTCGGTGTTGAACAGGATCTTGCCCGCGTGCGCGGTCAGTGACGTGTAGTGCAGCACGCCACCGGCCTCGGTGACAGCCAGGCGATCCTGGTAGAGATGCATGTCGTCGGCACCGTCCCGGTGGGGACAGGCGGCGGCCACCACCCCGCTCTCGGTGGCCACATAGCGCGGAAACACCTTCAGGCCGGCGGATTCGATGAAGCGGCGTCTCTGCTCGGTCAGCGGCTCGCCGCCGGAGAAGATGACGCTGCCGCCGATGTCGGCGCTGGATTCGAGCGCCGTCTGCGCGATGCGCACCGCCGAGCTGCCATAGGTGCGCACCACGCCAGGGACGCCGCGTGCGCGGGCACGGGCGAGCCAGGCGACCACCGCGCCGGCGCGTGACAGATCGGTGAACTCGGGACGCGGCGCGCCGCACTGCCAGTGGATCAGCGCGGTCGCCAGCCGCCCCTCCATCGGCATGGCCGCGGCCGGCGTGTGCGAGAACCACACGTCCGGGACACAGCCGGTCTTGAGACTCATGAGGAGGTTGTGAATGCCGGCGATGCCGGGCGGTGCCGGATACCAGAGCGCGAGCGGGGCATCCAGCACGCCGTGGATGTCGTAGAGGAGCAGTTCGTGCGCACTCTCCTCGGTGATGAACTCCCAATCGTACGCGACGCGCGTCGCTCGTCCCCGGCTGCCGCTCGTGCGGCCCTCGACGCGATGAGCGCCCAGCATGGGGTTGTCGAAATCGGCCTCGCAGGTCTCGATGGTCAGCCCCGGACGGCAGACGGGCGTGCGGGACTTGAATTCGTCGTGGCTCAGACGTACGCCGGCGCCGCGCAGTTCGTCGAGGCTCTTTTCGAGGCCCCGATGCCTGACACTGGCCTCGAGATCTCCGGGGCCGCAGCCCGCCCAGAGGAGGAGCCGCCGGTAGGGGCTCGCGGGGCATTCGTAGATGAGGCGCCTGGCCAGCGCAACGAACCGACGCTCCCGCTCGTCCATCTGCCGGCGGATGAGCGAGATGGCCGTCTCGCGGGTGAGCCGGTTTCCGGCGAATCCGCGGAACCCGGCTGCCAGCCGCACCAGTTGCGCGATCCGCGCCGGCGTCATCTCACAGGCCTGCGCCCGCGCCGACCCTGTCGAGGAAGCTCAAATCCCGGTAGCGCGTCGGGATTGACGTGATGTACCCCAGCTGGAGCATGAGCGCCAGAATGTCGTCCATCGCCTTCTGATTGCGAATCGCGTCGACATCGGGCCGGTTTCTGTCCAGCGCGGCCCTGATGAAGCGGCTGTGGATGCCGATGTAGCGCGATGCGATCTCGGCGGACTCGTCGGGGTGATCCTTCACGAAGACGACGCCGCGCGCGAAGGCCCGCACGACGCCTTCCACCAGTTGCGGCTCCTCCTGAATGAGAGGCCTGGTCGTCGTCAGCGAGCATCCGGGGGCGCCGGGCCAGAGGTCGCCCGTCCGCCTGATCACCGCGCCGACGCCGAGTCCCTCCATCATCGTGGCGTAGGGCTCCACCATCGAGGCTGCATCGGCGCCTTGACCGAACAGGGCGATGATCGTGCCATCGCCCGATGGCTGGCGGACCTGCTCGGCGTCATCCCAGCCGAGTGATCGAATCAGGCCCATCGCCGTCAGGTCCTTGATCCCGCCGCGCATCGGCACGGACACTTTCCTGACCTCTGTCGGCGCGATTCCATGGCGAAGCACGATGGCCGCCTCTTCGAAACCGGACCCCGCCACCAGGACGAGCGGAAGCCCCTCTCCCTCGGCCGCCGCGACGCGTGTCCACGGCATCACGGCAAACTGGCAGCTGCCGCTGGCCAGTTTCTGCGGGACGAGCCAGGCCGTCGCGGCAATCTCGATCTCCGCCTGCAGACCCTCGTCTCCCATGAATCCCTTCTCGCAGGCAACGTAGGCGGGCATCTGACAGACGCCTCGCAGCAGTGACAACCTGATTGTTCGCATCGCGACCCTTCTCGAGCAGGAGTTCGTCCGTATTCGTGTGAGCCTGGATAGAATACGAGCACGGACTCGCCGTAAGCAAGCGCAGCCCGGCAGATCCCGCTCTGACTCATCTGAGCCGCGTCCGGGTTCCGCAGCGATTTCAGGAGTCCGCCGATGGATGTTGCCGCAATCCGCCGTCAGTTTCCCGTGACCGAGCGGATGGTCTTCCTCAACAACGCCGCGGAGTCGCCGCTGAGCCTTCCCGTGCGCCGCAGGCTGGACGAATATCTCGACCAGGCCGCCGCCGCCCCCGACACGAGACCGCCGGCACGACACCCCGTGAGGCCGCTCCTCTCGCGCCTGCTGGGCGGCTCGCCCGACGAGTACGCGCTCGTGACGAGCACGGGCGTAGGCCTGGGCCTCGCCGCGGCCGGCTATGCGTGGGCTCCCGGCGACAACGTCGTGGTGCCAGCCGGCGAGCACGTGAACAACTCCTTCCCGTGGCTGGCGCTGCGGGCGCGCGGAGTCGACGTGCGCGTGGTCCCGCTCGGGGACGACCGGCGCCTCGATTGCTGCCGCGTCGAAGCGCATGTGGACGGGCGGACGAGCATTGTCGCGGCGTCCGCGGTCAATCACCTGACGGGGTTCCGATCGGATCTTCGCCGCCTCGGCCGCATCGCCCACGATCGCGGCGCCCTCTTCGTCGTGGACGGCGTGCAGGCGGCGGGCGTCGTGCCCCTGAATGTGGACGACGATGGCATCGACCTGCTGGCTGGCGCGGGATTCAAATGGCTCCTGGGGCTGCACGGCACAGGCTACGTATACGTTCGAAAGAGCGCGTGGGACCGCATACGCCCTGTTCTCCCCGGGATGTTCGCGGCCGAGGACAACCTGCACGAGCTTCGATGGCTGCCGAGCGCCCAGCGGTACGAGACGGGTTCGCTTGCCTATGCGCTCTTCCACGCCTGGACGGCCGGGCTCGAGATGATCCTGGACCTCGGCGTGCCCGCGATCCATGCGCGCGTCCTCGAGTTGACCTCCCGCCTCATCAGCGGACTGCGGGCGCGAGGCCTGACGGTCCTCACGCCGGCCGCGCACGACGGCGAACGATCGGCCATCGTCACCTTCACGTCCGCGTCCGGGGACGCCAACCGCGCGATTCACGCTCGCCTGGGCGAGCAGGGCATCGGCATCTCGCTCAGGGGAGGGCAGTGCCGCGTGAGCCCGTCGTTCTACAACACCGAGGACGAGATCGACCGGATGCTGGCCGCGCTGGCATAACCGGCGCCGCGACCGGACGGCCCTCGGCGAATCAGGGATGGTTGTCCGGCCCGGTTCGGAGCAAGTCGCACGCGGCGGCAATCTGCTCCGCATTACCGACAATGGTCAGGACGTCACCCGTCTGCAGCACGTCGTCGGGCGAGGGATGGACGGCCGTGTCGCTCTCGCGCGTGAGCGCCACCAGGGTGGCACCGGTTCGGCGCCGCAGGTCCGCGTCGGCCAGGCTGCGCCCGGCAATCCAGGCGCCCTCGGGCACCACTGCGCTCTCCACCTCGAGTCCGGCCGGGAGCTGCGCCCCGCCGGGAGGCGGCGTTCCGATAGCGTCGGCGTCGCGCCGGACGGGCGACGCCTCGCGGTCCGGCCTCGGCAGCCGCGCTTCCCGCGTCACCCGTTCGATGATCGTGAACGAAGCCTCGAGTTCCTGCGCCACGACCTCGTCGGCGCCGGCGGCGAGCAGCGCCGGCGTCTCGCCGACATACCGGGCCCGGGCGATGATGACCGCCTTCGGACCGACCTCCCGGGCCACCCGGACGGCATGCAGGGTGGCCCGCGGGTCGTTCAGCACCACCACCACCTGCCGGGCATTCGCCACGCCCGCGCGCTCGAGGATCTCGCGGCTCGTCACGTCGCCGTAGTACAGCGGCGTTCCCTGCTGCCTCGCCTGGCGCACGCGCTGCGCGTTCAGATCGAGGGCCGCAAACGGCAGTCCCGCCTCGTTGAGCACCTCGGCCAGCAGTTCGCCGCCCACGCCGTACCCGAGAATGACCACCTGCGGGTCGGGCTGCCCGGCCGGCATGGCCAACGCGCCGGACGTCGCCGAATCGAGGCGATGGAGGCCTCCGAAACGGGACGCGCCGGCGGCGAGGCCCGGGCCGAAGCGCAGCGCCAGCGGCGCGATGAACATGGTGACCACGCTGGCCGCGAAGAACACGCGCAGTTCGCCCGCCGCCAGCAAGCCGAGGTCCGCGCCCTGACGGCCCAGCACGAACGAAAACTCCCCGATCTGGGCGACGCCGAACCCCGCGAGCAGGGCGATGCGCGCGGGAAAGCGCAGGACCAGGCCCGCGAACGCCGCAATCGCGGCCTTGCCGAGCAGCACCACCGCCACCACCCCCGCGACCATGGCGGGCTGGTCGATACCGGTCCGGACGTCGAGCAGCATGCCGATCGAGACGAAGAACAGGCTCGTGAACAGGTCGCGCAGCGCCAGCGAATCCGACAGGGCCTGGTGGCCGTACTCGGAGTCGGCGAGCACCATGCCGGCCAGGAACGCGCCGAGCGCCAGCGAGAACCCGGCGAGCGACGTCATCCAGGTGATGCCCGCCCCGACCAGGACGACGGCCAGCACGAACAGGTCGCGCCCGCGCGAGGCCGCCACGAAGTGCAGCGCGCGCGGCACGACCCAGCGAGCGAGCGTGAGGGCCGCAGCCACCACCACCACGGCCATGACCAGGACGCGGGCCAGCTCGACGATGTCGCCCCCCCGCCCCGCCAGAGCCGGCACGAGCAGGATCATCGGGACGACGCACAGATCCTGGAAAAGGAGCATGCCGACGATCAGCCTGCCGTGCGGCGCGTCGACCTCGCCGCGCTCGGTCAGGCCTTTGAGCACGATCGCCGTGCTCGAGAGCGCGATGAGGAACCCGAGGAACACCGCCTTCGACGCAGCGGCGCCCCACGCCGCCGCGATCGCGGCGGTGGCGATCGTCGTCAACCCCACCTGCAGCCCGCCGCCAATGGTCAGCACCCGCCGCAGGCGGTGCATCTCTTTGAGCGGGAACTCGAGGCCCACGGTGAAGAGCAGCAGCACGACGCCGATCTCGGCCAGGCGCCCGATGTTCTCGACATCGCCGACCCAGCCCAGCCCCGACGGCCCCAGCAGCGCCCCGGCCACGATGAAGCCGGCGATGGCGGGCAGCTGGAGACGGCGGAAGACCAGCACGACGGCCACGGCCGCCGTCAGGATCACGACCAGGTCGCGCAGAAACACGTCAGCCTTTCAGGCGCTTGTTGATCTCGGCCCAGTTGATGACGTTCCAGAATGCGCCGACGTAGTCGGCCCGGCGGTTCTGGTACTTCAGGTAGTAGGCGTGCTCCCAGACGTCGAGGCCGAAGATCGCGCGCTTGCCCTCCATCGACGGGGTGTCCTGGTTGGCCGTGCTGTGGATGACGAGCTTGCCCCGCTCGTCGCTCAGCCAGGCCCAGCCGCTGCCGAATCTCCCCAGCGCGGCCTTCGCGAACTGGTCCTTGAAGGCGTCGACGCTGCCGAAGGCGCCCGTGATAGCGCCGGCAATCGCCCCCGTCGGCGCGCCGCCCGCTCCCGGTGCGAGCACCGACCAGAACTGGAGGTGATTCACGTGGCCGCCGCCGTTGTTGCGGACCGCGGTGCGCACCGGCTCGGGCAGCGCGGCCAGGTTCTTCAGGATGTCGTCGAGCGGCGCCTTGCCGGCTGCGCCTGCACCGGCGAGCGCCGTGTTCAGGTTGTTCACGTAGGCCTGGTGATGCCGCCCGTGGTGAATCTGCATCGTCAGCGCGTCGATGTGCGGCTCGAGCGCGTTGAATGCGTAGGGTAGGGGAGCGAGAGTGTACGGTCCGGTGGCGGCCTGGGCCGGGCCGGGGGCGGCGACGGCGGGGTCGCGGCTGCCAGCGGCCAGGGCCAGGGCGCCGACGCCGAGCGTCGTCAGAGCTTCTCTGCGCGTCACGTTCATGGTGGAACCTCCTGGAAGGCGTGTCATTCCAGAGTAGCGCGGGCGGTCCGCTCGCACAATTCCAATGACGCAGAAACCGCGCCCTCCGCCTCCTATCGCCCTGGACCGGCCAGTGGACCGGCTGGCTCGATCTTGATTACTGTCTTTCGTTGAGTAATAATGCTCAGTTGTTGAGTAAACTTGCGATGGCCAACAACTCTGTCGCCTTTGATCGTCCTCTCGTTCCCCGCTTGCTGGCGTTCCTGCCCGCCCACCCCGGCGTCATCCATGCTCTTGTCGGCGCGCGCCAGGTGGGTAAGACGACGATTGCCAGGCAAGTCATGGCGCGCATCCTCGGCCCGTCCGTTTACGCGTCGGCCGACGGCCCCATCCCGCCGGGTCCTGAGTGGATCGAGACGCAGTGGCGCGTGGCGGAGGTTCGTGCGGCTACCGAAGGTGTGCCCGTACTGCTGGTGCTGGACGAGGTTCAGAAGGTGCGGGGGTGGAGCGAGGCCGTCAAACGGCTGTGGGACGCTGGTTCACCCGATACCAGACGCATCCGGCTGCTCGTGCTCGGCTCGTCGGCGCTGCTGCTGCAGGCCGGCTTGTCCGAGTCGATGGCGGGCCGTTTCTTCCTCCACCGCTGTCCACACTGGACGTATCCCGAGTGCCGGGCGGCCTTCGGCTGGTCGCTGGACCGGTGGGTCTACTTCGGCGGGTATCCCGGGGCGGCGGCGTTTGCCGACAACGTCGCGGACTGGCGACAGTACGTCAGCGACTCGCTGATTGAGACCGTGCTGGCGCGCGATGTGCTCCAACTGCAGCGGGTGGCCAAGCCCGCACTGTTGCGCCACCTCTTCCTGCTGGCGGCGGGTTATCCCGCGCAGATCCTGTCCTACAACAAGATGCTGGGCCAGTTGCTGGACGCCGGCAACACCACCACGCTGGCCCACTACCTCACGCTGCTCGAGAGCGCGTTCCTGGTGAGTGGACTGTCCGTATTCGCGCGCGGGCAGGTGAGGCAGCGGGCCAGCAGCCCCAAGCTGGTGCTGTGGAACAACGCGCTGGTGAGCGCGCTGGGCGGGTTGTCGTTCGAGCAGGCCGTGGCCTCGCCCGACTGGTGGGGACGGCTCGTCGAGAACGCCGTCGGCGCCCACCTGCTGAACAACCTGCCGCGGACGCGGGACGCCGTGCACTACTGGCGCTCGGATCGCGACGAGGTGGACTTCGTGGTGGAGCTCGGGGCCGAGGTGTGGGGCCTGGAGGTCAAGAGTGGCCGTTCCCGCAAGGCCCCCGGCCTGACCGCGTTCCGTCGCCGATATCCCGATAGCCGCGTCCTCGTTGTGGGCGGTGAAGGGATGCCGCTGGAGACGTTCTTCGAATCCTCGCCCGAGGCGCTCTTCCGCGCGTGATTCATCATCGCGGAAACCGGCGCACCCCGCGCCACGATCACCGCCGGTGACAGGAACTGCCGTTCATGCGGATAGAATGGCCGGATGACCACCGAGACGGGGCCTGGCGCCGTCGCCGCGCCCGAACCTGGCAAGTCCCTCGACTTCATCCGGACCATCGTCACCGACGACCTGAAGGCCGGAAAGAACGGCGGGCGCGTGCACACCCGCTTCCCGCCCGAGCCGAACGGGTACCTCCATATCGGCCACGCGAAGGCGATCTGCCTGAGCTTCGGCGTGGCCCTCGAATTCGGCGGCACGTGCAATCTGCGGTTCGACGACACGAACCCCGCGAAGGAGGACGTCGAGTATGTCGATGCCATCCGCGAGGACGTGCACTGGCTCGGGTTCGACTGGGAAGGACGCGAGTTCTACGCGTCGGATTACTTCGAGCAGCTGTACCTCTGGGCCGAGGAGCTCGTGCAGAAGGGCCTGGCGTATGTCGACAACCTGACGCCCGACGAGGTGCGGGAGCACCGGGGAACGCTGACCGAACCCGGGCGCGAGAGCCCGTACAGGAACCGGCCGACGCCCGAGAACCTGGATCTGTTCAGGCGGATGCGCGCGGGCGAGTTCGAGGACGGCAGCTACACGCTGCGGGCGAAGATCGACATGGCGTCGCCCAACATCAACCTGCGCGACCCGGCGCTCTACCGCATCCGGCGCGTGGCGCACCATCGCACGGGTGACGCCTGGTGCATCTATCCGATGTACGACTTCGCGCACGCGCTGTCGGACGCGATTGAGGGCATCACCCATTCGCTCTGCACGCTCGAGTTCGAGGACCACCGACCGCTCTACGACTGGTGCGTCGCCAACTGCACGGTCCCGAGCGTGCCTCGCCAGATCGAGTTCGCGCGGCTGAACCTCACCTATACGGTAATGAGCAAGCGTCGGCTGCTGACGCTCGTGCAGGAGGGCGTTGTCGACGGCTGGGACGATCCGCGGATGCCGACCATCAGCGGGCTGCGGCGCCGAGGCTTCACGCCGGAAGCGATCCGCGAGTTCGCGGCCCGCATCGGGGTGGCGAAGCGCGAGAACCTGGTGGACGTCGCCCTGCTCGAAGACACGGTCCGCGACGACCTGAACAGGCGCGCGCCCAGGGCGATGGCCGTGCTCCGCCCGCTGAAGGTCGTCATCGAGAACTACCCCGAGGGCCAGGTCGAAACCATCTCGCTGCCCGTGAACCCCGATCGCCCGGATGACGGGGCGCGCGCGCTTCCGTTCTCGCGCGAGCTCTTCATCGAGCGCGAAGACTTCATGGAGGAGCCGGCGAAGAAGTACTTCCGCCTGGCCCCGGGGCGGGAAGTCCGGCTGCGCGGCACGTACTTCCTGACATGCAGCGCCGTGGTCAAGAACGAGGCGGGCGACATCGTCGAACTCCGCTGCACGTACGATCCGGCCACCCGCGACGGCAACGCGCCCGACGGCCGGAAGCCGAAGGCGACGATTCACTGGGTGTCCGCGGCGCATGCCGCGACGGCCGAAGTGCGGCTGTACGACCGGCTGTTCACCAGCATGACGCCGGGCGACGACGCCGACGGCGGCGACTGGCGGACGTCGCTCAACCCGGCGTCGCTGGAGGTGCTGACGTGCGCGGTCGAACCGGCGCTTCTCGGCGCGAAGCCGGGCGACCGGTTCCAGTTCGAGCGCGTCGGGTACTTCTGCGCGGATCGCGCGTCGGCGCCCGGGCATCCGGTGTTCAACCGCACCGTGACCCTGAAAGACACGTGGGCGCGCGTGGCGCAGCGGACCGGCAGCTGAGAGGACGACGGACGATGAGGATGAAGCGCATCGCGTGGGCGGCGGCAGCGGTCTCCGCGCTGCTCACCACGGTGAGCGGCCAGCAGGCGCCGGGACCGGATTTCGAAACGGCCACGATGGCGTGGGACCGCGGCGATTACGTCGCGGCCCTCACCGCCTACAGGGCGCTCCTCGCGGCCCCCGGCGGCGGGCAGTGGCTGGAGCAGGTCGCCCTGCAGACGGGCGAGCTGTTCCAGACGCGCGAGGTCACCGCCGACGGAGCCAATCCGCGCTTCAGCCCGGACGGCCGGTTCGTCGCGTACGAGACGGGCGCCGGACCGGCCAGGCTGACGCGCATCGTCGAGCCGGCGGCCGGCATGCGCGTCGCGGCCGAGGTCAAAGGACACAGCCTGGCGTTCCTGCCGCAGGGCGACCGTGTCGTCTATCTGAAGTTCCAGGCGTCCGAGGCCCTGACCCAGGCCCAGGCCGACATCGTCACGCGGAGCCTCGCGACCGGGCAGGAACGCGTGTGCCCGACCGACGGCCTGCTCAAGTCGGCCGTCGTCTCGAGTGCGGACGGACGCATCGTCTACGTGACCGGCGCACGGGAGGACGACCCGTCGCGGAGCGACATCTACGGCATCGCCGTCGATTGCGACCACCCGGTGGCCGTGACCCGTGAGCCCGGCTACAAGGCCGGCATCCTCGTCGATCCGATGGGCGCCTACCTGCTCTACGGGACAACCGGCGTGAACCCGTTCGCGAAGCCCGCCGCGGGGGGCGGAGCCAGCGCGGGCGGGGGGCGCGGCGGCGGGCGCGGGGCCAGCGGCATCGGCCAGTCCGGTGCCTTCGCGATCCTCGACCTCAAGACGGGCCTGGCACGCACGGTGTCGGGCACGTCGCCGGCGTTTTCCGCCGACGGCTCGACGCTGGCCTATCTCAGCCGGAGCGCGGACGAGACGAGCCTGATGGCGGGCCCGCCGGGCGGGCCCGCGGCGGCCGTCAAGAAGTCCCGCGATCGCGTTGGCGCGATCGCCGTCTCGCCGGACGGATCCCGCATCGCGTTCCAGGCGATGCCGAAGGACGACTGGGAGATCTTCGTCGTCGACGCCGACGGGTCGAACGACACGCGCGTGACGCGCGAGATCCAGCACGACGTCGCGCCGCGCTTCGTCACGGCGAATCTGCTGCTGGCGGCCACGGGCGAGGGGCGCCACCTGCGTTCGTCGCTCTACGATCTGACGACCCTGCGCCGCACGCGGCTGTTTCACAACAACACCGTGCGCACCATCGCGCCCGAGTACGCCTGGGTCCCCAGTGCGGACGGCAGGCAGGTCCTGGTGGCGGCCGAGCGCGACGGCGACACCGTGTCGCCCGAGCGCGGCATCTACCTCGTGTCGCTCGACGCGCGCGTCACGGTACCTGACGTGCTGTCCCGCATCGACGCCAGCCTCGCCGCCGAGAAAGCCCTCCGGGCGAAGGGCGAGCGGATGTTCCGCCCGATTGCGCCCGGCGTGAAACGCGCCCTCGCCGCGGTGTCCACCTCGCGGATCTACAGCTACGAGAAGGCGCTCTTCGACTTCGACTCGAAGCACATCACCAGACCCGGCAACAGGCTGGCGGGCGAGTACCTGTTCGAGACGTACCGCTCGTTCGGATACGAGCCCGAACAGCAATGGTTCGAGCCTCGCGGTGCGCTGGGCGGGAAGACGGCCAACGTCATCGCCACGCTCGAGGGCACCGAGAACCCCGAGATCGTGTACGTCGTCAGCAGCCACTACGACTCGAACGCGTCGGGCCCCGGCGCCGATGACGACAGTTCGGCGACGGCGGCGCTGCTGGAAGCCGCGCGCGTGCTGGCGAAGCGGCCGATGCCGGCCACGATTGTCTTCGCGTCGTTCACCGGCGAGGAGTCGGGGCTGCTCGGCAGCCGCGAGTTCGTGCGGCGGGCGCAGGCGGGCGGGACGCGCATCGCCGGCGCGCTGAACAACGACATGATCGGGTGGGCCAACGACCATCGCCTCGACAACACGATCCGGTACTCGAACGCGGGAATCCGTGACGTGCAGCACGCGGCCTCGTTCCTGACGAAGCTTGTCACCTACGACGCCCGGTACTTCAAGTCCACCGACGCGGCAGCCTACGTCGAGGCGTACGGGGACATTGTCGGAGGCATCGGTTCGTACCCCGTGCTGGGAAACCCCCACTACCACCAGCCCACCGACCTGCTCGAGACCGTGAACCACGAACTGGTGGCCGAAACCAGCAAGGTGACCGTGGCGAGCATCATGCTGCTGGCGTCGAGCCCGTCTCCGGTGAGAGACCTGAAGGCGTCCGGGCCGGCCGGCGGGGCGGTGAGCGTGACGTGGGCGGCGAGTCCCGAGAGAAGCGTGACGGGCTACATCGTGGCGTGGGGCCCGGCGGACGCGCCGCTGAAGAACACGCGGCGGATCGTGAAACCCGCGGCCACGATTCCCGGCGCGATAACGGGAATGGTGGTGTCGGTGAAAGCCGTGAACGCGCGCGGGCTCGAAGGGTGGGACTGGGCCAGCGTGACGATCAAATAGGGACTGGGGGCTAGGCGCTGGGGGCTAGTGGGACGCAGCTGTCGCCGCGTGGGGGCCGACCCGCTTTCAAAGAGAGGCTGACTAGCGCCTAGCGCCCAGCCCCTAGCCCCTTGTCCCTACTGCCTATACACAACTCCGTCCTTCATCACGAACGCCACCTGGCGCGCGGCAGTGATATCGCGGGTCGGATCGCCGGCCACGGCCACGAGGTCCGCGAGGTAGCCGGTCTTGATGAGGCCGAGCCTGTCGCCCCAGCCCATCACCCTGGCATTCACGATCGTCGCGGCCATGAGCGCCTGGACGGGCGTCATGCCGTAGTCGACCATCAGTTCCAGTTCGCGCGCGCTGGTGCCGTGTGCGAAGACGCCCACGTCGCTGCCAAGACCGATGATGACCTTGTGCGCGAGGGCCGACTGAAAGGCCTTCCGGCCCTGCACGAGCGAGGGTGTCGGTGCCGATACGCCTGGCTTGTATCCCTGGTTGTAGATCGCGGACGCTTCCTGGGCGGCGAGCGTCGGGTACAGCACGACGCCCTTCTCAGCCATCAACGCGAACGTCTCGTCGGTGCCGCCGTAGCCGTGTTCAATCGTCTGCGTTCCGGCCACCACCGCACGGCGCATGCCTTCCGGGTGAGACGCGTGAACGGCCACCGGCCGCCCGGCGCTTCTGGCTTCTTCGACCGCCGCCTGCATCTCGGCCAGATTCAACGTCGGCACGTTCGATCCGTTCGGTCCGCGCCGATAGTCCGCGTAGAGCTTCACCCAGTCTGCGCCGTGGCCGATCTGATCGCGAACCGCCCACAGCATCTGGTCGACGCCGCTCACCTCTTCCGCGCCCCGCGGGAGTTCGAAGTTCGTTGCGAAGCCTCTGGGCCCCGGCCCGTAGCTCGCCGAGGCGACGATGGCCTTGGTGGCGACCTGCAGGCGAGGGCCAGGGATGCGGCCTTCGTTGATGGCCTTCTGCACCGACACGTCGGCGTACTCGGCGCCTTCGGTGCCCAGGTCGCGCAGGGACGTGAAGCCGGAGAGCAGCGTGTCCCTGCAGTAGATGACCGCCGCGATGGTGCGGTACGCGAGCGTCTCCTTCATCACCTGGTCGTTCCAGGTGGCCTCGTTGTAGGGGTGCAGATAGATGTGGGAGTGCGCGTCGATGAGGCCGGGCATCAGGGTCGCGCCGGGCAGGTCGATGACCTTCGCCCCGGCAGGCGCCTTCACGTCGGCTGCCGGTCCCGCGGCCGCGATGGCGTTGCCGGTGACGAGCACGACCCATCCCTCGTGCGGCGTCTGCGAAATCGCGTCGAACACGCGAGCAGGCTTCAGGAGCACGCTGGCGGGCGGGGCCGCAGGCGCGGGCGACTGCGCGGGGACGGCGATGGCCGTGAGGATGCCGACGATGGCGGTCAGAGCGGCGTGTTTCATGGATCGAGCCTCAGCAGTCGAGGGCCGGCCGGCGCGAGCGGGAACGCGGTGGAATGGCCCGGCATAGCGGCATCAGTCGAACGCGCCCTCCAAAAGTCGGTCGGTGAACTCGGGCAGCGACGCCACGCGAGGGCAGTCGGCATCACCGTAGAGGCCGGCGGCGTCGAGCAGCACGGCGGGCAGGCCCGCCGCCCGGGCGCCGGCGACGTCGATGTGATAGATGTCGCCGCAGTGAATGGTGGCCGCCCGATCGGCCTTCGAGCGTTCGAGGGCGATCTCGAAGATGCGCGGGTCGGGCTTCTCGACACCCTCCTCCTGGGAATCGAGGACGAGATCGACATGGGGCTCGATGCCCGTCCGGCGGAGGATCCGGCGCACTCTCCCGTTGGAGTTCGATACCACCACCAGGCGGCAGCCCGCCGCGCGCAGCCGCGCCAGCGCGTCGACCGAGCCGGGCGCGACAACGTCCCACGCCCCCTCCCAGTCGTTGAACGACACCAGTTCCTCGATCGCCTCCCCCGTGGCGTCATTCGGCAGGATCCCCACCCGCTCGAGGATCCGGTCGAAATAGACGTACCCGCGGCGCCGATCGTCGGTCGCGTGGATTGTCGGCGCGTGGTCCAGTTCCTGCTTCACGTAGGGCTCGGCGCCGGCGAGGGCCTCGGCGGAGGCGGTGATGCCGCGCCGCGCCAGCGCCGCCGCCATGCGGGGAAAGTTCGGCGTAATCATCACGCCGCCGGCATCGAGGAACACCGTGCGATATCGCGTCTTGGCCATGTGCTGCTGCTGAAACGGAGTCCCCTCAGTCTGCCACCCTGGGCACCGGACTGTCGAGCCACGACGCGCCTCGCGCGCCCGACGCCGCGAGCGGTTATACTGCGTTGTCCTCCGGCCAGCCCCTAGCCCCTGGTCCCGTGAGGCGGTTTCATCACCCGTTCATGCGGGTTGAACAGGCCGCCGCGCGCAGGTGATGAAACCGGTCCTGTCATGGTCCTTCACGCCCTCTCGGGGTCCACGCCCTTCATCATCAGCCTGAAGCCGCACTCCATCGCGGTCAGCGTCGACGGCACCCGTGTCGTGGCATGGGACCGCGGGGGGCGGCTCTACAGCGTGTACGACGATGGCGTGACGTGGCGGCGCGGGCTGAGCGGGCAGGTGATCGAGAAGCGCCGCGTGGGCGAGCGGAGGGAGAACACGCAACTCGACGGCGCCGCGGCCACGCGCATCGTCGAGTCGGCGGCCAACCTCGCCGGGAACACGCTCGAACGGATGGGCGCAGCCTCGTGGCGGTGGACGAGCGCCGTCGATCAGGTCGTCGCGCAGGAGTCGCGCGCGCTGCTGGCCCTGGCGTCGCGGTTCGATGGCGCCGCGGCGCGCGCTGACGCGGATCGGTTCCGCCTCGTGTTCGGACGCGTCGGCATCCTGCCGCCCGATCAGTACCTCTCGCTCGTCGTGCAGGCCACGGAAGGCTGCTCGTTCAACACCTGCACGTTCTGCGACCTCTTCCACGAAGGCTACCGCGTCAAGACGCCGGAGGAGTTCAGGCGGCACGTGGCCGACGTTCTCGGATACCTCGGCGCGTCGGCGTCGCTGCGATCCAGGGGGATCTTCCTCGGCGCGGCGAACGCGCTGGCGGTGCCGATGGCGCGCCTGCTGCCCATCTTCGAAACGCTGCTCGAGGAACTCGACTCCGCGCGCAGGGGCGTCTTCGCATTCGTGGACGGGTTCACGGGGGGCCGCAAGACAGCGGCCGACTACCGGCTGCTGAGCCACCTGGGCCTGCGTCGCGTGTACATCGGCCTCGAATCCGGCCATGACCCGCTGCTCGCCTTTGTCCGCAAGCCCGGAACCGCCGCGGACGCCACCGAAACGGTCCGCGCCATCAAGGCGGCCGGCGTCCAGGTCGGCGTCATCGTGATGACCGGCCTCGGGGGCGAACGCTTCGCCCCGGGCCACGAGCGCGACACCGCCGCCGCGATTGGCGCCATGGGCCTCGGGGAGGGCGACCTGCTGTACTTCAGCGACCTCGTCGAGGTGCCCTCAACGTCCTATCCGGTCATGGCCGCCGATGCGCAGTTGAGGCCGCTGACGCGGGAGGAACGCCGCCAGCAGCAGGACCGCATCCGGGCGGGCCTCCGCTTCGACGCCGCCCCGCCGCAGTTCGCCACCTACGACATCCGCGAGTTCACCTACTGAGGTCCGACGAATGAACTACCCCGTCTGGGACATCCCCGCGAGCGGCCTGCTCATCGCCGTCATTGCCATCCTGCACGTCTTTGTCTCGCACTTCGCCGTGGGCGGCGGCCTCTACCTCGTGCTCGTCGAGCGCAAGGCCCGGCGGAACGACGACGGCCCGCTGCTCGACTACGTGAAGCGCCTCAGCCGCTTCTTCATCCTGCTCACGCTGGTCTTCGGCGCGATTTCGGGCGTCGGGATCTGGTTTGTCATCGGCCTCGTGCACCCCCAGGCCACCTCGTCGCTCATCAACACCTTCGTCTGGGCGTGGGCGATCGAATGGACGTTCTTCTTCGTCGAGATCGCCTCCGCGATGGTCTACTACTACGGCTGGGATCGCCTGTCGGCGAGGATGCACATGGCCGTCGGGTGGATCTACGCGTTCGCCGCCTGGATGAGCCTGGTCGTCATCAACGGCATCCTCGCCTACATGCTCACGCCGGGCCAGTGGACGCTGACGCGCGGGTTCTGGGACGGCTTCTTCAACGAAACCTACTGGCCGGCGCTCGTCGCGCGCACCTTCGTGGCCGTGGGGCTCGCGGGCCTGTTCGCCATCTGGGTCGCGTCGTGGCTTCCCGACGCCGGCCTGAAGGCCCGCATCGCGCGGGATGCCGCGTGGCGCTGGGTGCTGCCGATGGCGGTGGCCATCCCGCTCTCGCTCGTCTGGTACCTCGGCGCGGCCGCCGGGGCCGGCGTTCCGGTGGCCGAGGTGTTCGGCGCCCGGGACGGCAGCCTTTCCGCGCTCGTCACGGCGGTCTTCAGCACGGGCGTCGCCACCGGCTATCCCGTCGCCCAGCGCGCGGCGTGGTGGGTCCTGGTCGCCGCCGCGGCGCTGACGCTGTTGACGGTGCTGCTCGCGGCGGCTCGCAGCCGGACCTTCGGCCGGCCGTTCGCGGCGCTGCTCCTCCTGCTGGGACTTGTCGCGATGGGCGGCAGCGAGTGGGTCCGGGAGGATCTGCGGAAGCCGTGGGTCATCGGCCAGTACATGTTCGTCCACGCGCTCCGTGTGCCCGCTCCGGACGGCGTGCCGGCGCCGCCCGCGGCGTTCGTCGAGCGTTTCGGCGCCGACAGGTTCACGCTGGACGCCGTCAACGCGAGCGGAGTCCTGAAGGCCTCCGCCTGGGTCCGTCCCCTTCCCGCTCATCTCCTCGCGCCTGAAGCGTATGCCGCGCGGGTCGGGCACGAGGGGCGCGAGTTGTTCCGCGTGCTCTGTTCGGCGTGCCACACGATGGACGGCTACCAGGCCATCAGGCCCCTGGTGCGGGGCAAGAGCCCCGAAGCCCTGGCCGGCGTCATCGGGCGGCTCGCGTCTCCGGTGGATGCCGCGGGCAACGCCGCGGCCTGGACCGCCCTGCCCATCCACGTGAAGACGTGGCGCAACCGCCGCATGCCGCCGTTTGCCGGCACGAACGAGGAACTCCGGCTGCTCGCGGCGTACCTGGCGCATGCCGGCGGCGCCGACCTGTTGGCGCCCGGTCCGCCGGCGTCCTCCGGCGACACCGGCAAGGCGTACTACGACGCCAATTGCGCGGCCTGCCACGGGCCGGACAGTCTCGCGCCGTTCGATTCCAGGGGACGCAAGCCGGCGGAGTTCTACGAGATGATCGGGCGCCTGCCGGAGATCAACGAGATGATGCCGCCATTCGAAGGCACCGACGACGAGCGCCGGGCGCTCGCCGATCATCTCGCCTCGCTGCCCGGGCAGACGCTGAAAGGAGGCGGCCAGTGATTCCCCCTGTTCCCCAACCCGATCCGCTCGCGCTGCCGGCGCCGGTCTGGCTCCTCTGGGCGCTGCTGCTGCTGACGTTCTTCCTGCACCTCATCCCGATGAACCTCGTCCTCGGCGGGTCCATCATCGGGGCGATCGCGCGCGTCCGCGGGCGCCGGCCCGGCCGGCCGCACGAGGCCCGGCTGGCCCACATCGCCGTCAAGGCGATGCCCGTGCTCATCTCGCTTACCGTCACGCTGGGCGTGGCCGCGCTGCTGTTTCTCCAGGTGCTCTATGGCCGCCTCTTCTTCGCCTCGGCCGTCGTGATGGGCTGGTGGTGGCTGAGCGTGATTGGCCTGCTCATCCTGACCTACTACGCGGCCTATCTCCTGGCCATGCGCGAGTCGAGCCTCGGGGCCGCTGGCACCATCCTGGCCTGGCTCGTGGCGGCGCTCGCCGGCACGATCGCGCTCATCTACAGCAACAACATGACGCTGATGCTGAAACCGGCCGATATGGTCGCGTTGTACGCGGCGGACGGCTCCGGCGTTCAGCTGAACCTGCTCGATCGGTCGCTCCTGCCGCGCCACCTGCACATGGTGCTGGGCGCCATCGCCGTCAGCGGCCTCGCGATTGCGGTCCTGGGCGTCGTGCGGCGCACCCAGGACGAGGCCTTCGGCCTGTGGGCCGTGCGTTATGGCGCCTTCATCTGCACGGCGGCGACGGTGGTCAACATCTTCACGGGCCTCTGGTGGCTCGCGGCGCTGCCGCGGGACGTGCTCCTCCAGTTCATGGGCCGCGACATGCGGGCCACGGGCGAACTGCTGGCCGGCATCCTCCTCACGCTCACCGGCGCCGGCCACACGGTGCTCGCGGTGACGGGGAAGCGCCCCGGCGTGATGGTCGCCATCAGCGTTGTCACCCTGCTGGCCGGCATCGCGATGATGCTGCTGACGCGCGACACCATCAGGCGGCTCTCGCTCGAACTGGCCGGCTTTCAGACGGTCAACTGGGTGGCGCCCCAGTGGGGGCCGATCGCGATCTTCCTGGTGCTGCTTGTCGCGGCCGCCGGCACGGTCATCTGGATGACACGCGCGCTCGCTACGGCCAGGCCCGGCGGGCAACCGTGATATTGTCAGCGCGTTTCAGGCCACAGCCATCGAAACGAGGAGCCGACCATGGCGACAACACCCGCAGCGAAGACGAACCGCACGAGCGCGAAGCCCCGCAAGCCCACGCTTCGCGTCCAGGTCCAGCGCGACATCGACAAGGCGCTGGCCCAGGCCGGCATCCCGTCGGCGATCGACAGCGATGGCTGGCGCTGGATGCAGGATCCGTCGGGCAAGGGCCTCATCGGCGTCGTGGCCGTCACCGGCCAGCGCGAGGATCTCTCGCTCCGCGCGGTCGCGCCCATCATGCCGCTCCCGAAAGGGCAGGCGGCGCTTCTCCGCGCACTGCGCCGCATCGCCGAGATGAACTACGAGATCCCGGGCCACAGCCGGCTCGCCATCGACCGCCGCACGATCTGGGCCGTGGTGGCGCAGAATGTCGGCGACATCGGCCCGGACGATGTGCCCAACTGCATCTTCGACTGCGTGTGGCTGGCGCAGGCCGCCGCCGAGTGGCTGAAGGGGCCCAAGCCGAAGAAGAAATAGGGGTCGGGACGATTTACGTACAGGACCTCAGGACGATGACGATTCTGTCGAATCTCGTCCTCAGGACATCCGGAATGTGACTGTGTTTGTCGCCTTCCGGCTTCACTGACGATTCTGTAGGTTCCGGGCGTAGCTGTACGTAAATAGACCCGACCCCTATGAGAGGATGGCGACGACTGGGCCGTGGTCGCTGGTGCCGACCTCCCGGTAGGCGGCGCACGCGACGGCCTTCTCTGCCACGGCCGCGGTCGCCAGCACGTAGTCGATTCGCCACCCGATGTTGCGCTGGCGCATGGCGCGCCACGGCGGCCACCACGTGAACAACTGATCGTTCTCCGAATCCAGCGCGCGCCCGATATCGACGAGCCCCTCGGCCAGCAGGCGGTCGAACAGGGCCCGCTCCTCGGGCAACTGTCCGATCACGGTGTCCTTGCGCTCCTTCGGGTGCACGTCGATGGCGCGGTGGGCGACGTTCAGATCGCCGCAGAAGACCACGGGCCGGCCCTCGGCGGCCATGCGCCGGGCGTGCGCGACGAGCGCCTCGAGGAATCGGATCTTCGCCGCGAAGTCCTTGCCGCCGTTCGGCACGTAGATGGACGACAGGCTCACGCCGGCGACCACTGCGGACACGATGCGCGTTTCGTGGTCGAACCCGGGGTGCGTGAAGGCGGGCGGGTCCGGGCTGCAGGACTTCCGCACGAGGAGCGCGACGCCCGAGTAGGCGCGCTCCCCGTGCCAGTAGGACCAGTAGCCGGCGAGGCCGGTCAGCGACGCGGGGATCTGTTCGCGCGTCGCCTTCAGCTCCTGCAGGCACACGACGTCAGGCTGCTCGCGTCCGATCCACTCGAGGATCTGCGCTTCGCGCGCGCGGACGCCGTTGACGTTCCAGGTGGCGATCTTCAGCATGGGCCCACGTCGGATGTTCGTCGATGTCCGAGAAGCCTACGCTACTTCCTTCCCGGGTGTCATCACAAGCGGCCGCGGCGTGCCGTGCCCGTCAGCGGATGAACGCATCGACGACGCGGGGATCGAACTGCTGTCCCCTGCATCGGAGGATCTCCCGGCGCGCGTCCTCCGGGTCTCTGCGCGGGCGGTAGGGACGGTCGTGCGTGAGGGCGTCGAAGGCGTCCGCGACGGTCAGCACGCGGGCGCCGATGGGGATGTCCTCGCCCGCGAGGCCCCGCGCATACCCGCTGCCGTCGAAATGTTCGTGGTGCGCCCGGACGATGTCGGCCGTGTCGCGCAGATGGGGCACGTGTCGCAGCACGTCGTAGCCCTGTTCCGGGTGCTGGCGCAAGAGATCGAACTCGCCGCCGTCGAGAGCCGCCGGCTTCTTCAGCACGGCCTCGCCGACGGCCACCTTCCCGATGTCGTGAAGGAGCGCCGCGTGCCTGATGACGCGCCTGGCGTCGCCCGGGAGCGCGAGCGCTTCGGCGATGGCGCCCGCGGTCTCCGCAACCCGCGTGGCATGCCCGTAGCTGTCCGAGTCGTGAAGCGTCAGCAGCCGCAGCAGCGCGTCGGTGGACGAGTCCGACGCGAGATCCAGGTCGGCCAGCGCCCGGGTGATCTGCAGTTGCCGGCGGCTCAGCAGGAGCTCGCGCCTGCGGCGCGTCCGCTCCTCGAGCAGGGCCTTCCGGTGCCACGCGAGGGCGCGATCGACAGCATGGGCGAGCACTTCCCTGGGCACCGGCTTCACGAGGTAGTCCATCGCGCCGGCCCGGAGGCTGCCAAGGACGGCGGGCGTATGGTCGTCGCCGGTCAGCATGATCACAGCGGTTGCGGGAAAGCGCTCCCGGATCTCCGCGGCGAGCGACATGCCGTCGCGGCCGGGCATGTGCACGTCGCTCAGCACGAGGCCGAATCGCCGGTGTTCGAGGCGGGCCATAGCCGTCGCGGCCGAATCGACGCCGATCGCCTTGTGGCCCAGGGCCCAGAGCGATCGGGTGACAATCTCGCGGATTCTCGGGTCATCGTCGACGACGAGGATGCCGTTCATACCGCCTCCGCAACCGGCAGCACCGCCGCACTCTCGATCCCGTCGTCCGGCCCGGCGTCGCCCGCCCCCTCTCCAGCCGCGGGCGCGCTGCGGCGGCAGATCCGCTCGTCCAGGCCATGCCGCTCGAGGAGGCGGTAGAGCGCCCGGCGGCTGATGCCCAGCGTGGCCGCCGCGGCCTTCTTGTTGCCCCGGCTCTCGTCGAGCACGCGGCGCACGAGGTCGCGTTCGGCGCTCCGCAGGAGGGGCGCGGCATCGACCGGCGCCTGCGGATCCGGGGCGGCAACGTGCGGTCCGGCGGCCTCCAACGCCTCGACTCTCCCGGCCGCCACGCCGCGTGTGTGCAGCTCGCGCTCCGAGAGCAGCGGGCCCTCCGCCAGCACGCAGGCGCGCTCGACGGTGTTGCGCAGCTCCCTGACGTTGCCCTGCCACGCGGCGGCCATCAGCGCCCGTTCCGCCGCGGAGGTGATGCCGGTGATGCGCTTGCCCATGCGCGCGCTGATGTCGCGGGTGAACCCGGCGACCAGGTACGGGATGTCCTCCCGGCGGTCGCGCAGCGGCGGCACCTGCAGTTCCAGCACGTTGAGGCGGTAGTAGAGATCTTCCCGGAAGCGGCCGGCCGTCACCTCCGCCGCGATGTCGCGGTTCGTGGCGGCGAGGATGTGCACGTCGACCTTTCGGACCTCCAGCGACCCGACACGCTGAAACTCGCCGTTCTCCAGCACCCGCAGCAGTTTCGACTGCACCGAGAGCGGCAGCTCGCCGACTTCGTCGAGGAAGATCGTCGCACCGTTGGCGTGGTCGAACAGGCCAACCTTGGTCTCGGCCGCACCCGTGAAGGCGCCACGCACGTGGCCGAACAGCTCGCTCTCGAACAGCGTCGGCACGATTGCCGAGCAGTTCACGACGACCAGCCTGCGGCCGCCCCGCGGGCCCCTGGCGTGCAGCGCCTTGGCCACCAGCTCTTTGCCCGACCCGGTCTCGCCCGTGATGAGCACGGTCCGCGCGTGCGGCGCGAGCCGCCGGATGAGGCTGAACAGATCCTCCATCACCGGGCTGCGGCCGATCATGCCGTTGAACCCGAGCCGCTCGGCGGCCTCCGAATCCAGCGCGAGCACGCTGCGCCGGCGCTCCGCTTCCTCCCGGACGTCGCGCAGCAGCCTGGCGAGCTGATCGAAGTCCAGGGGCTTCATCAGGAAGTCCTGCGCCCCGGCCTTGATGGCGGCGACCACGGTGTTGACATCCGCCATGCCGCTCATGAGCACGACCCGGCCATCGTTGCCAGACTGGCGGATGGCCTTCAGCACCTCGAGCCCGCTCACGTCCGGCATGCGCACGTCGACGAGCAGGAGGTCCGGCCGCGCGCCCCTGAGGCCGTCGAGGGCCACCTGTCCACCGGGGCAGGCGACGACGTCAAAGCCCTCCCGCTTCGCGAAGCGCTCGATCACGTTCAACACGGCCGGTTCGTCGTCGGCCACGAGCAGGAGAGGACGTTCGCTCATTGCGGGGCTCCAGTACTAAGACCGAGAATGTCGAGGACGCGGTCGACGAGGGCGCGAGGCGCGAAGGGCTTCGCGATGAAGTGGCCGTGCTCGATCGGGCCGGCCAGCCTGTGGTCGCCGGGATCGGCATAGCCGGACATGAAGAGCACGGGGCCCAGGTACCCGCGCCGCCGAAGCTGGGCCGCAAGGTCCGGCCCGCTCATCTGGGGCATGATCACGTCGCTCACGACGATGTCGGGCGCGCCGCGCGACTCCTCGTAGATCAGAATCGCGTCGGCGGGGGTCAGCGCGGAGAGCACTTCGAAGCCGCTTCCCTCCAGGATCCGGCACACGAGCGGCGCCAGCACGGGGTCGTCGTCGACAACGAGGATGACGCTGTTGCCGGCGTTCTGCGGGGCGGCCGTTGCAGGGTCGGCGTCGGCCGGCTGTTCCGCGCGGCTGCCCGCCTCGGCCTGCGCTCCGAGCGGCAGCTGCAGCGTGAAGGTCGTGCCCAACCCGGGCGTGCTGTTGACCCAGATGAAACCGTCCGACTGCTTGACGAACCCGTAGACGGTGGCCAGGCCAAGGCCGGTGCCTTTGCCCTGAGCCTTGGTCGTGAAGAAGGGCTCGAAGATGCGGCTCTGCACCTCCTTCGACATCCCGCTGCCGTTGTCGCTCACCTGGATGAAGGCGTAGGTGCCGGCCCTGGCCCCCGGCTGCTCGGTCGCCTTCTCGTCGTCGACCGTCATCGTCCCCGTGCGCACGACCACGCGGCCTCCGCCGGCGATGGCGTCCCTCGCGTTCACCACGAGGTTGACGATGGCGTGCTCGAGCTGAACGCTATCGACGTGGGCGAGCACAGGCGCGGGTGAGAGCTCCACGCCGAACTCGATGTCGCCGCGGAGCAGACGCTTCAGCAGCGTGCGGGCGTCTGCGAGCAGGGCGTTGAGGTCGACCGACTTCGGCGCGAGCGGCTGCTTGCGGCTGAAGGCCAGCAGCTGCCGCGTCAGGCCGCCCGCCCGTTCATTGGCGTTCATAATGGCGGCCACATCGGCCCGCCTGGGGTCGGTGTCGGGAAACTGGTCGAGCAGGAGCGTGCAGTATCCGAGCACGACGGTCACCATGTTGTTGAAGTCGTGGGCGACGCCGCTGGCCAGCTGTCCGACGGCCTCCATGCGTTCCGCGCCGCGCAGCCGCTGTTCCATCTGCTGCTCGCGGGTCACGTCGTTCTTGACGGCCACGAAGTGGGAAATGCAATCGCCGTCAAGGGCGACGGGCGTGATGGTCATCGCCTCAACGTACTGCGACCCGTCCCGCCGCCGATTAATCAGCTGGCCCCGCCAGATGCGGCCGTCCAGAATGGTCTGCCACAAGTCGCGGTAGAACGCGTCGTTTTGCAGGCCCGACCTCAGCACGCTCGGACTGAGGCCCACGACCTCGTCTTGCCCATAACCGGTCATGTCGTAGAACGCGGGGTTGGCCCACTGGATCCTGGCGTCGACGTCGGTGACGACGATGCCGTTGGCCGCGGCGGTCACGGCCGTGGTGGCCAGCGCGAGAGCCTGCCCGTTCTCGCGCTCGTCGGTGACATCGTGCGCCGTGCCAACCATCTGAGTCGGCGTGCCGGACGGCGTCCGGCTGAAGATACGCTCGTGCGCGCGAAACCACCGCCACTCGCCTGACCGGTGCTTCAACCGGGACTGGCTCACGAACGTGTCGTCGTCGCCGGCCGCGAGGATCTCCGGCAGCCGCACCTCCGTGAAGCGGCGGGCATCGTCCAGGTGGATGAGCGTTGCGAGCAGGTCCGGTCCCATCGCCGCGATCTCATCGGCCCCATAGCCGAGCGCCTGCTGGAGTCTCGGGTTCACGTAGGTGGTGCGACCCGTCGTGAAGTCGATCACGTAGACCAGGTCGGGCGTGGCCGAAAGCAACTGGTCGGTGAACGCCTTCGAGGATCGGAGCTCCTCGAAGAGTTCGCGGTTCCGGGCGTCGGCGGCCGCGCGCTGCTCGTGTTCCTCCTGGTGGAGGAGGGCGGCCTGGATGGAAGCCGGCAGACGGGTGAATCCCAGCGGCCCCTTGACGAGGTAGTCGGTGACGCCCGCCTTGATCGCCTCGACGGCGATCTGCTCGTTGCCCGTGCCGGTGACGATGATGACCGGGCAGGTGAGCCCGCGGCCGCGCACGGTTTCGAGCAGCTCGATGCCTGTCGCCCACGTAAGCCAGTAGTCCGTCAGAATGACGTCGTACGGGCCGTCGTCGAGGGCCCTGTCCCAGGCGTCGCGCTCGCCGACGGCGACGATCTGCGCTGCCGGAAAGACGCGACGGACGGCACGGGCGACGAGCTCGCGATCGGTGGCGACGTCGTCGACGATGAGCAACCGGATGTCATCGGACATGCACGCCTCCCAGGCCCGCCGCCACGGCCGGAAAGGCCGCCGGCAGGTCCGACTTGGAGATGAACCCGTCGGCGCCGGCGGCGGCGGCGGCGTCCGCGTAGTTGGCGCCCGTCACGAGCGACACCACGAAGACCGCCGGCGCGGCGGGCCGCGCTTTCAGGCGCCTCGTCGTCTCGAGGCCGTCGATGCCCGGCATGGCCAGGTCCACGAGCACGAGGTCCGCCCGGTAGCGGGCGAGCAGATCCAGGCCCGATTCACCCGAAGGGGCGACGGCGACCTCGTCGACGCCAGGCTGGGTCAGCACGAACGCCCGGGCCGCGCGGAGGAACGACGCGCTGTCGTCGATGATGAGTACGCGCATGCATCTACTGTAGGAGGGCCGCGAAGACATGACCATCAGGGCAACCACCGGAAAGGCTCAGGGAATACCCTGATGGCGCCCGGTGGCCGGCGTTGGGTACACTCGCAGGCACAGGGGGGCAGTACGATGTCGCAGCCGGATTGTGACCGCGAGACCGAGCCGGAGTTTTCTCACTCACCCGAGGATTACCGGGAGTTGTTTGCGTGCAATCCCCACCCTATGTGGGTCTACGACAAGGAGACACTAGCCTTCCTGGCTGCGAACGACGCCGCCATCGCCCGATACGGCTACAGCCGCGAGGAGTTCCTCTCGATGGGGCTGCCGGACATCCGGCCCGCCGAAGACCATGCGAGGCTGGCAGCGTGGATGAAGGCCGAGCCCGGCGTCGTGCGCAACCCCGGTATCTGGCGACATCGCTGGAAGGACGGGACCCTGGGTAACGGCCACCCAAATCTTCATACAACCCCAACGGGG
>JAWOGY010000089.1:0-4684 GCA_046496425.1 Vicinamibacterales bacterium
GCCTGGCCCCGCAATGCCGCTTCCGCGATTGCCGCCACGACATGGAGCCCGGCTGCGCGGTGAAAGCGGCCGTGGCCGAGGGCCGGCTCGAGGAGCGGCGGCTGGAGAGCTACCTCGAGCTCAGGCGCGAGCAGGACTCGCTCGCCCAGCGGCAGGACGAACGCGCCACCCTCGAACAGAAGCGCCAGGGGAAGATTCTGGCGAGGGCGATCAAGAGCTTCTATCAGGTGAACAAGAAGCGGGCTACTGATTTGCCGCCAGATAGAAGCTATTGAACAGCAGCGGGAACGTCGCCTGCGTCTGGGCGCGGTGCTGCGGGCGCAGGCCGAACAGGATGATGCGGCCCGGTTTCAGATCCACCGTCACCACGGCCGCCCGGCCGGCCATGTGCTCCTCGCCCCGCAGCCAGCCCGACGCGACGACGTTGAGGTTCGGATAGCGGGCCGCCACCGTCACCTGCTGCGACGAGAACCCCTCCGTGAGCGCGAAGAACGGGCTGTTGTTGTAGAACCCGTAGGTGCGGGCCGCCACGCCCGCGCCAAGCGGGTGACCGGTGTCGACCTCGACGTTCATGATCGTGCCGGGCGCGAAGTGCTGGTCTCGGGTGAGGCCCCGCTTCAGGTTCTTGACCGGGAGCGGGAAATGCTCGAGCGCGAGGTCGCAGGCGTTCCCCATCATCACGAGCGTGCCGCCCGCGGCCACGAACGCCTTCAGCGCGGCGACGCCGTCATCGCCAATGCCTCCCCGGTACTCGGGGCGCGTGCTCGGCGCGGTGTTTCCCGAGACGATGGCGCTTGCCTGCTGATCGGCGAACAGAATCACGTCGAACCGATCCCGGAGCTTCCCGGCCTTCACCTCGGCGTTGTGCAGCGTCGTGTACGGGAACTCGTGCTGCTCGATGACCCAGCGCGTCCAGCCCTCGTCCATGCTGGCGGTCCAGGGCTGGTAGAGGCCGATGCGCGGGGCTTTCAACACCGGCCCGGCGGCACCCGCCGCGCGCTTTGCCGCGGCGCGCACCTGCAGGCCGAGCGCGGCTGCCACCTCCTGCATCGTCTTCATCGGTACGCCGGAGACCTCGACCGCAATTCCGCCGGGTCCGGAAACCGGCGTGCCTCGCGAGGCGCTGACCGAGGCGCCGGCCTTCAGCAGCCGGTTGATGGCAATGGCGCCCTCGGGGCCGGTGTACTCGAAGGCGAAGACGGCGCCCGAACCCGTCACCCCGCCGGCGCGCCTGGGCGAAGCCGGCACCGGCGCGAGGTCCACGCCCTCGGGCAGTGCGTGCTTCACGAACGTCACGTCGACGCCAAGCAGCAGGCCCAGCGACCAGGCGGTGACATCGTAGGGGGCTTCGGGAGGCGAGGTCGGTGAGCGCCGCACCTCCGGATACGTCTGCTTCTCCAGCAGGTCCTTCGCATACCGCGCGAAGACCTGCGTCATCGGCACGACGAACGTGCCGGCCGGATAGTTCCTGTCGTCCGCCGAGAAGGCCGCGCCGGCCCGGTACACTTTCACGCCGGCGATCTGCAGGCGATCGACCAGCCGGTACGCCGCGAGCGGATCAGGCTGGGTGTCGGGCGTGATCACGATGGCCGCCGGGTCGCCCTTGCGCCCTGCCTCGACCGTGGCGCGGTTGACCTCGTAGATCTGCCGCAGCAGCGTCTCCCGGCGGTCGGCCGCGTACTCCAGCGTCGCCATCGTCGCGATGAGCTCGTAGTCGACGATGTCGCGCAGCGTCCAGCGGCCGCCGAGCCAGGGGCGCGGGTACTCGGTGCGCGGCATCACGTCGTTTGGCGCGGGCAGGGGCCCGGTGCCGCCGCCGCGCCCGCCGCCTCGTCCGCCTTCGGCCGCCGGAGCGGGCGGCCGGCCCATCTGCGCGCGCTGCTGCTCGGTGGGCGACGCGATGCGCACCGACGCCATCTCGGTGAGCAGCCCCACCTGGTTGTGCCACCAGCCGCTCCAGGCCATGGCGCCCTGCCAGAAGTTCGTATAGGTGGAGTTGTAGATGATGCCGTCCTTGCCGGCGGCTTCGAGGGCTGCCCCTTGCGCCTGGCCGAACAGCCCGTTCCAGCGGTAGATGAGCGGGTGGACGTTCGGGTTGATCGGGTCGGTGGCCGGCATCACGAAGATCCGCGCGCCGCTCGAGCCCATCTGGTGCTCGTCGAGCCAGACCGATGGAAACCAGTCGTGCCACAGGAGCTTCGCGGTGAGCCGGCTTTCCACCTGCGTGAACATGTACATGTCGCGGTTGTTGTCGTGGCCCACGTACTTCTGGTAGAGCCACGGCATCGGCGACGCTTCGAACTCGGTGCCCAGGTTCTTGTTGTACCAGTCGACGACCATCATCTGGCCGTCCGGATTGAGGCTCGGCACGAGCAGGAGGATCACGTTGTCGAGCACGTGCTTCACGCGGGGGGACGAATCAGTGGCCAGGCGGTGGACCAGTTCGAGCGCCATCTGCGACGCGCCGACCTCGGTCGCGTGCACGCTGCACGTGACCACGACGACCGACTTGCCAGACTGGAAGATCTCATCCCGCTGCGCGTCCGTTGGCGCGCCGTCCTGGAAGTAGAGCCGGCGCTGCAGGCCGCGGAAGTAGTCCGAGCGTTTCAGCGTGTCCGGGGAGGCGATCTCGAGGACGACGAACGGGTGGCCCTCCGTCGACTTGCCCAGTTCGCGCACGCGCACGCGATCCGACGCCTTCTCGACGAGCCGGTAGTAGTCGAGCATCTTGTCCCAGCGCGCCAGCTTCGTGTCGGCGCCGATGCGGAACCCGAAGAACTGCTCAGGCGTCGCCAGGGGGGCCTGCTGCGCCCGGGCGGTCGCCGTGGACAGCGGACCGGAGGAGAGGAGGCAGAGGCCGAGAACCAGGGCCAGCACGAACCGTGTTGCGCGCATGAGCGTGTCCCTTTCGTGTCCGGCGGGCTCCAGGGCGCCGCCGTGCGGGGAACTATAGCGGAGTCACCGGAGTTTTTCGAATGCGTCGCGGGCGGCTGCTCAACGCAGGCCATAGAGTTCCAGGAGCGCCGCCCAGCCGCTCGGCAGCACTCGCGGCGGCGCGTCGAGCCGGCGTCCGTATCGCACGGCCAGTTCCAGGAAGAAGCGCGCATGGAAGAAGGCCTCGACAATCGGGCGGGTCGCCTCGAGCCAGCGGCGGTTGTCGTCGGGCGCAAAGGTCCGGCCCGTGCCGTCCGCGACGATGCGCCGAAAGCCCTCGTCCAGCGGATGCCCGGGACGGAGGCTCTCGAGGGCCGCCACGATCCGGCTGGTCTGTCGCTGGAGCGCGTAGACTTTGAAGCTCTGGTGGTAGAAGCGGTAGATGGGATCCTCGTACCCCCAGTGGCCGCTGCACTCCCGCAGGAGCGTGCCCAGCGTCCCGACTTCCGCTTTGAGCCGTCCAAGCAGAGCTTGAACTTCCGGGCGATCGTCCGCGTCGGGCGCCTGCTGCTCGCCGGCGACATCCGCCGGCAACGCCGTCGGGTCGGCTGGCCGCGTCTCGTCCTCCTCCCGCGTCTGGACTTCGTGCACCTCCTGGACTCGTCCGTTCGTGAAGCGCACCCGGAATTCTACCCATCGACCACGCTGCTCGCCCGGGACGTCGTCGGTGGTGTACATGACCACGTCGCCGTGCGCATCCGGCATGTCTTCCCACCAGTCCCTCACCGACCGCATGTACCCGCCGAGGAACGCCTCCGGATCCGCGGTCCACTCGCGCTCGTGCACGTGGCGACGCAAGCGCCTGTCCGCGGTGATCTCGTACTCGTCCAGCAAGCCCGACAGGAAGTGCTCGCCGAGCGCGACCGCCGCCAGGTCCTTGGTCTGGAACGCCGCGTCCTGGTGGTGCGGAAGCGGGTAGCGGCAGACAACCGTGTCGAACATGCCCATGGCGGTTCCCAGTCGAGCCGCCCCCCGGTCCGAGACTAGGGTCGTCCCAGGCCGGCTCGATGGACGACGATGGCATCGTCTGAAGCGCGTCGTCAAGACGCGTGCTCGTCACGCCCCGGCGCGTGCTCGATGTCTTCGGCCGCGCGGCGGACTGAGGTGCGAGCAGGCCCTCTGTCTGCCTGGTCATGCGCGGCCGCCAAGCGGCGCTGCTCATCCCCGGGCAGGCCCCCGGGTTGGGGCTCTCAGCGACGGTTCAGGGGAAGGATCCGGATGCGCGAGCGTTCCTCGTGCAGGGTGACAATCGCACCGGCCTCCAGTGCATTGGCGGCGATCCGGATGGCGGCGGTGATCGCCCGGACGATTTCGTCGGAGAGCAGGTCGTGCTGTCGAACCTGAACAACGCTGGGGCCATCGGCTTCCGTCGTGGCCAGGATGGCACTGAAGTCCAGGTCATGCGTCACAAGGACGCGGCCGTGAGCGCGAGCCCACGCGAGCACCGACTCGTCGGGTGCCCCGGGGTCGCCGACGTGCACCCAATGCACCACGTCGTGACCGTGAGCGGCGATCGCCGGCGCGAGATCCGGCGACAGGTTCATGTCGCGGACGAGCTTCACGGCTGTGCCAGCGGAACTTCCTGTTCCTCGGCGCGCCACGCGGCATACGCCAGCGCCTCACGAATGTCATCCGGTTCCAGATACGGGTAGGCCCGGATGACCTCCTCCGGTGTCCGCCCGGCCGCCAGCAGTCCGACGACCGCGCCGACCGTGACGCGAAGACCCCTGATGCACGGCTTGCCGTTCAT
>JAWOGY010000120.1:0-2978 GCA_046496425.1 Vicinamibacterales bacterium
TGCACGTAGTCGATCGGGGAGTACCCAGTCGCCGCGCGGAAGCGGCGCGTGAAGGTGCGGGACGGCAGCCCGGAGCGGGCCGTCATGAGGGCCACGGGGTTTTCCGCATGGTAGTTGTCGACACAGTCGCCCTCGACGTGCACTTCGCCGCCGCGGCCGCCGAAGCCGCCCAGGGTGCCGCCGGCGAACACGCCGCCGTCGCCGCCGACGCCGCCGTCACCGCCCTCGCTGATGGCGAGGATGCCGATGCCGTAGCGGCCGAAGGTTTCGATAGTGCCGGCGCCGGTCACGGTCACCGCCATGCCGTCGCCACCCGCGCCGCCGCGTCGGCCGCCGTAATAGAACCCCCCCGCGCCGCCGTCACCGCCGCGCCCGCCCTGGCTGTGGGCGAGCACGCCGACGCTGGCATCGACCTCCGCCTCGTCGGCGGGTTCGAAGCGGGTGATCACCGTGCCGTCGATGCGGAGGTTCACGTCACCACCGTCGTTGCCGTCGCCGCCGGGATGAGGTGGCCGCGCGCCGAAGGTCCAGAAGCCGCCGCCGTCGCGGCCGTCCGTGCCGCGCTGGCCCTGGCTGTGCGCATAGACGCCGTGCGCCGCCGGGCCCCTGGTCGTGATCGTGCCGCCGAGATGCGCCAGGTTGACGGTGCTGCCGGCGCCGCCCGACACGCCGAGGGCCTCGCCGAGCAGCCCGGGGATCGAGTTGTCGATGTCCGGGTTGTCGTCCGTGTCCAGGCGGCCCTTCACGTACACGTCGAGGTCGGGCCATGCGGTGCCGCTCGTGGCCTCGCCGAATTCCACCAGGCCGAAGGTGTCGAAATCGACGAACGTGCGAATCACGAGGTCGCCCGCCACGTTTTCCACGCGCGCGCTGAGATGACCGCTCTCACCCGTGCGCAGCGGCCCGGTGCCATCGCGGTAGCCGTCCAGGGAGATGAGTACCTTCACGGTGCGCGTCTCGCCCTCGGCGAGATCGTCGAAGTCGGTGCCCGCGTCGAAGCTGAAGCTGCCGTCCTGGTTGACGGTGAAGCTGCCGGCGGTGGCGCCGAACTGCACCTCGTTCAGGGCCGTCAGAGCGTCAGGATTCACTTCGTCGCCGAGTTCGACGGTCTCGACGATGCGCCCAGACAGCGTGACCGCTTCGTCGGCGGTCACCGCCTGCAGCTCGCCGCCGTCCGGGTCGGCGACGCCGGTCAGCGTGAAAGTGATTCCCGTGGCGTCGAAGTTCGCCAGCGCAGTGATCATCGAGTCCGGGTACCCGCTGGTGCTGCTATAGCCGTAGATGCCGTGCGCGCCGCGGCCGTCGGTGCTGATGTCACCGTAGTGCTCGGCCGTGATCACGCCGCCCGAGACGCCCGGCGTGCCGGGGATGGGCACGTTGAGCAACGGGTCGTTCGGGGGGGTGGGCGACGTGCCGATGCTCTGCAGGTAGATGCCGCGGGCGCTGGCGCCCGTGGTCTCGATCGTCACCGGTGCGTCGGCCCGGCCGCTGTAGATCGACAGGTCGCTGCCCGCGCCGCTGGTGTAGCGGATGCCGTCGCCACTCGCAGGCTGGATCGGCCCGCTGAGCTCGTCGACCCGCAGCGTGCTCGGTGCCGGCGGCACGCTGAGCGCAATGCCGGCCGACTGGTCGCCCTGGCAATCGATGCTGTTGGCGTCGGCCTCGCAGGGGTCGGGCCCGGCGAGCGCGACCTGCGGCGCGGCCAGGATGGCGGCCAGCGACAACAGGTAGGCAGGGGACGAAAGGCGGATCTTCGCTTCGTGCGACTTGTAGGCTGACATCTCCCTTACCTCCCGTAAGAGGGGCCCTCCAGGCCCGTGTCAATGTGCGCCGGCGCGCGCCGAGGGCGATCGCTGCGGCCGCGTCCACCCCAGAAACTAGTCCACGGGCGCCCGTCCGCCCTGACCCAGGTCAACACTCGGGTCGGACCACGATAAATATCTGATGGATGGCGCATTTCGGCCCGAAAACGGGCCGGATGGAGCCTTAGAACACGGATTTCAGCGGCAAAAATCGCCGCTAAGCGATAAGTTCGCCTAAATGGACTGCGTGGGGACTGGCGGCGATCAGCGCCCGACCAAGGGGCGCATTGACGCCAGGGGACGCTAACTCTCTCGCCGTGCCTTCCAGTAACCCGGCGCCCTCCGATGGTGGGCGACCGCAAGGACGTAGAGCACGCGACCTTCGCTTGCGTAGATGACCGAGAAGGGAAACCGGTGCAGGACAAAGTGGCGGATGGGACCTGCCACGGGCGTGCCAATCTTTGGATTTCTCAAAAGCAGGTTGAGTACCCGCTCCAGTTCGCCACCGAATAGAGTGCCCAGCCCGCGAATCTCGAGGTCGTAGCGGACTGCCGCTTCTATGAATTCCTGCTCCGCTTCGGGATGGAACTCGTAATTCATTGCCCCAGTCGAGAGCGAAGCCGCTCGAACACCAGCGCTCCGGCAACGCCCCGGACGCTGCCCTCGACCAGTTCATTGTGCCGCCGCTGTGCCGCCTCCAGCCAGGCACGCTCCGCGCCAGGGTCAGCCTGCGTATCCAGGTCGGCGATCAGGGCGCGAAGCAATTCGCGTCTCTCGTCCGCGCTAAGCGCCTGGATATCCTTCTCTATTTCAGAGACTGCCCGTGCCATCGTGAAGACCTCGCTACGCCAGGAATCTCAGTCTAGCGCCGCCAGGCTGCCGCCGCTAATGGGCAATATCACGCCATTGACGCAAGAAACCCGGCGGCAACACTACTCCGGGGCAACGCCGTTCTCCCCGGCGAGGGCTTCCGCGACCCGAGCCTCGAGCTTCTCGAGGTCGGGCACGAGCGGGGTCTCGTTCACGACTCTGACGCGGCAGATCACCGGCGTGTCGCCGAACTCGCCGCCGTCGCCGTCGAGCTCCAGCACCTGCTCGCTGACGCGCACCAGCTGCGGCAGCCCCTGGCACAAGAGCGCGAGCCCGCCGCGCCCCAGCTTGCCGGTCAGGCTGCGC
>JAWOGY010000212.1:0-2925 GCA_046496425.1 Vicinamibacterales bacterium
TGGCGTGCGGCCCGTAACAGGTCGCTGGATCGAATTCGGGCAGCCCGGGATCACGCCCGCCGAGGAAGGACTTGCATACGGCCGGGGACGCGCCGAACAGGTACAGGACGATCCAGCCGAAGCGGCGGAAGTTACGCAGCAGGCCGAAGTACATCCGGTTGCGGAACTCGCGTTCCTCCCCGCTCCAGGCCTCAGCCTCCCGGAAGGCGCTCCAGAAACGCTCCGGAAGCGAATAGTTGAAATGCACTCCCGATATCGTCTGCATCACGCGGCCATAGCGGTAGCCCAGGCCAAGCCGGTAGATGTGCTTCATCCGGCCGATGTTCGAGCTGCCGTACTCGGCAACCGGGACGCTGGCGTCGCCACCTACAGCGCAGGGCATGCTGGTCGCCCAGAGCATCTCGTCGTCCGGCAGGCGCGGGTAGACAAACTGGTGGATGTCGCAAAGAAACTGCAGGGTCTCCCAGCAGCTGGCTTGCGGCGGGGTGACAAATTCCAGCAGCGCTTCCGAATAATCTGTCGTGATCCAGGGATGAGTGAGGGCGGAGCCCAGTGCGCGGGGATGTGGCGTCGTCGCAATCCGTCCGCTGGGAGAGATCCTGAGCGACTCTTTCTCGACGCCGCGGCCGCCACCGATGAGGCAATCCTCGTCGAGTCCCACGAGGCGCCCGAGCCGCTGGTCCACCATCCGATACATCGCCCCGACCCCCTGCAACCGGCCTCCGCCGGCGCGGCGGACTGGCGATTATACGCGCGCGGCCGCCCCGGCCCACAGGCAAAAACTGTGAACTGATGAACGTCCGCACGCCGGACTTGCACTATCCTTGCCCAAGGAGATTCCACAAGCAGGACGGGCACATGGATGCGTTTCCCGGGTTACGCCTGGCAGCCGAAGGAGCCGGCTCGCGAGCCGGCTCGCCGGCATGACGGCCGACGTACTTATTCTCGAGGCCGACCCGGGTCGCCGCCGGCAGCTTGCGGACTACTGCGCTGGCCGGGGGTTCCGGCCCCGCGCCGTGGCGGAGTTTGCCGGGTTTGCCGCAGCGTGGGAGCGCGACCTCCGGCACCTCGCCGGTGAGGCGCACGAGACGCTCGCCAGGCGCATCGTTACCGGCGTCAAGACGGCGGTCGGGGTCACCCCGCGCGTCGAGCTCTTCGATCCCTTCTCACTGCCGCGCATGACCAGCGGCCAGGGCAAGACCGCCTGCCACCGCGTCGACGACCGCCGCCCTCGCTGACGCGGCGGCATGCAACGACGGTCGCGCGAGGCGGTGCACCACAGCCTCGACGACCGCAGTCGTCACCGTCGTACGCCTCGCAGCCCATATCGCGCCGCGGCTTCAGCGCCCAGGCTCTCGCGAGGGCCGGCGCGCTCGCGATAGACTCTGCGCCACACACCGGGGACCCGGTCCCGCACCCGCGGGTGACCGCGCCGCGCCCGGCCGTTCATCGAGGAGAAGCAAGATCATGGGCAAGCACATCATCGACGAAGCTCACCTTCCCAAGACGGCCGAGTTGTTCGCCAAGTGCCAGGAGGTGATCGCCGGCGGCGAGTCGAGCTACGCCCGTCTCATCGGGACGCGGCCGATCGTCATGTCGCACGGCGAGGGCGCCCACTTCTACGACGTCGACGGCAACCGCTACATCGACTGGTGCATCGGGTACGGGCCGATGATCTTCGGCCATCGGCCCAAGTTCATCGTCGACGCCATCGCCGAGCAGATCACCGAGCGCGGCATGCTCTACACGTTCCCGCACGAGCTCGACTACGAGGTGGGGCGCAAGATCGTGGAGGCCGTCCCCGGCATCGAGCAGCTCCGCTTCGCCAACTCGGGCTCCGAGGCCACGCAGGCGGCGATGCGTCTGGCCCGCGGCTACACCGGCAAGGACAAGATCCTCAAGTGGGAGGGGAGCTACAACGGCTTCCTGGACCCCCATGCCTTCTCTCACATCGCGGACATCGCGACGGCGGGGGCCGAGAAGTCCCCGAAGACGCAGCCGTCCGGCGCCGGCATCCCGAAGGCCTTCCAGGACACGGTGATCGTCGGCTGCTTCAACGACCTGGAGAGCACCGAGCAGCTGATCAAGGAGAACGCCGACGATCTGGCCGCCGTGCTGGCCGAGCCGATCCTCGCCGACTGCGGCATCATCCCGCCCGAGCCCGGTTTTCTCGAGGGCCTGCGCAGCCTCTGCGACGAGTACGGCGTCCTGCTCATCTTCGACGAGATCATCACCGGCTTTCGCGTCGCTCTGGGCGGGGCGCAGGAGCGCTACGGCGTCACGCCCGACATCACCTGCGTCGCGAAGGCGGTCGGCGGCGGCACGCCGGGCGCGGCGGCCTTCGGCGCTTCGGCCAAGCTCATGGAGATCGAGGCGGACGGCACGGTGCTCCACGGCGGCACCTACAGCGCCAACCCCATGACCCTGGCCGGCATGAACGCCGCCCTCGACAAGCTGCTGGGCGAGACGGACGCGGTGTACGGTCACCTGAACACGATCGCCGACACCATGGTGGAGGGCACGAAGAGGATGCTCGCCGACGAGGGCATCCCGGCGCGGATCAACCAGGTCGGCCCGATGTGGCAGGTGTTCTTCGGTTACGACGAGCCGGTGACGCGGTCGCGCCAGGCACGCGCGAGCGACACGGCCTTCTTCGGCGAGTGGCAGGCTGAGTGCCAGGAGCGCGGCGTCTACTTCCACAACTTCAACTTCGAGCGATTCTTCGCCTGCACGGCGCACACGATGGCGGACGTCGACGAGAGCCTGAACGTGCTCGAGACGGCGCTGAAGCTCGCGAAGAAGAAGCTCGGCACGCCGTCGGCCGGGGCGTGAGGGCGGGGCGTCGCGCGCTGTCGCGACGCCGGCACTGAAGCAAAGGACCGGGGGCGGGGCGGCGAGCAAGGCTCGCCGCCCCGCCGCGCCTCG
>JAWOGY010000036.1:0-25514 GCA_046496425.1 Vicinamibacterales bacterium
GCGCGACGATGACGGCGACGGCGATCGAGATCGCTTTCATGCTGCACCTCCCTGCCGGCCGCGATCGCGGCCGCCCGGTCTTCCGGCAGCTCGACCTTCGCGGCGCGGCCGGGTTCAGTATGGCAAGGAGGACTGGCGGAGTCCTTCGGAAGCGGCGGGGATTCGCCTCGGATCCGCCGGCCCGCCAGGCGTGGGAGGCCCTGGCGCTCAGGTCAACGCAAGGTACTCGTGCGCGAGCCGCACGACCATCGACCCCTCGCCCACCGCCGACGCCACGCGGTTCATGGCGCCGGCGCGGATGTCGCCAGCCGCGAAGACGCCGGGGACACTGGTTTCGAGCGAGAACGGTTCGCGGGGTTCCTTCCAGATTTTCGTGTGCGCGGGGTTCGCCAGCAGGTCACGGCCTGTCAGCACGAAACCCTTCGGGTCGCGTCGAACGCCGGCCGGCAGCCAGTCGCTGCGCGGCCTGGTGCCGATGAACACGAAGACGGCGTCAATCTCCTCCACCTGCGTCGCGCCGTCGTCATTCGATCGGAACGCGACGCGCTCGACGCGGCCGCTCCCCTCGACGCGCTCGATTTCCGTGCCGGCCCGCAGCCGGACGTTCGGGGTCCTGGCGATCTGATCGATGAGGTACTGCGACATCGTGTCGCGCAGGGATTCGCTGCGCACCACAATCTGCACGTCCTCTGCGTAGCGCGACAGGTACATCGCGCTCTGGCCGGCCGAGTTGCCGCCGCCCACGACCGCGACGCGCCGGCCGGCGAGCGCGGGCGCTTCCGTCGCGGACGCGCCGTAGTACACGCCGGCCCCCGCGTGCTCCGCCACGCCCGGGGCCGGATGCTCGCGATAGGCCATGCCGGTTGCCGCAAGCAGCGTGCGCGTCGCGATCTCGCGGCCGTCGCCGAGCGCGAGGCGCTTGTAGCCCGCGTCGATTGAGAGGCCGGTCGCTTCCAGCGGCACGAGAAGCTCGGCTCCCAGCCGCTGCGCCTGTGTCACCGCGCGACGGGTCAGTTCGCTGCCGCTGACGCCGGCGGGAAACCCGAGGTAGTTCTCGATGCGGGAACTGCTGCCCGCCTGGCCGCCGGGTGCGTGCCGATCGATCAGCAGGGTGCGCAGCCCCTCCGAGGCGCCATACACCGCGGCCGCGAGGCCGGCCGGGCCGGCGCCGACAATCACGAGGTCGTACACGTCGAACGCCGCCGAGAGCGGGCGTCCGAGCCGCGCGGCCACCTCGCGCGGCTCGGGGCTTCGCAGCACGGACCCGTCTTCGAAGATGAGCGCCGGAAGCTCGTCCGCGCGCAGGCCGGCCGCGTCCAGCAGGGCGGGCGCGTCCGGGTTGCGCTCGATGTCGAGCCAGCGATAGGGGATGAGATTGCCGGCCAGGAAGTCCTTGATCGCATGCGACTGCGGCGACCACTGGTGACCGACCAGCCGCAGCCCGGACGCTTCCGGAAGGTACTCGGCCTGCCAGGAGTCGAGCAGATCGTCGACGACGGGGAACAGGCGCTCCTCGGGCGGATCCCAAGGCTTCGCGAGGTAATGATCGAGGTGCGCTTCGTTGATGGCCTTGATGGCCGCGTCGATATCCGAGTAGGCCGTCAGCATCACGCGGCGCGCCAGCGGATAGACCTCGCGCGATCGCGCGAGCACCTCGGTGCCCTGGATGCCCGGCATCCGCTGGTCGCTGATAACCAGCGCGAGCGCCTCGCCCCGGGCCTTCAGTTCCCGGATCGCCGCGAGCGCCTCTTCACCAGAGGAGGCGCTGACGACCATGTAGGACTCCCTGTAACGGGCGCGGAGATCCCGCCGCACCGCGGCCATTACCTGCGCGTCGTCATCCACGACGAGAAGCACGGGCTTCGTCACGCTCGTCCTCCCGCTTCGTCGGCCTCGTCGATCGGGAGAGAGACGCAGAACTCCGTCCGCCCCGGCCGCGAGTCGACGTCGATCTCGGCATCGTTATGGCTGGCCAGGCGCCGGACGATATCCAGGCCCAGACCGGTGCCTTTCCCGACCGCCTTGGTGGTGAAGAACGGCTCGAACAGATGCGCGCGGACGTTCTCCGGAATCCCCGCGCCATTGTCGACGACGCGCACCGCGACGCGCTGCCGCTCACGGGCTGCCGACACCTCCACGCGGCCGCCGTCGGCAACGGCGTCCAGCGCGTTGTCGATCAGGTTGGCCCAGATCTGGTTCAGTTCGCCGGCGAAGCCGCGCACCCGCGGGAGACCCGGCTCGATCTGCACGACCACCTCCGCCGACCTCGACCGCGCCTTCGACCTGAGCACGGTGATGGTGTTGCCGAGGCTCAATTGCAGGTCCACGGGCCCGGCCACCGTCGCCTGATCCATCTGCGTGAATCCCTTGATGGCCATCACCAGACCGGAGATCCGCATCGCGGCGTCCTGGATCTCCGACGCGATGGCGCGCACGGAACAGCCTCCGGCCGCCCATCGAAGGACCGCGTCGAGCGCCGGCCCGTCAACCACCGCGGCAATGCGGTCGAGCGCATCGAGCGTCACGGCGGTTTCAGCCAGCGGCCCGGCGATGGCCTCGCCGAGCCCGTGATCTGCGAGCCAGTCGCCGATGCCGTTCTCGCGTTCGGCCTGCTGGATCGGGGACAGCACGCCGGGCACCTGCGCGGCGAGGCAGGAGGCGCGCACCTGGTCAACGGCCGCGAGCTGCTGATCGGTCAGCCGCGCGGCGCCAAGCGCGCGCGTCGCCAGCTCCGCGTCTGCCAGACGGTCGATGAGCAGCGACGCGCTGCGCTCGATGGCCGACACCGGGTTGTTCAGCTCGTGGGCCAGGCCGGCGGACAGCTTGCCGAGCGAGACCATCTTCTCGTCGTGCAGCCCGCTCGACGTGAAGACCCGGGCGCGATCGAGCATCTTGTGCACGAGCATCGACGTGACGTGGTGGCACGTGCGAATCATCTCGGGAAAGTGGTCCCGATGGACGACGAAGAGGTCCGTGGGCTCCTGCGCGATTGACTCACCCGGCGCATTCACCAGGCGCGAGTACGGGAGCACACCGGAGACGTCCCCGGCGTGCCATTCCATGACCTTGTGCCGTCCGGCGCCGCGGTCCACAAAGATCGCGACGTACCCCGTCAGCACGATGAAGAGGCCGTCCACCCGTGCGCCCTCCGCGATCATCACTTCCCCGTCTTCGAGGTGCCACACGGACCCGTGTGCCGCCAGCCACGCGAGTTCCTCGCGGGGCGCGGCGCCAACGGTCTGATGTGCGGCGAGCCGGTCGACGAGATCTGTCATGGGAGTAGCACCATCTCATCACACCTCACGTGCCCCGTCCAGACGCCGGCCCGGAGCGATCAGGAGGGACCCGGCCGCAGAGGGCGACTCTGAGGGCCGCCGAAGTGGAGCCCGGCGCGGCTGGGTCCGGCGTGCCTCTGCGCAGGGCGCCGACGCGTGCGCCGCGCACGCGACCTGTGGGATAGTGGAGCGACGGTGTCCCAGCCATGTTCCGACGAACCGACGACCTCCGCATCCGCGAGATTCGACCACTCATCCCGCCGGCGATCCTCGCCGAGGAACTGCCGATCAGCAAACGGTCGGCTTCGACCGTGGCGGAGGCCCGTGCCGCCGTGACGGCGGTTCTCCGCGGCGAAGACCCCCGGCTGATCGCCATCGTCGGCCCATGCTCGATTCACGACACGGGCGCGGCGCTCGAGTACGCGGAACGGCTGCACGAGGTCGCCCGGCGGGTGGCCGACGACCTCGTCGTCGTGATGCGCTCGTACTTCGAGAAGCCGCGCACCGTGGCGGGCTGGAAAGGCCTCATCAACGATCCGGACCTCGATGAGAGCTACCACATCAACAAGGGCCTGCGCCTGGCGCGAACGCTGCTGCTGGCCGTGAACGAGCGCGGACTGCCGACCGCCTCGGAGTTCCTCGACACACAGGTGCCGCAGTACCTGGCCGACCTGACGTCGGTCGCAGCTATCGGCGCGCGCACGACCGAGAGCCAGGTGCATCGCGAATTGGCGTCGGGACTGTCCATGCCGGTGGGGTTCAAGAACGGCACCAACGGCAACGTGCAGATCGCCGTGGACGCCGTGACCGCGGCACGGCAGCCGCATTGGTTCGCGGGGGTCACCAAGCAGGGCATTGGCGCCATTCTGCAGACCACCGGCAACGATACATGCTTCGTGATCCTGCGTGGCGGGACACGCACCGGACCGAACTACCATGCGGGGGCCGTCGAGGATGCGGGCGCCAGACTGGCCGCGGCGGGACTGCCCGGGCGCGTGATGGTGGACTGTTCGCACGGCAACAGCGGCGGGGATCACCGCCGACAGGCCGACGTGGCCGCCGACGTCGCCGGCCAGATTGCAGCCCGATCGCCCCACGTGCTGGGCGTCATGATCGAGAGCCATCTGGCGGAGGGACGCGCGGACGCGCGGCCCAGGGCGGCGCTCATCTATGGTCAGAGCATCACCGACGCATGCCTGTCGCTCGACCAGACCGTGCCGGTGCTCGAGCACCTGGCACGGGCACGGTCCGCGAGCGCGCGGACGAGGCGTCGCACGCGTACGAGGGCCTGAGGCCAATCGCGCGGGCGCCGCCCCGCCCGCCTTGGTGTACGATGTTCCCTCGGTCCGCCAGCCAGGAGTCGGCTGGCGCGCCGGAACCACCAGCCCTCGAATCCTGGAGACCCCGCATGCCATACCCGAGCACCGGCCGGCAGCGCGCGAGCGCGGTCCTGGCGGCCGCCGCCGCGCTGCTCATCGCGCGTCAGGTGCACGTCCACGCCCAGACGCCTCTGAACCTGTACGGGCGCGGGGCCACCGGCGCGAACGGCATGGTGGCCGCCGCGAAGCCCGAGGCCTCGCACGCCGGCATCCAGATCCTGAAGATGGGGGGCAACGCCGTCGACGCCGCCGTAGCGACCGGCTTTGCGCTCGGCGTCCTCGAGCCGAACGCCTCAGGCATCGGCGGCGGCGGCTTCATGGTCATCAAGCTCGCCGGCATGAATGAGGCCGTCGTGGTCGACTTCCGCCCGACGGCCCCGGCAGCCGCCACACCCGACATGTACAAGCTCGATGAGCGGGGACGGCCCATCGGGAACGCCTCGGTCGAAGGGGGCCTGGCCTCGGCGGTGCCCGGCGAGGTGAAGGGCCTGCTCTACGCGCTGGAACATTACGGGTCGAAGAAGCTGACCCGCGCCCAGGTGATTCAGCCCGCCGTCGACTGGGCGGAGCGCGGCGTGCCGGTCACGGTCAACCTCGCGCAGATCATCACGGACCAATTCGGCAAGCTCAGCCGGTTCGAGAACGGCCTCGCGATCTACTCCCGGGACGGGTTTCCGCCCGAGGTCGGCGACACGATCGTGAACAGGGATCTCGCCCGCACGCTCCGCCTCATCCAGGCGCAGGGCGCCGACGCCATCTACGAGGGCGACATCGCCGGCCGGATCGTCGCCGAGAACCGGAAGCGCGGCGGCATCCTGACGCTCGAGGATCTTGCGAACTACCAGGTGAAGGTGCGCAGGCCCGTCAGCGGGTCGTACCGCGGCTACACCCTCGTCACGGCCCCTCCGCCGTCCGGAGGCACGCACGTCCTCCAACTGCTGAACATTCTCGAGCACTTCGACCTCGCCGCCCTCGGCGAGCGGACCGCCGCCACGGCCCACGTCTGGGCCGAAGCGTGCAAGCTCGTCTTCGCCGACCGGGCGAAGTACTCGGCGGACCCGGACTTCGTCGACGTGCCCTATGCCGGGCTGGCCTCGAAGGCGTACGCGAAGGCGCTGGCAGCCCTGATCAGGCCCGACTCGGTCATGAAGAACCCCGCGGCCGGAGACCCGGCCAGGTACGAGTCAGGGTCGACCACCCACTTCAGCGTGATGGACAGGGACGGGAACATGGTGGCCGTCACGAAGACGATCAACATGTTCTTCGCGTCGGGCGTCGTCGTGCCGGGCACCGGCATCATCATGGGCGACGACATGGACGACTTCGACCTCAGGCCGGGGACCGCGAATTCGATCCAGCCGGGCAAGCGGATGCTGTCGAGCATGAGTCCCGCGCTGGTGCTGGATCCGCAGGGCCGGCCGTTCATGGCGCTCGGCTCGCCCGGCGCCACGCGCATCATCCCGACACTGGCCCAGGTCATCTCGAACGTGATCGATCGGGGCATGCCGGTCCAGTCCGCCATCAGCGCGCCGCGCCTCTTCCAGAGCCGGACAGGCAGCCTCTCGATGGAAGGGCGCTATTCGATCAACGCCTTCAACGGCCTGGCCGCGCTCGGGCACACCGTCACGGCCGCCCCCGACTACGACGCTTCGTTCGGGGGCGTGCACGCCGTGCTCTTCGATCACGCCGCCAGGCTCCTGCACGGCGGCGCGGACCCGCGTCGTGACGGCCAGGCCGCTGGGTATTAGTATGTCCGGAGGGAGATCAACCGTGACAACGCGCACCGTCATCGCCGTGGCCGCGATTCTGGCCGCCGCAGGAACCGCCGGGGCCCAAACGTTCGCGCTCAAGGCCCCTATCGCCGCGAAGCCCGCCTTTCTCACGACCGTCGGCCAGAGCGCCGACATCGAAATGGTCAAGGTGCTGCTGGATCGCAGCAGTGTGCCCTACAAGGCCGACGCCCAGGCCAAGGCCGCCGACCTTCCGGCCTCCGGCGCGAAGACGCTGGTCGTCGTGCTCGGCGGCAGCACGAAGGGACTGGGCGCCGCGGGGATTTCCGCCGACGCTGAAATCGACCGCGCCAGGGCCCTGCTCGCCGAAGCGAAGAAACTCGGCATGACCGTCATCGGCCTGCACGTGGGCGGCGAGGCGCGCCGCGGCCAGCTGTCCGACCGGTTCATCGAGGCGGCCGTGCCGGCCTGCCAGTATGTCATCGTGGTCGCCGAGGGCGACAAGGACGGTTTCATCGGCAGGCTCTGCGGCACGGCGATTCCCATGGACAAAGTGGCGCGCATCTCGGGGGCCGTCGAACCGCTGAAGCAGGCCTTCAAGTAGCGTGAGCACGCCCGACACGCTGCTCCTCCTCCTGACGGCCGCGTGCTTTGTCGCGCTGGTCATGGCCGCGAAGCTGCCGGTTTCTCTCAGCCTGGCCGCGACCTCCGCCGTGCTCGCGCTCGCGGCAGGGCGCGGGCTCCCGGTCGCGCACCTGGTCGAGGGGATGTTCAGCTACCTTGACGTCTCGCTCGTCCTGCTCACCGCCATGGTGTTCATGAAGGTCGTCGAGGCGAACGGGTTGCTGGCGGAGTTGACGCAAAGCCTCATCGCGCTGCTCGGCCGGTCGCGGCTGCTCCTCCTGGTCGCCCTGACGGTGGTCATCATGTTCCCCGGGATGATCACGGGGTCCTGCACGGCGTCGGTCCTCGGCACGGGCGTCATCGTCGCGCCGGTGCTGATGCGGATGGGCCTGCCCCGCGCGACGGCGGGCGCCGTGATCTCGAGCGCGGCGGTCTACGGCATGATCGCCCCGCCGGTCAACGTCCCGGTGATGATCATCGGCGGCGGCATCGACATGCCGTACGTGGGATTCGGGCTGGTCCTCGCCGTGCTCACGATCGTTCCCGCCATCCTGACGACGATCTGGCTGGCCTGGCGCCACATCGACCGCGACAAGCTGACCGAGGTGGTGACCCAGAACCGGGCGGACCTCCGCGGGAGCGCCTTTCGGGGCGGCCGCCGCCTGCTGCTCTACGCGCCGCTGGCGGTGGTCGTCGCCCTCATGGTCGGGCCCAAGAGCTTTCCTGAGTGGTTCCCGGATCCCCGCCTCCCGCTCACCTTCCTGATGGGCAGCGTGCTCGGCGCGGTCTCCGGACGCCGCGTCCCGATGGTCGCCGCCGCCCGCGCGGGCGTCAGCGAGATACTCCCGGTCGTCGGCATCCTGGTCGGCGTCGGCATGCTCATCGAGATGATGACGCTCACGGGCCTGCGGGGCGCCATCGTGGTGGGATCGCTGGCGATCCCGAGCGTCTTCCTCTTCGCCAGCATCGCGGTGATCCTGCCGCTGTTCGGAGGGATCTCGGTCTACGGCGGCGCCAGCGTGCTCGGGGTGCCGTTCGCGCTGGCCCTGCTCGGGCGCAATCAGGTGATCGTCCTGGCCGCATTGTCGCTCATCGGCGCGATGGGGAGTTACATCCCGCCGGTGGCCTTCACGCCGGTCGTGACAGCCGGGCTGCTCGGGGAGCCGTACCTGCCGATCGTGCGCCGCTGCATCGGCCCGGCCGTCGCGGCGGTCCTCCTCGGCACGCTCGTGCTGATCTACGCGAACCCGGTCGCCCGGCTCTTCGGAGTATGAGCATGATCACCATCGTCTATCGGGGCATCGTCGCCGTGGCGGTCGTCCTCGTGGTGGCAGAACTCTTTTCGCAGCGCAGCCTCAAGCTGAAGATCAACGCCGGGCTCGTTCTCGTCCCGCTGATCCTGCGCGCGCTCATGATCGGGTAACCCATGACGACCGCACGGAACACGGGTGTCTCGCTGGCCGTCCTCGCGTTGAGCCTCGCCGTGACCGCGGCAGTCGTGCCCGTGTACCGGGCGGCCGGGCAGGATGATGTCGTCCGGCGGGGGCCGGGCGTCGCGTCGGTCGATAGGCTGTCGGCGTGGTTCCCGGGCATCGGCGGCACGCGCGGCGACACGGACGTGTACGTGCTGGACTCCGGCAGGCCGGGCGCCACCGCGCTCATCCTCGGAGGGACGCACGGCAACGAGCCGGCGGGGTACATGACCGCGATCCTCCTCGTCGAGCACGCGGTGCCGGAGTCGGGCCGGCTCCTGGTCGTGCCGCACGCGAACCGGTCGTCGATGACGCACACGGACTACCAGGAGGCGTCCCCCAGGATGCTGGTGTTCCAGGGCGCGTCCGGGCGCCGCGCCTTCAGGTACGGGAGCCGGGCGACGAACCCCACCGATCAGTGGCCGGACCCCGACATCTACGTGCACGCCGCATCCGGCCAGCAGCTCTCGGGCGCCGAAACCCGGAACCTCAACCGCGCCTATCCAGGCCGCCCGGATGGCACGTTCACCGAGCGCATCGCGTTCGCCATCGTGTCGCTCATCCGCGCGGAGCAGGTGGATCTTGTCATCGATCTCCACGAGGCGTCGCCCGAGTACCCGGTCGTCAACGCGATCGTGGCTCACGAGCGGGCCATGCCGGTGGCGTCGGGGGCCGTCCTGAACCTCGAGTTCGACGACATCACGATCGGCCTCGAACCGTCGCCCAGGAACCTGCGCGGCCTCTCGCACCGGGAACTGGGCGACGCAACCGAAGCCCTTGCCTTGTTGTGCGAGACGTCCAACGTCTCGCAGGGCCGGCTGAGGGGCGCCACCGACGCGCGCCAGGTCATCGAGGGCACCGACGACAAGTACCTCCGGGCCGCCGGCCTCGGCCGGCTCGCCGTGCCGTTCGACGAGCACGGCTGGCCCCTCGAGCAACGGGTCGGCCGGCATGCCGCGACGGTGATGGCGATTCTCGCCGCGTTCACGTCCATCAATCCCGGGAAGCCGATTTCGGTGACAGGGGTCCCCTCCTACGCCGAGCTCATGGCGAAAGGGCTCGAACCCTTCCTGTAGGAGTCTGGAAACGGCCTCGCGTCCGATCCGTGCTGCCGCGCAACGGCCTGCCGCGCATCGGTGATACGATGCGGTACATCCACCACAGGCGCCGGAGGGTCCGATCATGAAGCGGAACTATCACTGTCCGAAGTGCTATGGGATTCTGAATCCCAACGTGAAGGTCATCCTCAAGACCGCGTGCAACGGGCGCACGGCGCTCCTCCTGTTCAGCCCGCAGCCGGGCAATTACCAGGTCATCACGCCGGCGTCGTTCCCGCTCAGGAAGAACGACGAGGTCCGGTTCCTGTGCCCGCTCTGCTCGCGCGACCTGACGTCGAAGCGCGACAAGTCGATGGCGGAAATCACGTTCTCCACGCCCGGCGGCCAGAGCGGGCGCGTGGTCTTTTCCCGCACCTACGGCCACCATGAGACGTACTTCGTGACGAAGGAAGAGGTGCGCAGCTTCGGCCGGCACGCGGATCGCGACGGCCTCAATTACTGGGGCGCGGGCCCGAAGGAGTAGGGACGGTCACGTGACGAGGTGGCCCGTGTAGCCGCGGGCCACCAACTCCTCCCACGCGGACCAGACCTTGTCCGGTATCGGCTGCGGCACCTGGAAACCGCGCTCCGCGTAGATCCGCATCCGCTGGACGTCGCCCACCAGGATGTTGATCACGAGGTCCCTGGGAATCTCCGGGGTCGGGTAGCGGTCGTACGAAATCGGCGGCGACGTCACCTGGAGGTCGGGCTCGGGCCAGCGCCGCTTGAACGTGGCCCAGGCACGGCGTTCCATGTAGGGCTTCTGCACGACGATCACCCGCTTTGGGTCGAGGCCCCGGGCCGCCAGCAGCGCGCGCGAGCGATCGATGTTCTCACCGGTGTTGGTCGACGCGCTCTCGAGCAGGATGGCGGACCGCGGCACGCCGAGGCGGACGGCCGCGTCGGCGAACGTCTCGGCCTCGCTCTTGCGGAAATGCCCCTCGGTCAGCCGGCCCACGTTTCCCGAACAGACCATCAGCGGCGCGAGGCCGCGCAGAAAGAGCCGCGCGCCGTGCTCGCCGACCCTCACGTCGTTGCTGCCGAGCACGAGGATCACATCCGCGGAGGTCACCTCGTGACCGAACCGCATGTAGTCCCACAGGATTGCCGCGAGGTCGTCGGTGCGCATGCTCATCCGCCGTCATCTCCCGCCCGGCGCCGGTCCGGAACCGGACGCGTAGAACCCGAGCAGCCGATAGGATACGCCCTGCGCCTCCAGCGACGACAGAGCCCGCGCCACGTTGTCGTCGGCCAGATCGCCGGCGAAGTCGATGAGAAAAGTGTACCTTCCGCGGCCGCCGGAGGCCGGGCGCGACTCGATGCGGGACAGGTTCACGCGGTGATCGGCGAACGCGCCGAGCGCCTGCACGAGCGCACCGGAGCGGTCTTCGGTCGCGAGGACAATCGAGCCCTTGTCGGCCGGCCCCGTGTGGAGTTCGCGCGCGAGCACGACGAACCGGGTTTCATTCGACTCGTGGCCGGCGATGTGCTCGGCCACGATGTCGAGGCCGTAGAGGCGCGCCGCAAGCGGGCTGGCGATGGCGCCGACCGCGCGGGTGCCGTCGAACATCAGCCAGCGCGCGGCCCCGGCCGTGTCGTAGTGCGGCTCGGCAGCGATGCGGTGCCGCGCCAGGAAGTCACGACACTGCGCGAGCGCCTGCGGGTGGGACCTGGCGCTCCGGATGTCGGCGAGCGGGGTGCCCGGCAGCGCGAGCAGGCACTGGCTGATGGGCACCTTGATCTCGCCCACGATGGACAGGCGGGTCTCAATCAGCAGGTCGCTCACCTCCACGACCGAGCCGCCGAGCGAGTTCTCCACCGGTACGATGCCGCGGTCGAAGAAGCCGGCGGCGACCCCCTCGAACACCTCCTCGAAGGTCCGGCAGGCCACCGGGATGAGGTTGGCGTCCCAGCGATCGAGCGCCATTTCGCTCCAGGCGCCGTGTTCGCCCTGGAAGCCGCCGAAGCGAGGCCGCCGGGCCTGCAGCCGCTTGCTCTCGTCGATGATCGCCCGGTAGAGCGCTTCAACGAACTCGTCGCTGAGCAGGCCGTATGCCTCGGCACGCACGCGGGCCATCACGTCTTCTTCCCGGCTGCCGTCGGTGACCGACGGCTTGAGGCGGGCGGTCTGCAGCGCGTACTCGATGCGCTGGTCGAGCAGCCGGAGCAGCTTGCGATCCGTGTCGTCGATTTGGGCCCGGAGGTCGGCCAGGCGCGCCAGGCCGGCGGCGCCACGGTCATCGGGGAGTGGCGGGACGATGTCCATCGCCACACGATAGCGCGCCTGGCGCCTGACCGTGTCATTAGATTGATTAATGCAATGTTAATAATTATGATCTTCTGTGATGTGCTTGGGTTCCGCTATAAGTGAGCCATGCTCCCGCAACGCGCCACACGACGCAGCGCCGCCCTCACGGAGGGCCCCCACCGCGCCCCGGCCCGGGCCATGCTCAAGGCCGCCGGCCTCTCGGACGGGGACCTGGCCCGGCCGCTCATCGGCGTGGCCAACACCTGGATCGAGATTGGTCCCTGCAATCTCCATCTGAGAGACCTGGCGGCCGGCGTCAAAGCGGGCATCCGCGAGGCCGGCGGGACGCCCCTCGAGTTCAACACCGTCTCGATTTCCGACGGCATCACCATGGGCACGGCCGGCATGAAGGCCTCGCTGGTCAGCCGCGAGGTGATTGCCGACTCGATCGAACTGGTCTCGCGCGGCAACCTCTTCGATGGCCTGGTGGTGCTCGTCGGCTGCGACAAGACGATTCCCGGTGCCGTCATGGCGCTCGCCCGCCTCGACATCCCCGGCACGGTGCTCTACGGCGGGTCCATCGCGCCGGGCGCCTGGGAAGGCCGCGACGTCACCATCCAGGACGTCTTCGAGGCGGTCGGCGCGCACGCCGCCGGCCGGCTGGACAGCGGCCGGCTGAAGGATCTCGAGGATCACGCATGCCCGGGGGCCGGCGCGTGCGGCGGCCAGTTCACGGCCAACACGATGGCGGCTGTCTGCGAGTTCCTCGGCATCGCCCCCATGGGCAGCGGCAGCGTGCCGGCGGTCGACCCGAGGCGGCGAGACGTCTGCGCCCGCGTCGGGCGGCTGGTGATGGACCTCGTCGCCCGCGATCTGTGCCCGAGCCGGATTCTCACCCGGCCCGCGATCGAGAACGCGATCGCCGGCGTCATGGCCACGGGCGGCTCGACCAATGCCGTCCTGCACCTGCTGGCCATCGCCCGCGAGGCCGGCGTGCCGCTGTCGCTCGACGACTTCAATCCGGTGAACGACCGCATCCCTCTCATCGCCGACCTGAAGCCCGGCGGCCGGTACGTCGCGAACGACCTCTATCGAGCCGGCGGCACGGCCCTCGTCGCCCGCCGGCTGCTCGAAGGACGGCTGCTGCACGGTGACGCGATGACCGTCTCGGGGCGCACGATCGCGGAAGAGGCCGCCGCGGCCGCCGAAACGCCCGGACAGGACGTCGTGCGGCCGCTCGCCTCACCGATCAAGCCGACCGGGGGCCTGGTCATCCTCAAGGGCAATCTCGCGCCCGAGGGCTGCGTGGTGAAAGTCGCGGGCTACACGCGTCTGGCGCATGCGGGCCCGGCCCGCGTCTTCGATAGCGAGGAAGCGGCGTTCGCTGCCGTCGAGGCGGGCCGGGTCCGCGCCGGCGATGTCGTGGTCATCCGCTACGAAGGTCCGGCCGGCGGACCCGGCATGCGCGAGATGCTCGCCGTCACGGCCGCGCTGGTGGGCGCCGGACTCGGCGATTCGGTTGCGCTGCTCACCGACGGCCGTTTCTCGGGCGCCACCCGCGGGCTGATGGCGGGACACGTGGCACCCGAAGCGGCAAAGGGAGGGCCTATTGCCGCGGTGTGCGACGGCGATTGCGTCACCTTCGACCTCGCCGCGCGGGAGCTGCGGCTCGACGTGGCCGGCGACGAGCTTGAGCGCCGCCTGGCCGCCTGGGCACCGCCCGCGCCTGCGTTCACCTCCGGCGTCATGGCGAAGTACGCCCGTCTCGTCTCGTCGGCGTCGGAAGGGGCGGTGACGGGATGATCCGCAAGGCCGCTCGCAAAGAACGCCGCCGCCCCGAGCCGCCGACGCTCAGCGGCGCCCGGATCGTCTGGGAGTGCCTCACGCGGGAGCGCGTCTCCCACGTGTTCGGGTATCCGGGCGGCGCGATCCTGCCCGTCTACGACGCGATGCCGGCCTACCCGGTGCACCACGTTCTGGCCCGCCACGAGCAGGGCGCCGTGCACATGGCCGACGGCTTCGCGCGCGCCGGCGGCGGCGTGGGCGTGGCGATGGCCACCTCCGGCCCCGGCGCCACCAACATGGTGACCGGCATCGCCACGGCCATGATGGATTCGTCCCCGCTGGTCTGCATCACCGGCCAGGTGTCGAGCTCGCTCATCGGCTCCGACGCCTTCCAGGAGACGGACATCACGGGCGTCACGCTGCCGGTCACGAAACACAACTACCTGGTGACCGAGGCGGACGAGATCGCGCCGATGCTCCGCGAGGCCTTCTACATCGCGCGGTCCGGCCGTCCGGGCCCCGTGCTCGTCGACATCACGAAGGACGCCCAGCAGGGCACGTGCCTCTTCGATTGGGCCGCCGCGGAGCCCAAGCCGCCCGGCTACCGGCCCGACCACCGGCCGCGCGCGAGCGACATCCGCCACGCCCTCGACCTGATCAACGGCGCGTCCCGCCCCGTCATCCTCGCCGGGCACGGCGTGACGCTCGGCGCGGCCGAGGATCTCCTGAAGGCGTTCGCCGAGCGCACCACGATTCCCGTGGCGATGACGCTGCTCGGCATCGGCGCCTTCCCCGGCTCGCACCCGCAGAACCTCGGCATGATGGGCATGCACGGCGAGGCGTGGGTGAACGAGGCGGTCCAGCAGGCGGACCTGCTCATCGCCCTCGGCATGCGCTTCGATGACCGAGTGACCGGCAAGCTGGCCGACTTCGCGCCACGCGCCCGGAAGATCCACGTCGAGATCGATCCGGCCGAGCTCAACAAGAACGTCCGCGTGGACGTCGGGTTGATTGGCGACGTGCGCGACGTGCTGGAGACGCTGCTGCCCGGCGTGGTGCCCAGCGATCATTCGGCCTGGCTGGCCCGGATCGAGGATCTCCGCCGCCACGCGACGGCCCGCAGCATCCAGCAGTTCGACGACGACGGGCGTCTCTACGCGGCGCACGCCATCCACGACCTGTGGCACGCCACGGGCGGCACGGCGCTCGTCGTCACTGACGTCGGCCAGCACCAGATGTGGGAAGCGCAATACTACCGGCACGAGTCGGCGCGCTCCCTCGTCACGTCCGGCGGTCTCGCTCCGATGGGCTTCGCCCTGCCGGCGGCCATCGGCGCCAAGCTCGCCCGCCCCGACGCCGACGTCTGGGCGGTGGTCGGCGACGGCGGCTTCCAGATGACGATGGCCGAACTCGGCACCCTGGTGCAGGAGGGCGTCAAGGTCAACATCGCCATCATCAACAACGGCTGCCTCGGCATGGTGCGGCAGCTGCAGGAGTTCTTCTACGGCGCGCGCTGCCATTCGACGCCGCTGGTCAACCCCGACTTCGTCGCGCTGGCGGGCGCCTACGGCATCCGCGGCATCCGCGTGACGGAGCGGGACGGCGTCATCCCCGCCGTCGAGGCAGCCTCGACCCACGACGGGCCCGTCCTGCTCGACATCCGCGTCGAGACCGACGACGCGGTCTACCCGATGGTCGCCGCCGGCGCTGGTCTCGACCAGATGATCCGGCGTCCGGCCCAGGAGGCGATCCGATGAGCTCCACCTTCGTGGTGTATGTCGAAGACAAGCCCGGCGTGCTCAACCGCGTGGCCTCGCTTTTCCGCCGCCGCGCGTTCAACATCGAGTCGCTCACCGTCGGCCATACCGACACGCCGGGCGTCTCGCGCATGACGATCGTCGTGGGCACCGACCGGGATGGCGCCCGGAAGGTCGAGGCCCATCTCTACAAGCTCGTCAACGTGCTTCGGGTCGACGACGTGACGGATGCGCCGGCCGTGTACCGGGACCTCGCGATGATCAAGGTGCAGACCACGGCCGAGACCCGCTCGCACATCATGCAGCTGGTCGACGTCTACCGCGCGCGCATCGTGGACGTCTCGCCCGGTTCGCTGATGGTCGAGGTCACCGGCACCGAGGACAAAATCGACAGCCTGCTCGACGTGCTGCGGCCCTACGGCGTCCTCGAGGCCGTGCGCACGGGCCGGGTGGCCATGGCGCGCGGCGAAGCCCGCACGCCGCGGGCGCGCCGCCCGTCGGCAGCCCTGCGCGGCCCGATGCCGAGGATCCCGCGCGAGACCGACCGCGGCGGCCCCGTGCAGTTGTCCGCCTGAGAACCACGTCGGGGCCTGGTGCGGGGCCGACGTCAGAGGGGGAGACGATGGCGACGATCTACTACGACAAGGACGCGGATCTCGGCCTCATCACGAAGCGGAAAGTCGCGATCATCGGCTACGGGTCGCAGGGGCACGCGCACGCGTTGAACCTGCGGGACAGCGGCGCGACGGTGGCCGTCGGCCTGCCGGACCGGAGCCGCTCGCGCGAGAAGGCCGAGGCCCAGGGGCTCCGCGTCACGAGCGTCCCCGACGCCGCCGCCTGGGCGGACCTCATCATGGTCCTCGCGCCGGACACCCGGCAGCCGGCGATCTACGAGACCGGGATCGCGCCGCACCTCGCGGCCGGCAAGATGCTGATGTTCGGGCACGGGTTCAACATCCGGTTCGGCACCATCGTGCCGCCGGCGGGCGTCGACGTCACGATGGTCGCGCCGAAGTCGCCCGGGCACCGCGTCCGCGAGGTCTACCAGGAGGGCGAGGGCACGCCGGGCCTGCTCGCCATCCACCAGGACGCCACGGGCCAGGCGCGGGCTGTCGCGCTCTCCTACGCGAAGGGGATCGGCGTCACGCGGGCCGGGGTGATCGAGACCACGTTCAGCGAGGAGACCGAAACGGACCTCTTCGGCGAACAGGCCGTGCTCTGCGGCGGCGTGAGCGCGCTCATCAAGGCCGGTTACGAGACGCTCGTCGAGGCGGGCTACCAGCCGGAGATCGCCTATTTCGAGTGCCTCCACGAGCTGAAACTCATCGTCGACCTCATCTACCGCGGCGGCCTGAACTACATGCGCTACTCGGTGAGCGACACCGCCGAGCACGGCGACTACACCGGCGGGCCACGCATCGTCACCGACGACACGCGCCGCGAGATGCGGCGGATGCTTGCCGAGATCGTCGACGGCACCTATGCGAAGGCGTGGATCGCCGAAGATCGGGCCGGCCGACCGCAGTTCACCGCCACGCAGCGGGCCGAGCAGCAGCACTCGATCGAAGCCGTGGGCGCCCGGCTGCGCGGCATGATGCCGTTCCTCGACGCCGTCACGGTCGAGGCCGGGCAGCCGGCGGCGGCCGCGCCCTGACGCCCTGGGGCGTTTGCGGCATACCGGTCCGCGCCGCATGGCGGAACATCCTTTAGTCCGCCCCCGTCACAACCGGGTATAGTGCAGTCTCGTGGACCGGAGTGGGCGGCTCTCACAGAGTCTGGGCGGCGGGCACCGCCCGGGGAGGTTGGCTATGAAGTCGTGGTTGGCAGTCGTCGCCGTCGCGCTCGTGGCGTTGCTGGTCTGTGCGCCAGCGGCGTCCTCCCAGACGAAATGGGTGCGAGGAAACGTCGTCAGTGTCGCCGGAGACACGCTCGTGGTGAAGGCCCAGGGCAAGGACTGGACCTTCAAGGTGGACAAGACCACGGGGCTGACCGCGCGCGGAGCCGGCAAGGCGCAGGCGAAGGCCGAGGCGGCGGGTGAGGCCGGCGTTAAGTTCGCGGACTTCGTGAAGCCCGGCATGGGCGTCGAGGTGCACTACAAGGACGCGGGCGGCATACTGATGGCCACGGACGTGCATTCCGGGCTGCCACCGACCGAGGGCACCGCGTCGGCCGAGGAGGCGACAGTCGGCGGCAGTGCGAGGGGCACGATCACCGCGCTCAGCGCCGCGTCCCTGACGCTCAAGGCCCCCGACAAGGAGTGGGTCTTCACGGTCGACTCGAAGACGCTCGTCGTGGGTGAGGGCCTGGGCGCCATCGACAGGCAGTTCAAGGCGCAGGGCAAGGGGCCGGCACTCACCGACCTGCTGGGCGTGAACGACCACGTCATCGTGTATTTCAAGGACGCCGCCGACGCGAAGCGCGCCTTCGAGGTCCGGGTGATGCAGAAGGCGATGAAGTAGCGCGCGGAGCCGGTTTCCGTTCCTCCATGCGGCCAGCACGCCCGCCGGCATGCTGGCCGCTCTCGCGTACGGTGGTGTTAGCATGGAGGGCGTCCGGAACGCCCATGAAATCCGTCGAGTGCGACGTCTATCTCTGCTGCCGTGACGCCGAAGACCGGGGAATGGCCTCCGAGGTGGCCGCCGGCCTCGCGCGACTCGGCTTCAGGGTTTGCGTGTCCGGGCGCGACGCTCCCGACGCGCCCGGCCCGGAACGGTCCGCACGGATCGAAAGAGCCCCGGATTTCGTGCTGCTCTCCGCTCCGGCCCCGTCCGGGCCGGCGGAGGCACGCGACGATCCGCGGAGGGCAGACCTCGCCCACGCCTTCAAGACCCGACGGAACATCCTCGTGCTCGCGGACCCGGCGCACGCGGACCCTCTGGCCGCGTCCGACCTCCCGGGGCGGCCGAAGCTGGCGCCGTGGCAGCGGATCGCCTACGACCCGGAACGGCCGCGGGAGTCGATCGCGCTTCTGGCGCACAGGCTGCTCAGCTCGTCCGAGGTCGATGATCGCCGTCTCATGCGAACGGCGAAACGGGCCTTCGTCGCCCTCGGCGTGGTGCTCCTCATCGCCGTGGCGAGCCGGGCGGTGCCCCTGGCGGTGCGCTGGTGGAACCGGCCGGCGGCGCCGCCTCCCCTGCCGCGGTTCACGCTTTACTGGACCGCCCTCGGGCAGCGGATGCAGAACGGCCAGCGGGCCGGGTTTCCCGTCACGGACGGCGGAACCGTGAGGGCCGGCGACCAGATCCGGCTCGCCTTCGGCACGGGGAGCGACGGCTTCGCGTACGTCGTGGCCAGGGATGCGCAGGGCGGCGTGTCGGTCCTCTTTCCCGGCGCCACGGTGCGCGGCGCCAGCCGCGTGCGGAGCGGCACGGCGTACGAGGCCCCGGCGGGCGCCCGCTGGCTCACGGTGGACGATGGGTCCGGCCTCGCGGCCATCTATCTGATTGCCGGACACGACCCGCTCGAAAACCTCGAAGAGCTCGCCGAAGACGGCGACGGAAGCCTCACCGCGGCCGCACGCATGGAATTGCTGAGTTCCACCATCTCGGGCCTGCTGGACGGAAAGCGCACCGCGGCGCCCCGGCCGGTCCGCACGCGCACGGGGCGGGAGATCGTCGACGGCCTCCCTCCCGCGGCGCCCCCGTCTCGCTGGCTCGCCGAACCCGGCGGAGGCGCGGCCGCGGCCCTGGGACCCGCGGCCCAGACCGGCCTGGCGAGCGCCGTAGTGGAGATACGACTCAGGCAGGCCGGCCGGGACTGACAGACACTCGCCATCGAGAGTAAGATCCGACGCATGCCGGCACTCGTTGTGCCCCCCGACTGGGCGGACCTGCCCGACGAGCAGCTGCTCGACGTGCGCCTGTGCGATCTGCCCATCCGCATCGAGGGCAGCCTCCTCGATACCCGCGTCGGCGCCCTCCGGGCCGAGTTGACAGGCCGCGGCCTCGATCTGCCGCTGCATTTCTACCTGGCCGAGGAGTGGTTCACGCCGGACGGCGCATCATCCATGGCGGTCCCGTTCTACCTGGCGCACCCGCGCCTCGAGAAACTGGAAGAGTCCCAGATGCTCGAGGTGGAGGGCGGCGACTACGACTGGTGCATGCGGATCCTGCGCCACGAGGCCGGCCACCTCGTGGACAACATGTACGCGCTGCGCCGCCGCCGCAACCGTCGCGAGATCTTCGGACCGTCGTCGGAGCCCTACCCCGAGTTCTACGCGCCGAAGCCGTACAGCAAGAGCTACGTGCTCCACCTCGATTCGTGGTACGCGCAGAGCCACCCCGACGAGGACTTCGCCGAGACGTTCGCCGTCTGGCTGACGCCCGGCAGCGACTGGGCGCAGCGCTACGAGGGGTGGCCCGCCCTGCGCAAGCTCCAGTACATGGACCAGTTGATGGGCGCCGTCGCCGGCACACCGCCCCGCCTGGTCCGGGCCGACGAGGTGGACGGCCTCCGCCGGGTCCGCCGCACGCTCCGCCAGCACTACAAGCAGAAGCGGCGGCACTACGGCGTGGACCGCCCGGACTTCTACGACCGCGACCTGCGCCGGCTGTTCTCGGACTCGCCCGAGTACGCCGGCAACGTGACGGCCGCCGCCTTCGTGACGCGCATCCGCCGCCAGGTGCGGCGCCTGGTCGCCAGCTGGACCGGCATCTACCAGTACACGATCGATCAGGTGCTCGAGGACATCATCGTCCGGTGCCGTGACCTCAAACTGCGGCTCTCGGTGCCCGAAGACACGGCGCGCCGGGAATTCACCGTGCTGCTCACGGTGCAGGCCATGAACTTCCTGCACAGCGGGCGGCACCGGCTGGCGCTATGAAGAAGCTTCGCATCCTGGCGCTCGTCCACAAGCACCTCGTGCCCCCCGACGACACCGAGGGCGTGGACGTGGTGAACGCCGAATGGAAGATGGAATACGACGTGGCCGTCACGCTCGAGGGCGAGGGGCACGAGATCCTCATCGCGGGCGTCCACGACGATCTCACGCCCATCCGGTCGTCGATCGAGGAGTTCCGCCCCGACATCGTCTTCAACCTGCTCGAGGGGTTCGCCGACATCAACACGTTCGACCAGAACGTCGTCAGCTTCCTCGAACTGCTGCGGATCCCCTACAGCGGGTGCAATCCGCGGGGCCTCATCCTCGCCCGCGACAAGTCGCTCGGCAAGAAGCTGCTCACGTATCACCGCCTGCCGGTGCCGGACTTCACGGTCGTGCGGCGGGGGCACGCGGTCAGGCCGACGAAGCTGCGCTTCCCGCTCATCGTGAAGTCGCTCGTGTTCGAAGCGTCCATCGGCATCTCGCAGGCCTCGGTCGTCGAGAACCACGAGCAGCTCGTGCGACGGGTCCAGTTCGTCCACGAGAGCCTGGGCACGGCCGCGATCGTCGAGGAGTTCATCGACGGCCGCGAGCTGTACGTGGGCGTGATCGGCAACGAGCGGCTGCGCGCCTTTCCGGTGTGGGAGATGTCGTTCGCGCAGATGCCCGAGCGGACGTGGCACCTGGCGACCGAGCGGGTGAAGTGGAGCACGAAGTACCAGAAGAAGCACGGCATCATGACCGACGCGGCCGTGCTGCCCGAGGGCGTGGCCGCGCAGATTCAGCACACGGCGAAGCGCGTGTACCGGGCGCTCGACCTGAACGGGTACGCGCGCATCGACTTCCGGATGGATCACGAAGGCCGGTTCTACGTGATCGAGGCGAACCCGAACCCCCAGCTGGCCTGGGGCGAGGATTTTGCCGAGTCCGCCGAGCGGGCGGGGGTGCTGTACCCGGCGCTGCTCGAGCGCATCGTCTCGCTCGGCCTGGCGTGGAAGCCGGAGCGCGTCCGGTGAGGCGCCCCGGCGGCTTGACAGCCCTCCGCCCCGCCAATACAGTCAAGTGTCGCCCCTGTCATCCCCGCCCGGGCACGGGTTCCGTTCTGTTCGCCCCATCGTTCATTCGAGGGTAGATTCATGACAACACGCAGGTTCATCGTTCCGCTCCTCGCTGTCGCCGTGCTGGTCGGCGCGTTCGGCGTCGCCCCGCGGGCCGAAGAAGGGTTCTGGCCCTACAACCTCGTCCCGAAGGCCGCGATCAAGGCCAAGTACAAGTTCACCGTCACCGACCAGTGGCTCCAGCACCTGCAGCTGGCGACGGTGCACTTCGGCGGCGCCACCGGGTCGATCGTGTCGCCGCAGGGCCTGGTGCTCACGAACCACCACGTCGGCCTCCGTTACCTGCAGCAGTTGAGCACGGCGGAGAAGGACTACGTCAAGAACGGGTTCTACGCCCCCAGCCAGGCCGACGAGTTGAAGGTGCCCGGGCTGTCGCTGAGGGTCCTGCAGAGCATCGAGGACGTTACAGACAAGGTCGCTTCAGCCGTCACGCCGTCGATGACGCCGCAGGAGATCGCGGCGGCGCGGCAGAAGGCCATCCAGGCGATCCAGGACGGGCCGCAGCCGGGCGTGAGCAGGCAGGTCGTGGCGCTGTACGCGGGCGCCGTGCACCACCTGTATACCTACAAGATGTACAGCGACGTGCGGCTGGTGTTCGGCGTCGAGTACCAGACGGGGTTCTACGGCGGCGATGCCGACAATTTTACCTATCCACGCTACAACGTCGACGTGTCGATGTTCCGGCTCTACGAGAACGACAAGCCCGCCGAGACGCCGAACTATCTGAAGTGGTCGCCGAAGGGCTCCGCCGACGGCGAACTGGTCTTCACGACGGGCCACCCGGGCTCCACGCAGCGCCTGAACACGCTGGCACACCTCAAGTACCGCCGCGATACCTCCCTGCCGTTCTCCATCGCCAGTCTCGAGATGCGCGAAACCGCGGTGAAGGCGTGGATGGCGCAGAGCGAGGAGAACGCGCGCCAGGCCAGGACGGAACTTTTCGGCATCCAGAACGGCCTGAAGTCTCAGCGCGGCCAGTTGAGCGGCCTGCAGGACCCTGCCGTGATGGCCAAGAAGGAGGCTGCGGAGAAGCGCCTGCGCACGGAACTCGCCAAGAACCCGGCCAAGCAGCAGGAACTGGGTACCGCGTGGGACACCATCGAAAAGTCCCTCGAGGTGGCACGCCAGCTTGACGCCGAGCGCAACTTCATCGCGAACGCCGCGGGCCTGAACTCCACCCTGTTCGCGCAGGCGCGCCAGATGGTGCGCGCGGCCTACAACCCGCCAGCCGCGGGCGCCTCAGGCCGCGGCGCCGGCGGGCGCGGCGGGCAGGGCGCCCCGGCGGGCGTGCCCGGCGGAGGGCGCGGAGACGCGCAGCCGACCGTCAACATCGCGCGCGAGAAGCTCAACCTGACCGCGTCGCTCGCGTTCATGCAGAAGCACCTGGGCCCGGGGCACGCCATCGTGACCCGCATCCTCGCCGGGAAGACGCCCGAGGCGAGAGCGGCAGAACTGGTGGACGGCACCCGGATCACCGACAGCGAAATCCGCGCGCTGCTGCAGGCCGGCGGCAAGGCCACCATCGACATCTCGACCGACCCGATGATCGTGCTCGCGCGCTCGCTCGAGGCGGACGCACAGGCCCTTGCGAAGCGTTTCGACGAGGACCTGACCGCCGTGCTGGCCGCCGCGTACCCGAAGATCGGGCAGGCGGTGTTCGTCGTCGACGGCGCCAAGGCCTACCCGGATGCCACCGGCACGCTGCGGCTGTCCTACGGAACAATCAAGGGCTACGTCGAGAACGGCCAGAAGGTCCCGCCGTACACCGTCACCGCCGGCCTCTACGAGCGCGCCGCGCAGCACGCGGGCCAGCCGGACTACGTGCTCGCGCCGAAGTGGGCCGAGGCGAAAACCGCCCTCGACCCGAAGACGCCCTTCAACTTCGCCAGCACGAACGACATCGTCGGGGGCAGCAGCGGATCGGCGGTGGTGAACCGGAAGGGTGAGATCGTCGGGCTGGTCTTCGACGGCAACATCCAGATGCTGCCGGGCTACTTCGTCTACGAAGAGACGGTGAACCGCGCGGTGTCGGTCGACTCGCGCATCATCCTCGAGTCGCTCAGGAAGGTGTACAAGGCCGACGCGATCGCGAACGAGATCGCGGCCGCCGCCAGGAAGTAGCGCGCTCGCCACCAGGCGGGGTCAGAGTCGGATCTGACCCCGCCCCTCGTGGGGTCAGAGTCGGATCTGACCCCATGTCGGAGTCAGGGAAGTTCCTCGTCGCCCTGATCGGGGTCGAGGTCCTGGGTCCGGCCCGAGACGGCCGGGGTCTGGCCGCAGCAGCCGGCCGCCATGCACTCGTCGCACAGCGTCTGCCCGCAGAGGCCGCAGTAGTCGAACATGTCTGCGCCGGAAGGCCCGGCCCCGCAACGTTCACACTGCATCGGCGCGCCTCCTTCCGTCAGTTCCCGTGGCTGCCCATTCCGGTTCGAGTGTAGCCCCGCCGGCGTTCCCCGACAAGCACATCCGTCCCGGGGCCGCCGCGCCTGTGCTACCATGCGCGCCCATGTGTGCCTTCCCAGGAGCCTGCTCATGAAACGACTCGTCTTCGCGACATCCATCGCGCTCGCGCTGGCCGCCACGGCCATCCTCGGCGCCGGGCAGGGCCCGGGGGCGGCTTCGGGCGGCCTCACGGCCGACGTCCTCAAGAACATCGAACTCAGGAGCATCGGCCCGACGCTGGCGACGGGCCGGATCGTCGACATTCAGATCGATCCGAAGAACCCGAACGTCTGGTACGTGGTGAGCGCCTTCGGCGGCCTCTGGAAGACGGTCAACCGCGGCATCACCTTCACGCCGGTTTTCGACGACGGCGGGTCGTTCACGCTGTGCTGCATCGCCATTGATCCGAAAGACTCGAACGTGCTCTATCTCGGCACGGGCGAGAGCAACAGCCAGCGGAGCGCGCACTTCGGCGACGGCGTCTACAAGTCGACCGACGCGGGCGCGACCTGGAAGCGGGTGGGGCTCGAGACGTCCGAACACATCGGCAAGATCATCATCGATCCGCGCAACCCGAACGTCGTCTATGTGGCGTCTCAGGGGCCGCTCTGGTCGGCCGGCGGCGAACGCGGCCTCTACAAGACCACGGACGGCGGCGCCACGTGGGCGGCGATCCTGACGATCAGCCCCGACACGGGCATCAGCGACGTCGTCTTCGATCCGAAGAACCCCGACATCCTCTTCGCCTCGGCCTACCAGCGGCGGCGCGCCGTCGGGCAGATGATCGGCGGCGGGCCCGAGGGCGGGATCTTCAAGTCGACCAACGCCGGGAAGACGTGGTCGAAGCTGACCAAGGGCCTGCCCACGGGCGACATGGGCCGCGTGGGGTTCGCCGTGGACGGCCGCAAGACGCCGGCCACGCTGTTCGCCATTGTCGACGCCAAGCGCGCGGAGTCGGGCTTCTACCGTTCGGATGACGGCGGCAACTCGTGGGCGCGCATCGGCCGGATGCCCCCGCAGGGCCGGGGAGGCGGGGCCGGTCGGGCGGGCGCCCCGCAGGCGGCCCCGCCGGCGGCTGCCCCGCAGCGCGCGGCGGGCAGCGCGCCCCAGCCGCCGCCGGCCGGGACACCGGCCGTCGACGACTGGTACCGCGGCGGCGGCGCGCAGTACTACCACAAGATCATCGTCGACCCGCACCGGCCCGACACGATCTACTCGATGAACGTGAACATGGAACGCAGCACGGACGGCGGCCGGACCTGGCACAGGACGAACTGGGAGAGCTACGGCGGCAGCGGCATGAACGTGCACGTCGACCATCACCACCTGACGTTCGACCCGTCGGACAGGCGGCACCTGCTGCTCGGCAACGATGGCGGCCTCTACGAGAGCTATGACGAAGGTGCGACGTGGCGCTTCTTCGCCAACCTGCCGATCTCGCAGTTCTACCGGGTGTCGGTGGACAACGCGAAGCCGTTCTACCACGTCTGCGGCGGCACGCAGGACAACTGGTCCTTCTGCGGGCCGTCCCGCTCGACGAACCGCTGGGGCGTGCGCACGAGCGACTGGTTCATCGTCGCCGGCGGCGACGGGTTCCAGACGCGCAACGACCCCGAGGACCCGAACACCATCTACGCGTCCTCCCAGGACGGCAACATCTCGCGCTTCGACGTGCGGACAGGCACCTCGAGGTCCATCCGCCCGCCGCAGTCGCGCGCGGGCCGAGGCGGCGGCGCCGCGATGGCCGGCGGCGCAGCGGCCGGCGCGC
>JAWOGY010000150.1:0-2623 GCA_046496425.1 Vicinamibacterales bacterium
CGTGGCGGACCGCACGAGCCGCGCCGGCACGGCGTGCGCCCGGTGGGAGGGCGGCGCCACCCGCCCGCCCGTGCTCGGCGACGTCGTCGCCGTCACCGCGGTCGTCGGCGACGCCTTCCCGTCCCGCCCGCGCAACCTGTCCCAGTTCACCTGGGGCGGCACCGTGCCCGACGTGCGCCTGACGGGCGTCACGAACGACGAGCAGCTCCGGCCCGGCGACTTCCGCCGCGTGTGCGCCTCGGTGTCGTTCGCCGAGGGGGAGGCCCGGCGCGACGGCTACGTCGTGCAGCTCGCCTCGACGGACGCGGAGGCCTTCCCGCTCGCCGTCGTCGGGGAAACCGGGGCGACCGGCGAGGTGTGCGGTAACGTGACGATCCCATCCGACCTCGAGCTCGACGAGGACCGCTTCGTGGACGTGTCCGCCGAGGTGGCGATCGGCAGCGAACGCTCGGTCGACCTCAAGGCCGTGCGCGTCGTCGACGCCCCGCTCGGGCTGGCCTTCGAGGGCGATGCGTCGCGCACCGTGCGCGCCGGGGCCGACCCCGTGAACCTGTGCGTCGTGCTGCAGCGCGCCCAGGAACCCGTGCCCGACACCGCCGTGAGCCTCGTGCTCGCGGGCGACGGCACCCTGTCGGCCGCCCAGGCGACCACCGACGCGCAGGGCCGCGCGTGCGTGGACTACACGCCGCCCGACGAGGTGCCCGACGCCGTCGAGGTCCTGACCGCCAGCGTCGCCGTCGGCGGGCGCTCGGCGAGCGCCACCGTCAGCGTCGAGGTGGAGCCCTCCGGCGGCGACTTCGTGTTCACCGGCGAGCTCGTCGGCGAGATCCAGCGAAGCCAGTTGTCGGCGACGCTCACCGTCGGCCTGCGCCTCAACGTGCGCGTCGAGGCGGACGCGTGGACGATGACGCCCGAGGTCCTCTCGTTCTCGTACGACGAGACCGAGGGCGAGCTGCTGGGCGGGTGCGAGCCCTTCTTCTTCGAGACCGTCACCGGCGCGGTGGTGACCGACGTGCTGAACTTCGGCACCACCCCGGTGCCCCTCGGCAACACGCAGCTGATGTCGATCCGCTTCGACGCGACGTCCAACGTCTCCGGGCGCGGGGAGCTCGACTGCACCGTCGAATCGTTTTCCCGCCTCAAGGACTTCAGCACCACGCTCGCGCTGACGCTCACGACGGACGGCACCCGCATCGACGCCACGCTGACGATGCCGGCGCACGGGGATGTGCCGGCGGGCGCGCTCCTGATGGAGTGAGCGCCCGCCGACGCGGCCTCACCACACCCCGCACGTCTCCTTCGGGTGCATCTGCGGCCAGTGCGGGTCGAAGTTCGTCGTCGTCAACCGCACCTCCTACGGGTGCGCCGGACACACGAATGGGCGGCTGTGCCAGAACAACCTTTTAGTTCGGCGCGACCTTGCCGAAGAATTGCTGCTCGCCGGTATACGCGACGAACTGCTAACGCCAGAGATCGAGGTCGAAGCGCGGCGACGGATTGCGAAGAAGTTGGCGGAGCGTGCCGCGCCGAACCCGGCCAGCAAGCGGCGTGCGGAACTGCAGGCGGAAATCGACAACCTGGCCGATGCGATAGCGTCGGGCCTGCTGCGTTCGTCCCCTGCCCTTGCAGACCGGCTGGCACGGGCAGAGCGCGAGCTGGTGACGCTGCAACCGGAGGTCGGCCCCGTGGATGCGGGAGCGGTGACAGCCATGCTTCCGCGCATCATGGATGCCTTCCGGGCGAAGGTCGCGAACTTGGGCGAACTGGCCCAGCGTGACGTTGTGCGCGCCAGAACAGAGATGCAGCGGCTCGTGGGTGCAATCACGCTACAGCCGGAAAACGGCGTACTTATAGCGGAAATAAAAAAGGCCCACGTTGCCGGGGCCTTGATTACTGCTGCTGGAGGCCGGCAGCAAATGGTTATGGTAGCGGGGGCAGGATTTGAACCTGCGACCTTCGGGTTATGAGCCCGACGAGCTGCCAGACTGCTCCACCCCGCAATCGAGCCAGAAATCATACAGGCCTGTCCGTTTCATTTCAACGGCTTTCCACCATCCACTCGCGCGGTGGGGCCCCTACATCCCCCCGCAGACGGCAGCCGAGCCACACACGCGGGTGCGCTGCTCCACGTCGTCCTGCATGGAGCGCTTGCTCTTCTCCATGCGCTCCAGATCCGCCTGCGTGAAGCAGTATTCGGTCGCGAAGCGGGTCCCCACCGGCGTCTGGCTGCGGCAATAGACGGTCTTCCCGCCACGGGTCTTAGTGTCATAGCCGGCAGGCGCCCGGAACGCTGTCTTTTCAGCGGCCGCATCCCCGACGACTGCCGGTGCCCCGGTGGCAGCCGCCGCAGTACTCGCGGAGACCGGAGCCGCGTCCTGCGGCTGTGTCGCGCACCCGGCCAATGCGACGAGCAGGGCCATCAAGATAATTGGTCGCATTCGTTCTCTCCTGCACTCATATGAGTCACATGATGATGGCACGGGCGTCGTGCCGGCGCATTCCCGCAGGCAGGGCGGCTGCACGCGCATGCCGGCTAGGTCAGAACGCGGGCGCACACCGCCAGCAGCAGTCCTGGAAAGATGCCGAGCAGCAGGACCGCCAGGCCGTTCGCGCTCAGGACCAG
>JAWOGY010000017.1:0-8139 GCA_046496425.1 Vicinamibacterales bacterium
TGCCGCCCCAGCCGGTGAAGGTGTAGCCCGAGGCTGGCGCCGCCGTCAGCGTCACTGACGTCGACGACCCATAGGTCGCCTGGCAGGTCGAGCCGCCGATGCCGCAGGTGATCCCGCCGCCTGTCACCGTGCCGCCCGCCGGCACCGGCGACACGTTCAGCTGATACGTGGTGCTGCCGTTGGGCGTGAACGTGGCGCCGCAGGTGCGCGGGCCGGCGAGATAGACCGTGAGACTGGGATTGGTTCCGATGCAGTCACCGGACCAGCCACCAAAGGTGTACCCGCTGTCAGGCGTGGCCGACATGCCGTAAGACATGGCGGCCGGCATGGACGCGCTGCACAGCGTCCCGCCGGTGCCGCAGTTCAGGCCCGCGCCCGTCACGGTGCCCCCCGTGGGCCGCGGGCTGATGGTCATCGTGTATGGCGGGCCGTTCACCGAGCCGGCCGTGAACGTCGCGCTGCACGTCTTCACGCCGTCGACCTGGATGGTCGTGCTCGTGCTCGTGCCCGAACAGCTGCCGCCCCAGCCGGTGAAGGTGTAGCCCGAGGCTGGCGCGGCCGCCAGCGTCACCGAGGTTGACGACCCGTAAGTCGCCTGGCAGGTCGAGCCGCCCGTGCCGCACGTGATCCCGCCGCCGGTCACCGTGCCGCCCGCCGGCACCGGCGACACGTTCAGCTGATACGTGGGCGTCGCGGCGAACGAGGCCGTGCACGTCCTGATCCCATCCACCTGGATCGCCGTGCTCGCATTCGTGCCCGTGCAGGTGCCGCCCCAGCCGGTGAAGGTGTAGCCCGAGGCCGGCGCCGCCGTCAGCGTCACCGCCGTCGCCGAGCCGTAGGTCACCTGACAGGTCGATCCGCCGACGCCGCACGTGATCCCGCCGCCGGTCACCGTGCCGCCCGCCGGCGCCGGCGACACGTTCAGCTGGAACGTCGTGCCGGTTGGGATGAACGAGGCGCTGCAGGTGCGCGCCCCGGAGAGCTGGACGGTGAGACTCGCGGTCAGCCCCGAACAGTCGCCGGTCCACGCGCCGAACTTGTAGCCCGGGTCGGGCGTGGCCGACATACCGAGACCCATGGGAGCCGGCATCGTTACCGCGCACAGGTTGCCGCCGGTGCCGCAGTTCAGGCCCGCGCCGGTGATCGTGCCGCCTGCCGGCTTCGGGCTGATCGTCATCGTGTAGGGAGGCCCGGTTGGCAGGCCCACGCTGAACGTGGCGCTGCAGGTCCTGGAGGCACTCATCAGCACGGTGGTCGTGGCGCTCGTGCCGGAGCAGCTGCCGCCCCAGCTCGTGAACGAGTAACCCGAAGTCGAGGTCGCCGTCAGCGTCACGCTCGTGCCCGACGCCACCACGACCTGGCAGACCGCTCCCCCTGCGCCGCAGGTGAGGCCGCCGCCCGACACGGTGCCGTTCAAGGGCGCCGGGGAGACCGCCAGCGCGTAGGCCGTGGGTGCGGAGCCGGACAGGGCGAACGCGGCCGTACAGGTCTTCGCCGAGTCAACCGCGACGGTTGTCGTCGTGCTCGTGCCGCTGCAGGCCCCGCCCCAGCCCGTGAAGGCGTAGCCGGTGTCGGCCGTGGCCGTGATCGTGATCGGCGTCGACGAGGCGAACGTGACGCTGCAGGCCGTGCCGCCCGTTCCGCAGTTGAGGCCGCCGCCGGTCACGACGCCCCCCGTCGGCCTCGGGTTGATCGCGAGTGTGAACGACCCGAACACGCCGCCCGTGTCCTTTCCGCCGATGAGCTGCGTCCACATGCTCTGGAACGACGCGGCCGTCGAAACGAGCCACCGCGGCTGCCTGGTGCTGGCCGCGAGGCGCGGGTTGAACGACCCGCTCAGGTTGGGCCACGTGATCGACGTGACGACGGCCGCCGTGCCGAGCGACGTGCCGTCGCCGCCAATCTCGAACCCGACGTTCTGGAGCGTGTTCGCGCCGTGCGTCACCAGGAAGAACGTCTTCGAGAACGAGTTGTACGCGATCGAATTGGCGTCGTACGCGCCCACCGTCGACGACAGGCGCTTGGCGGAGCTGTACACCAGTTGCCCGTTCCCGTTGACGCCGTTGCCGAAGGGCCGCCACCCGTTGCCCGGCAGGGCCGTCGCCGCATCGTCCTGCATCCAGGCCACGAACACGTTGCCCGTATCCGAGTTGAGCGTGGCCTCAGGCACGTATGTGAACCTGGTCTGGGCGAAGGTGATCGGCGTGCCGAACGAGGCGCCGGTGGCGACGTCGTACAGCTTGCCGCGGACGAAGTCGGAGGTCGATCCGGACCCGGCCCAGGCCACCAGGGCGCGGTTGGTGCTCGGCATATGGCCGATCGTGGGCTCGCGATCGTACTCGCCGGCCGAGGAGGTCACCGCGAACTCGTTCGCGACGGGCGCGGCCTGTGTGTCGATGAACCTCGCGTTGATCTCCGCGCCGCCGTCCGCCGCGTACCGTGACCAGGCCACGAGGTACCGGCCGCTGTTGGGCGAGTAGCCGAGCGCGGGTTTCGTGATCCAGCGCGTGGAGTAGGTGGATGCCGAGAGCACGGCGCCCGGGCCGGCAACGCCGGCCGGATACGTGACGAGCTTCGCGCGCACCTCGGTGCGCGTGTCGCTGGCGCTGCTGTGCCACACGACAAGGAAGTTGCCGATGTTCGGGTTGTAGAGGACCTTCGGGGTCTGTGCCCACTGGCCCGAGGAGATCGCGAACGCGTCTCCCACACCCTGTCCGTTCTCATTGATGAACCGGCCGCGGATCGTTCCGCCGAGGCCCCAGACCGTGAGGTACACCTGCTGGCACTGGTTGTAGGCGACGTCCTGGTTCTGCGTGCCCCCGGTGTACTGGTTCACGGACGCGCCAATCGGCCCGGGCTGCGCCTGGAACACCGGCGTCGGAGCCGCCGGGCATCCGGGCGGCTCGCTGTCGGCGCCGCCCCAGGCTGGAACGAACGTGGCGGAACAATACACAATCGCGCCCACCTGGACCGTCGTGCTCGAACTCGAGCCGGAGCAGGCGCCGCCCCAACCGCTGAACTGGAACCCCGCGTCCGCCGTGGCCTGGAGCGTCACCGTCGTCGACTGCGTGAAGGTCAGTTGACACGTGCTCCCGCCCGTGCCGCACGCGAGCCCGCCGCCCGTGACGGTCCCACCGGCTGGCGTCGGCGAAATCGTCAGCCGCGGGTTGATGGTCCCTCCGCCGTCAGGTGGCGGGGCCACACCGTCGCCGCCGATGACCTGCGCCCAGAGACTCGAGAACGACGCCGCGGTCGCCATCAGCCAGCGAGACGACTGGGAGCTGGCGTTGATGCGGGGGTTGAACGTGCCCGTCAGACCATCCGCCGTAACCGAGGTGACCACAGAGGCCGTGCTGATTGGCGTTCCCGTTCCCGATATCTCGAACCCGACGTCCTGCCCGGCCGTGTTCACGCCATGGGTCACGAGGAAGAACGACTGCGTGAGCGCGTTGAAGGCCACCGAGTTCGCGTCGTACGCCCCGGCGATCGAGGACAGGCGAGTCGGCGTCGAGGAGACGAACGCGCCGTTCCCGTCGACGAGCCGGCCGAACGCCCTCCAGCCGTTTCCCGGCAGCGCCGTGGCCGGATCGTTCTGCATCCAGGTGACGAGTACCTGGCCGGTCGTGATGTTGAGCGCGGCCTCGGGCACGTAGGTGAACGTGCTCTGGGTGAACAGCAGCGGCGTTCCGTTCAGCGCACCGGTGGACGCGTCGTAGAGCTTGCCGCGCACCGAGTCGGCCACTGAACCGGATGCTGCCCACGCCACGAGGAAACGATTGGAGCCCGGCAGGTAGCCCACCGTGGGTTCGCGCTCGTATTCATCGGTGGTCGAGGTGACGACGATCTCGGACCCCACCGGGTCGCCGGCCGCACTGACCAGGCGCGCGCCGACCTCGGCGCCGCTTGCCGAGTAGCGGTTCCAGACGACCATGAAATTGCCGGACCCGGTCGAGTAGGCGAGCGCCGGTCCGGTCTCCCAGCGCGTCGAGTACGTGTTGCCGGAGTACGCCTTCGTGGGCAGGGCCGACACGCCGCTGGTGTAGCTCACCATGCGCCCGCGTACAACGGTTGCGTTCGCATTGCCCACAATCCCGTCGCTGCTCTGCCAGGCCACCAGGAAGACGCCCGTGTCGGGGTTGAACACCGCGCGCGGCGTCTGGGCCCACGGGGTGCTGTCGGAAATCCGGAACGACGAGCCAATCGGGTTGCCGTCCTCGCTGACGAAGATGCCCCTGATGGTCCCCGGGCCCCACACGACGAGGAACACGCGGTTGTGGCTGTCGTAGGCCACGTCGGGCCAGCGCACGCCGCCGGCGTACTGTTGGACCGAGGTGCCGACAGGCCCCGCCTGGGCCCATGCGTGCGCCGTACTCATGACGAACACGCCGAGCAGCAGGGCCGGCAGCACTGAGAGGATGCGGGTCGCTCTGGTCATCGATCCCCCGGAACGTGGCCGGATACGAGAGTAGCCTTTAGTAGTATCGGACGTCGCAAGGTGAGGGTATAGCACACCCTTGCCCAAATGATCACTGGAGTATAACGCAAAACGCATGCCAGTCTGACGGAATCACGTTGTCAGCAAATATTCCGGCCAGAAAAACGGTCCGGATCTACAGCAGCTTCGCGACCCACAGCGGCGAGTCCTTCGCCGGCAGGTCGCAGTTGCGGCAGATGGACGGCCCGCCGCTCTCGAGTTGCTCCCGCCGGACGCGCCGGTAGGCGTCGCCGTTCCAGATGTCGGCGATGGTCTGCGTAGTGAGGTCGCCGACGACAACGTGGCCGTCGAGGTCGGCGCAGCAGAGGCTGACACGGCCGTCCCACAGCACCGTGAACGTCAGCCACTGGCGGTAGCAGGGGAAGTTGACGTCGCTGCGCCGATTCAGCGTCCCGGCCCAGTTGTGCAGCTCGGTGATGTGGATCTTGTCCGCCACGGCGGACCAGTGGTCGATAAAGGCCTGTTCCTCGGCCGAGTTGTCCTGCCTGACGAACGACAGGATGAGCTTCGGCCGTTTCCGGCCGAGCTCGCGCCGGATGCGGACGAGGCCCTCGACGTTGGCGACGACCTTGTCGTACTTCAGCCCGAGGCGGGTCGACTCGAACGTGTCCTTGCCCGCCGCGTCCAGGCTGATATTGATCGCGTCGAGGCCGGCCTCGACGACCGCCCTCGCCACGTCCGGGCCGAGCAGCGACCCGTTGGTAATCACCCCCACCTCGGGGATGCCGCGCGACTTGGCGTAGGCGATCTTCTCCGGCAGTTTCTTGTCGACGAAGGCTTCTCCGTAATTGTGCATCCGCACGTGGCCGATGCCGAGCGCCGCGCACTCGTCGACAATCTTCCGGTAGAGCGCCATGTCCATGATGCCCTGGCGGCGCTTCATGTCGTCGCGCGGGCAGAAGGTGCACTTGGCGTTGCAGATGTTGGTCGCCTCAATCTGCACGATCTCGGGCATGCGCGGCGCGCGGTCCCGCCCGGCGAAAAGCAGGAGCCGGCGGAGCGGCTTCGCGTTGCGTCTCAGCAACGTCTCCGCGGCACGGCGCGCGCGCTGGCGGATGGGGGAGGACAAGGCTCAGTGCGTCCGCTGGTAGTCGACGACGAGCTGCAGGATCTCGTCGAGCGGGACACGCGGCTCGTAGCCGATGAGCGCGCGAATCTTCGTCAGGTCGGGCACGCGCCGCGGCATGTCCTCGAATCCGCTCTCGTACGCCTGGTCGTACGGAATCGTGACAATCGGCGACGCGCTCTTCGTCAGCGCCTTCACCCGCTCGGCCAGGCCGAGGATGGAAATCTCCTCCGTGTTGCCGACGTTGTAGACGTTGCCCCACGCCTCCTGGCGGCTGACTATCGTGGTGAGCGCGCCCACGACGTCGCCGACATACGTGAAGCACCGGGTCTGCGTGCCGTCGCCGAACACCGTGATGGGCTCCCCGGCCAGCGCCTGCCGCACGAAGTTCGGCACGACCATCCCGTAGCGCCCGGTCTGCCTCGGGCCCACCGTGTTGAAGAACCGGACGATGATGACGGGAAGCCGCTTCTCCTTCCAGTAGGCCAGCGCCAGGAACTCGTCGAGGGCCTTGCTGCACGCGTACGCCCAGCGGTGCTTGACCGTCGGGCCGAGCGCGATGTCGCCGTCCTCGCGGAACGGCACCGCGTCGCTCTTGCCGTACACCTCGGAGGTCGACGCCACCACCACCGTGCGCTGCTTCTTGGCGGCGGCCTTCAACACCACTTCGGTGCCGTGGACGTTCGTCTCGAGCGTGCGCACCGGCGATTCGACGATCAGCCGCACACCCACCGCGGCGGCAAGGTGATAGACGACGTCGCACTGGTCAACGAGTTCAGCCAGGACCGGCTCGTTCATCACCGTGTCGATGGTGTACCTGAAGCCCGCGCGGCCTTTCAGGTGGGCGATGTTGTCGAACGACCCGGTCGAGAGATCGTCAATCACCGCCACCTGGTGGCCGCCGCCGAGCAGCGCCTCCGCCAGGTGGGACCCGATGAAGCCGGCGCCGCCGGTAATCAGCACGCGCATTCGTCACTCCTGCCCTAGGATACCCCGCGCGGCCGGTTCGTGCCCGAGGCGAGGCGGACAATCTCCTCCGCCGCCCGGCGGGCCGCGCCGCCATCCGATCCGACTCGATACCGCGCCATGAAGGCGGCGCACTGTCGGAGGATGTCCGCGCGGCCCCGCTCGTCGGCAAGAAGCGAGCGAAGCTTCGGCTCGATTGGTTCACCCTCGTAGACCCCCGACATCGCGCCCGCCTCGACAAACGGCGTCAGGTTGTTCGGCATCGCGAGCACCAGGCTCGGCACGCCCAGCACCATGGCCTCGATGGCAGCCGTCGAGTTGACCGTGACGAGCAGCCTGGCGATGCGCGTCAACTCGGCCAGGTCCACCCCGGCCGGGGCGATGCCGACGTGAGAGGCGCTCCCGGCGGCGGCGAGGTAGGGGGCGGCGGTTTCGGCGGGGTGGGGCTTCACGACGAGGCGGACGCCGGGGATGTCGCCCGAGTCACGCACCAACTGCGGGAACACGTGCGAGATCTGCGTGAACTTCGCGGCGACGACCACGACCGAATGCCCGTCGCTCGCGCCCACGGCACGGCGCGTACGCGCCATGTCGTCCGCCGTCACGAGAGCGGCGCGATGCACGAGCGTGTCCAGGCGCGCCGAGCCGGTCACGGCCAGAGCGCCGGGCGGGAAACGACCCGCCGACTGAAGGTGCGCGGCGGCGAAGTCGTCGTGGAGCAGCGTGCGCGAGGGACACGGGAAACCCCGGTCGTCTGGGTTGCCCGGCGCCGGCGCCATCTCGTCGGGTTCGTGCAGGTAGTTGAGCCAGTGCCGGTAGATGAACCCGTGCTGGAGCCCCGCCGACGCGATGCCGCGGCGCCGCGCCTCGAGCACCATGGCGCGTCCCCACCCGCCGGCTTCCGCGTAGGTGACGACGGCCGACGGCCTGATGACGTCGAGCGCCGCGCCGAGCTGGTCCATCACCTGCGCGGACCACGGGAACTGCAGGTAGGCGATGCCCATGAGGGCGGGCTCGATGAGCGGCCACGCGTCGCAGCGCCTGATGACCGCCGCCTGGCGCAGTTCGCGGCTCCGGGTGAGGGCGGAGAAGATCTCCCGCCGCCGCCGCCACACGCCGCGGGAGGGCTCGAGCTGCGCCCGCGACGCGAAGGCGTCGACCATGACGCGCGGCGCGCGGCCGCGCCGCCGGAGTCCGGACACGCGGTGGTGCCATGCGCGCGCCTTGTAGCTGGTTTCGGGCCCGAGCCCGACCAGGGTGATGTCCCCCGCGGGCAGGGCCGCTTCGAGCTCGCCGAGCACGGCGCCGACGTATTGCTCCTCGTGGCCGCGCCAGAACGCCGCGTGCACGAAAGCCGCGACGGCCGACGGTTGGGCGGGCGGATCGGAGGGCCTGGCGGCGGATGCCCGGGCCGTGGCCGCCATGTACAGGTGGGCGCGCGCCGCGATGCGCAGGTGCTCGAGCCACGACGGCGCGGCGCCGCGCCCGCCGCCGATCCACGCGATCCCGTCCCCCTCCCCCACCCGCCGGCCCAGCACCCGAACGTACGGATTGGCGCAACCGGCCCAGATTGGCGCCGGTTGCGCCAATCTGCGCCGGCCGCTCGCGCTCG
>JAWOGY010000222.1:0-3990 GCA_046496425.1 Vicinamibacterales bacterium
GCAAGCACAACGGCCGTTACCCCCTCCGCGCGGCTTGACTCCCCCGACCCCATCTTCGGGCCGGACGACGACGCCAACGCCAACCTGCCCACCTACGTCTGCGGCGCGGACGAAGGGACGTGAACGGCAGCTGCACCTCGTAGCGGAGTCCGGCGTTGATGGTGAGGTTCGGCTTCCACCGCCACCCGTCCTGCAGGAAGAAGCCGAGCTGCCACATCCGGCCCTTCTGCAGGCTCTGGCCGAGGATGTTGTACTGCTCGCCGTCTTCACCGACGCGCGCGTCGCGGATGATCGAGCTGACGCGGCCGGTGAGCACGGCGTACAGGTTGCGGGCGTTGGTCAGGTCGGTACTCGACGCGCCCGGGAAGTTCGCGGTCGAGAACATCGAATCGGCCGGATCACCGGTGGCGATGCCCAGGATGGTGGTCGGCACGAGCCGCTGGTTCTTGGCCCACACGTCACCGCGCGTCGCGGACCCGCCGATGGTGAAGCTGTGCTTGCCCTTCAGCCAGTTCAGCGTGTCCTCGATCACCATCGTCGACCCTTCCCGCGAGCTGGGCAGGGCCGAGACGGCCGGGTTCGCGATGCCCTTGAACGCGTCCCAGTCGATCAGGTAGCCGTTCGAGTTCGTGAACATGTCCACGGCCATGTCGGGCGAGAACAGCGTCGCGCCGCCCGTGGCCCCGTACCGGACCTCGTTCACCATGGTGGAGGTGACCGTGGAGCGCATCGACAACTGGTAACTGAACCGCTCCGAGTCCTGCTTCCCGCGCCACGGGAAGCCCGGGTACACGGGCTGGCGGCTGTTGGTCGTGTCCGGGTCCGACACCAGGTGGTTGTACGTGCCCGAGGCCGTCAGCCGGTGGTTCGACGTCAGGTTGTAGTCGAGGCGGACCGTCGGGTACTTCGTGGTGCTGTCGGTCGCCTGCTGCCACGCGAAGCTCTGCGTCAGCGGGTCAAGCGTCGTCGTCACCGTGCCCTGCGAGGTCGACGCCCGCACGTCGGCCAGCAGCTTGGCGATGGTCGGGTCGATGCGCGCCGTCTGGCCCTTGCTCGCCGCCAGCGCCAGCAGGTCGATCGTGCCCTTGGAGTACTGGAACATCCCCTGCTCGGAGAGCGGGCTCATGATCGTGCGCGTGTCGGTCCGCGTCCCGGGCGAGCTGATCCACTCGTAGTTGACGAAGAAGAACGCCTTGTCCTTCCAGATCGGGCCGCCGACGCGGAAGCCGGGCTGGTCCTGGAAGACCCGCGGCCTGTCGGTGGGCTTGCCGGTCACCGCGTCGACGTTCCGGTTCAGGTTGAACCACGTGTTCGTGTTCATCCAGTCGCGCCGGTAGTAGAAGTACGCGCTCCCCTGGAACCTGTTCGTGCCGGAGCGCGTGACGAACCGCACCTGGGCGGCGCCCTGGCTCCCCATGTCGGCGCCCTGGGCGGCGGTCGAGACGGTCACTTCTTCGACCGCGTCGAGGCGCGGGCTGACGCGCGTGAACATGCCGTCCCAGGACTTCGCGTAGTTGTCCTGGATGTTCATCCCGTCGAGCGTGATGTTGACCGCGCTCTGCGGGAGGCCGTTCACCGTGCCGTCGCGCAGGCTGCCGGTCGTCGTCGCCACGCCGGGCATGTACCCCACCAGTTCGAACGCGCCACGGCCCACGACGGGCAGGCTCGCGATCTGCTTCGTGCCGAGTGTCGCGGCCACGGAGGTGGCCTGGGTCTGCACGATCTCGGTCGCGCCCGACACGACGACAGTCTCTGCGAGTTCCCCAAGCTGCAGCACCGCCCTCACGTTGGCTACCTGGGCCACGTTGGCGATGACGTCGTTCAGCACCGCTGTCTTGAAGCCCATCAGCGTCACGGTGACGGAGTAGGTGCCGGTTTGCACGGCGGGGATCGTGAACGATCCGTCCGCGCCGCTCACCGCGTTGTAGGTGGTGTTGGTCGCGACGTGCTTGACGACCACGTCGGCGCCCGGGACGACCGCGCCGGTCGAATCGGTGACGGTTCCGGAAATCGTGGATGTCGACCCGCCCTGCGCGAACGCGGGGGCGGCGCCGACAGCCACGGCGAGCACCAGGAACAGGAAGACGCGACTCAGCCGCGGGATGGGGTCACGCATGTCTTCTCCTTCACGAATCCGCGAATCCTCGCCGGGGCGGGGCCCGACAAGCCAGCCTGGGGGGTGCGTGGACCTCCGGAGCCCTGCGCAGGAGTCCCTCGCGATGGTGGGGCATCTCGGCCGGGCTGTCGGATCGCGCATACGCTACGCCAAATCCCCTCCGGGGAGAACAGAAAATTTTCGCCGGGCTTCGCGTTGCGTTCGCCGGCCCGCTCTTCCGCTTGCCCTCGGCCGGCCCCGGCGAGTAGCATTTGTGCGCCAGCGTCCTCCCGCCCCACTTCCGACGGAGTCACCATGTTGAAGCGCGCCATTGTCGCCCTTTTGATACTGGTTGTCTCGCTGCCCGTCGCCGCACTCGCGCAAGCACCAGCGCAGGCCCCAGCGAAGCCGGAGGCCAAAGCGCCCGAGGCCGCGCCCGCGCCGCTCAAGTGGACCGACGCGACCCTCACGCAGGAGTCGTACGCCACGCCGCCGAAGGAACTCGCCGACGCCGTGCTCGCGCCGCGCTACCGCAACGTGGCGCTCGCCAACGCGAGCCCGGACAAGACATGGTTCCTCGACGAAATCGGCGACGGCCCGGTGACGATGGCGGTGTTTTCGAAGCCGTTCCACGAACTGGGGGGCTTGTTCGTCGACGTCCAGGCCAATCGCGCTCGCCCGCTGACGATCCGCAACAGCACCGGCCTTCAGGTCATCTCGGCGGCAGACGGATCCAGGAAGCCGATCCAGACGCCGGCCGGCGCCCGCGTCTCGAACGCGGCGTGGTCGCCCGACGGATCGCTCATCGCCTTCTACGTGCACACGCCCGACGCGACGCACATCTGGGTGGCCGACCCGATGACGGGCGCCTCGAAACAACTGACCCCGAAACCCGTGCTTGCCACGCTCGTCTCGAGCTTCGACTTCAGCGCCGACGGCAGGAAGATCGCCGCCGTTGTGATCCCCGACGGCCGTGCCCCGATGCCCAAGGCGCCGGCGGCGCCGGCCGGCCCGCAGGTCAAACTGGCCGACGATGGCGACAGGAACAGGCTGCGGACCTTCCCCAGCCTGATGGCCACGCCGTATGATTTCGAGCTGCTCGAGTGGCACGCCACGGGACAGATTGTCGTGCTGGATGTCACCCCGCCCGCGGCCGTGCCGGCCAGGGGCCGGGCCCCGAAGCAGGTGCCGGCCGCGATGAAGAAGATCGGCCAGCCGCAGATGGTGCGGTCGCTCGACCTCTCACCCGACGCCAGGCACCTCCGCGTGAACCGCATCGTGAGGCCGTTCTCGTACGTCGTGCCGGTCGGCAGTTTCGGTTCGGTCGACGAGGTGTGGGATCTCGACGGCCAGGTGATGGTCGAACTCGACAAGCGGCCGCTCAACCTCGGCGTGCAGGACCCGACGCAGCCGCCGCCGGACCCGGCCGCGGGGCCGGGCGGCGCGCAGGCGCAGCAGCAGGGTCGTCGCGAAATCGCGTGGCGCGCGGACGGCCAGGGGCTGACGTTCCTCGAGCAGGAGGCGCCTTCGCCGCAGGCGCCGGGTGATGCGGATACCGGCGCCGCGGCTGCGGCGGGCCGCGGAGGCCGAAGCGGCGAGGGCGCCCAGCAGGCGCGCCGGCCCGATCGGCTCTACCAGTGGCTGCCGCCCTTCGACAAGGCCAGCCTCAAGATGATCTTCGAGAGCAACACGAGGATGTCGGGCCATCGCTTCTCGCCCGATCACCAGACGCTGTTCTTCAGCGAGCGCGCCGGGCAGAACACGGTGGAGTACGCCGTCGCCCTGGCCGAGCCGACCAAGCGCTACACGATCTCGCGGTTCCGCGCCGACGACGTCTACGCGAACCCCGGATCGATCATGATGGCGCGCGGCGGCGGCGGCGGCGGGCGCGGCGC
>JAWOGY010000031.1:0-3367 GCA_046496425.1 Vicinamibacterales bacterium
TCTGCGGCCCGGCTTGCCCGGCGGGCGACTTGGGCGAGAAGAGCGCGGGCGGAATCGAGATGTGCATGCAACTCACAGGGCCAGGCGGGGATGGTCTAGAGAGGGGAAATTCTGCCTGACCTCGCGCTGCCGGACGAGGTCGATGTCGGGCACGACCACCCCGCTGCCCCGCGGCAGGCGCGCGAGCACCCGGCCCCAGCAGTCCACGATCATGGAATCCCCGTGGGTTTCCCGGCCGTTCTCGTGGAAACCGGACTGCGCCGGGGCCACGACGTGGCAGAAGTTCTCGATGGCCCGCGCCCGCAGCAGCGTTTCCCAATGCGCCCGCCCGGTGGGGGCCGTGAAGGCAGACGGCAGGCAAAACCACTCGGCACCGAGGTCCACAAGGCGCCGGAACAGCTCGGGGAAGCGCAGGTCGTAGCACACCGCGAGCCCGAGAAGGCCCGCTGGTGTTGCCACGCACACGGGCTCCTGCCCGGGCCGGACGGAGGCCGACTCCTGGTAGCGCTCCTCGCGGCCGGGGATCGCGACGTCGAAAAGGTGGATCTTGTCGTAGCGCGCGACGCGCTGCCCCTCGGCGTCGAAGACGAGGCAGGCGGCCGCCACGCGCGACTCATCCGGCACGCGCAGCGGCACCGTGCCCGCCACGATCCACAGCCCAAGCTGGCGCGCGAGGCCCGCGATCTCCGACTGGATCGGGCCGCCGGCGTCGTCCTCCGCGATGGCGAGCTTGTCGGCCTCGTCGTGCCCCATGAACGCGAAATTCTCCGGCAGCGCAGCGATGACGGCGCCGCGCTCGCGCGCCTCGCGCAACAGCCGGCCGGCGGCGGCCAGATTGCGCCCGACGTCGGCGCTCGAAACCATCTGCAGGGCGGCAACACGGGTCATGGCTCGGGATCCTCGGGGGGTGACGCGGGGAGAGTAGCGGCCGGCGGGCTCGCTCCGACGCTGGCCGAGATGCGCTCCACCACGGGCTGGGACCACGACCCGGTTACCCGGTAGTAGGCGCGCGCCAGTCCCTGCAACTGGCCCTTGAAGAGCTGTGAAAACAGCAACGCACCCGCCGCGCCCACGGGCCCGCCGGCGAGCGCACCGGCAATCGTGATCGGGCCGCTGGGGTTGCCGCTCACGATGACCGTCTGGTCGTAGTCTTGCGCGACGAGGCCCGTGCGTCCCACCACGCCGATGTCCACCGCCGGGCCCTCGAGGAGCAGGTTTTCCGTGTAGGCACTGCCCGCACGTAACTCGAAATCCGCGCTGACGGTGTCGAACGCGAGTCCCTCGTCAGTGACGTCACGGAAGTCGAGCGCGAGCCTGCGCGGCAATTCCACGATGCTCGTCAGCCCAAGGATGCGGCCAGCGCCCGGCTTGACGCCGCGCAGCTGGCCGCGTCCGAGCTCGACGCGCACGGTGCCGGCCATGCGGGCGAGGGCCTCGGCGTCGGGACCGCCGCTCCAGGCGACGTCGGCGGTGAGCCGGGCGCGCTCGGCCTCCACGGCATCGCGGTACCCGAGCGCCCGCGAAGCCGCTGCAAGGTCCTCGCTCTCGAACTCGAGCGCGAGGCGGGTGCGCGAACCCTGCTCCTCGGCGAACCAGCTGCCGCTCGCCTTCAATGCGAACGCGTCGGAGCGAGTCGCGAGGCTAACGAGCCGCAGGCCGCGTGGGTCCCTGGCAAGGTCGGCCTCGAGCCGCCCGAAGCGGCGCCCCTGCCAGGCGAAGTCCTCCGCGCGCAGGGCGATCGCCGGCAACTCGCGCGGATCGGTTTCCCCGCGCCCCCCTGATTCGCCGCGATCCTTCGACGTCTCGAGCCACAGTCGCTGCATCTGCAGGTCGATCGGGTCCCCGCCCGCGAGGTCCGCCGGAATGCTGACCCGACCCTCGGCCATCGGCCCGCTCACCTCGATGTTCCAGCCCCCGCCGGCCGGCCGCAGCCCGGCGGTCACGTCCAGGAACTCGAAGCCGATGACGCGCGCCCGGTCGAGGTGCACGTCCACGGGCCCGAGCCAGTCGCCGAGGCGCGTATCGCCCGGCGCGTCCGAGCGCAGCGCCAGCCATTCGGCGAGATCGAATTCCGGCCAGTCGCCGCCCACGTGCAGGCCCGGCCGCGATGGCCGCGCGGGCGCCCGCCCGTCGAAGCGCGCGGCGCCGCGTTCGAGCCGCCAGCGCTCGTCGTTGCCGCGCGTGAACTCGAGCAGCGCGCGCGCTGAGCCGGTCGCGATGCGGAGGTCGGTCCGGCCGGGACGTGGGACGTCGAGCGCGACGCGCGTGGCACGCAGGTCGCCTGGCTGCTTGGCGAACGGCCGGGGCGCGTCGACGCCGAGGCCGTCGAGGTCGCTCTCGACCTCGACGTGCGTGGTCCAGGGCGCGCCGCGGGCCGGCTGCTCCAGCCTTCCCTGAAGCTTCCACGGGACACTGCCCGACATGCGGATGGTCGCCGGCAGGCCAATCACAGCCGGCAGCCGCGCACCGGCGGCACGCCCCTCCCCTTCGAACAGGATCGCGGCCGACCCGCCGGGGCGTGTTGCGCCGGGCCGCACCGAGACCTCGAACGGACCGTCGAGATACATGCCCCTGAGCCCCTCACCGCGTGCGCTGCGCTCGCGGATCTCGAGTTCACCGGTGATGCGCGTCACCGGCTCGCGCAGCACCGGCCAGCGCGCGGTCGCGGAGCGCATTCGCGTGCGCACCGAGTACTCGCGCGCTGCGACGTTGCCGGTCGGCAGCTTCATGTCGAACGCGAAATCGGCCGGCCCCTGTGCGGAGAGTGCCATGAACTGCTCGCCGAGCTGCGGTCCGAGCGGGCTCTTCTGCAGGAGCTCGAGCGCCTGGCCGACGTCGCCCGCCGCCGTGGCCTCGAGCTCGAGCACTGGCGCGCGGTAGTCCTCGATCTCGAACGACGTCGTGCCGACCTTCAGGCCGCCAACCCGTCCTTCGCGCAGGCGTGCGCGCGTCGAGGCGTTGCGGAACTCGACGCTGCCGACGGCCTCGGTGAGCAGCGGGAAACCCTCGAAGTACTTGAGCGTCGCGCCCTTCACCTCGGCAGTCGCAACGAACTCGCCCTCGCCCTCGCGGAACGGAAGCCAAGGTATTCCTCCCCGTGCCGTACAACGGGGAGGGAAGGAGGGGTATTAAATAATCAATTCCTTGTGAAATAAAAGACGGGCCGTTTTATAAGGAACGATTATTTATTCCCCTCCCATGTGATGAGGACAAATCGACCCGGGCCAGGGCCAACATCCTCCGCGAGTTTCTTACCAGGTCGGATAAGAAGAACCGCTTTGACCACGAGGAGATCTACCGGGTGATGGATCTCTGCATCTCATGCAAGGCCTGCAAGTCGGAGTGTCCCTCCAATGTTGATGTGGCC
>JAWOGY010000118.1:0-33833 GCA_046496425.1 Vicinamibacterales bacterium
CCGGGCCTCACACTCGCCCACAGGATTGTGACGCCACTCGCCGCAGTGAGTCGTCCATTCAAGGTCCGAGGCGTCAAGAAACTCATCTGGATTGCACCGCCGCCGTCGGCGCCGACTATGCTCAAATTATGCTCAACGCGACACCAGAAGGCACCAAACGGTACCAGGCCACACCATGTGCGGAATCCGTACAAAAGAAAAGGCCAGTGAAAACTGGCCTATTTCTTCGATGTGTTGGTCGGGGCGAAAGGATTTGAACCTTCGACCCCTCGGTCCCGAACCGAGTGCTCTACCAGGCTGAGCCACGCCCCGACGGTCTGTTCATCTTACCGCACTCCCCTCGTCTTCCCCAAGATCTTCTTCGCGGCGGTCACCCGGCGGGGCGTCCTCGACTTCCGGGCCGTCGACGCCGGCGCCCGGAGCAACCGCTCGACAGCCGCGATCGCACGGTGCGCGGTGAGATCCGGTTGGAGCGGCGTCACGGAGATGTAGCCGGCCCGAACGGCCTGGTAGTCGGAGTGCTCGTCGGCCTCCCACTCGTCGTGCGCTTCGTCGATCCAGTAGTACGGCCGGTGCTTCGGGTCCACGCGCTCGCTGATCGACGTGACGTGCGTGCGCTTCGCCTGCAGCGTCACTTTGAGGCCGTGCGTCACGCGGCGCGGGACGTTGATGTTGAGAAACGTCCTCGGCGGCAGCCCCTCGGCGAGCACCCGCTCGGCCACTCGCGCCGCCGCCCGCGCGGCGTCCGAGAAATCCATCCGGTCGCGCGAGCGCTTCAGCGACACGGCAATGCTCGGGACGCCGAGCAGCGCGCCCTCGAGCGCGCCCGACACGGTCCCCGAATACGTCACATCGTCACCGACGTTCCAGCCCTTGTTGATGCCCGACACGACAAGATCGGGCAGGCCCTTGAACACGACGGCCACGGCGATGTTGACGCAGTCGGTCGGGGTGCCGTCGACGGCGTACACGCGTTCCTCGAGCTGCTCGAGACGCAGCGGGTAATGGAGCGTGAGGGCGTGGCCGACGGCGCTGGCTTCTTTCGCAGGCGCGACGACGATCACCTCGCCGAGTGGCTCGAGCGCGGAGGCGAGGGCGGTCAGACCCTCCGAGCGGACGCCGTCATCATTGGTGACGAGAATTCTCTTCATGGGAACTTTCTATTATAGGCGAGAGGCCGCCGGCGCGAGGTCGAGGCGGCTGATCAGCGCCGCCGAGAAAAGGGAAAGCGCGGCGCCAAGGGCGAACGCCGCGGGCGCGCCGACCGTCTTCCAGACGGCCGCGAAGACGAGGCTGGCGGCGAGCGCGCCAGTCCCCAGGACGGCGTGATACGCGCCGAAGGCCGCCCCTCGCCGCCCGGCGGGTGCCAGGTCCGCGACGACGGCCTTCTCGACTCCCTCGGTCAACCCGAAGTAAATGCCGTACGCGAGGAAGAGCGGGACGAGCGCGGACGCGCTCGTCGCCAGGGCAAACCCGCCGTACACGGCCGCGTAGACGAGCCACCCGGCAGCGATGACGCCGCGCCGGCTCATGCGGTCGGAGAGGATGCCTCCGACAGGCGACACCACGGCCTTGACGACGTGCAGCGCGGCCCAGGCGACGGGAATCCACACCGTGCCGACGCCGACGTCGCTCAGCCGCAGCAGCAGGAAGGCGTCGGTGGAGTTGCCCAGACTGAACAGGAGCAGGACGGCCAGGTACCGCGAGAAGCGCTTGCCGAGCGGCGCGGCGTCAGCCGCCGGCGAGTCCGCCGGGAGGGCCTGCGGGAGCGGCGCATCCGGAACGGGCACGAGCATCGCGACAGCGATGAGGCCCGGGATGAGCGTCAGCGCGAACAGTGTCCTGTACTGTTCTGGGAAGAACCACAGGAACAGGCTCGCCAGCAACGGTCCCGTAATGGCGCCGGCATGATCCATCGCCCGGTGCAGTCCGAAGACATACCCCCGCGTCGCAGGCTCGGCCCAGGAGGCGAGCAGCGCGTCGCGAGGCGCCGCGCGGATGCCCTTGCCGACGCGATCGGTCAATCGCACCGCGAGCACGTGCAGCCAGGAGGTGGCCAGCGCCACCAGCGGGCGGACCACCGTCGAGATCGCGTATCCCGCCACCACGAACGGCTTTCTCGAACTCCAGCGATCGGAAAGCCGGCCTGATGCGATCTTCAGGAGGCTGTTCAGCGCTTCGGCGGCCCCTTCGATCACGCCGATGGCCATCGCCGTGCCGCCGAGCGTCCGCGTGAGGTAGAGCGGCATGATCGGGTAGATCGCCTCCGACGCGGTGTCGGTGAAGAAGCTGGTCCACGACACCAGCCACACCGGCCGCGGGAGGCGGGGGCGGTTGCCGAACAGGCGGGACAGAGTCGCCACCATCAGGCCTTCAGATAGATGCCCTTGCGGTCCATGAGCCAGAGCACGACGAACAGGACGGCGAGGTTGGCCAGCGCGAACAGCAGCGACGCGTTGACGGGCTCGGCCAGCGGCACGAACCACGTGACGTAAATGTACCTGAGCATGGACACCGGGTTGCCGTCCGGCCCGCCGGCCTTGTGGTAGCTGAGGAACTTCGTCAGCAGGCCCGACAGGACGAAGAGCGCGATCGCATTGAGCCCGAGGATGACGAAAGGCCGGCTCCACGCTTTCCAGCCCTTCAGGTCGATGAGCGCATAGCAGAGCGCGAGGAACACGGCGGCAGCGCCCGCCGTGAACCACACGTAGGAACTCGTCCACAGCGCCTTGTTCAGCGGGAACACGAGGCTCCACGCCAGTCCGATGCCGATGGCGACGACGCCCGCCCCGGCAAGCCCCATGGCCTTGCGTCGGCCGGAGGCCCTCGAGCCGAGCCACAGCCCGGCCACGCCGCCGACGAGTGTCGTCGCGAGCGCCGGCACCGTGCTCAGCAGGCCCTCGGGGTCCCAGGTCTTCGACTGCGACCAGAGGTGGGCTCCGAAGATCTTGCGGTCGAGGTACGCGCCCAGGTTCCCGTCGGGCGTCAGGTCGCCGGCCACGCCGCCCGGCGCCGGAACCAGCATCATCACGCCCCAGTACGCGACCGTGAGCGCTGCGGCCCACAGGAGGAGCGTCCGGCCGTGCGCCAGCCGCCGCGCGTCGTCGCTGCCGTGCGACGGAGACGTCCAGCGGAACAGGAAGGCCGCCGCCAGATAACAGACAGCAATCCGCTGGAGGACGCCGGGAATCCGGACGACGCCGAAGTCCCAGCGCGGGTAGAGCGCCAGCACCATCCCGAGCCCGAAGATGACAATGGCCCGCTTGACGATCTTCCAGGCGTCGCCCATCGTGCCCCGCGAGAGCGTGATCGAGACGCCGACGATGAACAGGAAGAACGGGAAGACGAGATCCGTCGGCGTGCAGCCGTGCCATGTGGCGTGCAGGAGCGGCGGATAGACGTGCCCCCAGTCGCCGGGGTTGTTCACGATGACCATGCCGGCCATCGTGAGGCCGCGAAACGCGTCGAGCGACACCAGCCGCGCCGGCTTCTTCACGCCTGACCTCCCCGTGCTCGCGCCATGATGCCGTTTTCCGCAGGGCGACGGAAGAGGCAGTTGCAATTGCCCGCGCCCGGCGTTACAACACAGCCATGCGGACGCTCGGAGACGTTCTGGCGGCGCACACCATTGCCGGCGACCCGGCGTTGTGCGAGACGCTCGACGACGCGTGGGCCCGCTGCCATGCCTGCGCACACGAGTGCGCCATGCCCGAGGGGGCGGAGGGCACCTGCAGGGTCCGGTTCAACCGCGGCGGCACCGTGATGGTACCGTGGGGCTACGTGGCCGGCGCCCAGTCGGATCCGATCGAGAAGAAGCCCTTCTTCCACGTGGAGCCCGGCTCGCGGGCGTACAGCTTCGGCATGCTGGGCTGCGATCTCAAGTGCGCGTGCTGCCAGAATTGGGTGAGCTCGCAGGCGCTGCGCGATCCCGCTGCGGGCACGGGGATCACGGAGACGAGCCCGGAGATGCTCGTGCAGGAGGCCCTCCGCTCGGGCGCCCGCGCCGTCGTCAGTACGTACAACGAGCCGCTCATCACGACCGAGTGGGCCGTGGCGGTCTTCAAGGCCGCCCGCGCGGCGGGCCTGCTGACCGGCTACGTGTCGAACGGCCACGGCACGCCGAGGGTCATCGAGTACCTCGCGCCATGGGTCGACCTCTTCAAGGTCGACCTGAAAGGGTTCGACGAGCTGCAGTACCGGAACGACGGCGGGCGGCTCGCGCCCGTGCTCGAGACCATCCGGGAGATCCACGCGAGAGGCATCTGGCTCGAGGTCGTGACGCTGGTCGTGCCGGGCGTCAACAACTCGGACGAGGAACTCGGCCAACTCACCGCGTTTCTCGCCGGCGTGTCGCCCGACATCCCGTGGCACGTCACCGCGTTCCATCCCGACTACCGGATGACCGACCGCGCGGGCACGACGCCCGAGATGCTGGTCCACGCGGCCGGCATCGGCAGGCGATCCGGGCTCCGCTTCGTCTACGCCGGCAATGCCGCGGGCCGCGTGGGCGATCTCGAGCACACGCGCTGCCCGTCGTGCCGCGCAACCCTCGTCGAGCGGCGCGCGTACTGGATCGGCGCCTGCCGGGTCACCTCCGACGGCCGCTGCCCGGACTGCGGGCACCCGATCCCCGGGAGATGGCGACCCTCCACGCCTGTTACCTCGCGCTGACTCCCCTCGCCCCCTGTCCCAGGGGCCAGGCATGCCGCCTCCCGTCCCCGCTCACACACGCCGGCAAAACGCAGCTCCAGGGTGCTGTCGGTAGCACGTGGGGCCCCAGACACCCCACGTGGGCTTCGGCCCTTGCGCAGCGTTTTGCGAACTGACGATCATCGGCTTGGTTCGAGGGGCCGTTCGGCGGCACGCCCGGCCCCTGTCCCCTGTCCCATGCCCCATGCCCCCGCCTTCGCCGTGGTCCGGCTCACCGGGCTCCTCCCACGGCTTCGGCGCGGCAGGCCATGCCCCTGTCATAATGGCGTCGATGGCGCTTGTCGACACGCTGGGCCGGCCGCTCCGCAGCCTCCGGGTATCGGTCACGGACCGTTGCAACCTCCGGTGCGAGTACTGCATGCCGGAAGCGGATTACGTGTGGCTCTCTCGTGACGACCTGCTGCACTTCGAGGAGACGAGCCGCCTCGTCGACATCTTCATCCGTCTTGGCGTCGACAAGATCCGCCTGACGGGCGGCGAGCCGCTGCTCCGCCGGAACCTGTGCCAGCTTGTCGAGATGCTTGCCGGCAAGCCGCTCGACGACCTCGCGCTCACGACAAACGGCATCCTCCTCGAGGAGTTCGCCCAGCCGTTGCGCCGCGCCGGCCTCCGGCGCCTGAACATCAGTCTCGACACGCTGGATCCTGAGCGGTTCGTCCGCCTCACGCGGCAGCGCGATCACGCTCGGGTGATGCGGGGCATCCTGGCCGCGTCCCGCATCTTCGACGGCACCAAACTCGACGCGGTGATCATGCGCGGCGTCAATGACGACGAACTGGAGCCGCTGCTGGATTTCGCCGCGTCGATCGGCGCCGAGGTGCGGTTCATCGAGTACATGGACGTCGGCGGGGCCACGCGATGGTCGAGCGGTACGGTGGTCCCTCGAGCGGAGATCCTCGGTCGGCTGGCAAAGCGATTCGGACGCCTTGCCGCCGTCGAAGCGCCGCGGTCCACCGCGCCCGCCGACCGGTTCGCCCTTCCCGACGGCCGCGTGTTCGGCGTGATCGCGTCCACGTCGGCGCCATTCTGCCGCACGTGCGACCGGGCAAGGGTCACCGCGGACGGCATCCTCTACACGTGCCTCTATGCCGCAGGCGGCCTCGCGTTGCGGCCGATGCTGCGCGGAGGCGAGCCGGACAAGGTCATCGCCGGTCGGCTCGAGGCCAGGTGGAGCGGGCGCGCAGACCGGGGAGCGGAGGAGCGCGCCGGCGTGCGGGAGCGGGCCGCCTTCGTCCCGGTGTCCGCGCTTCGTGCGGATCCGCACCTCGAGATGCACAAGCGCGGAGGCTGACAGCCTGCGCCGTCTATCGCGCCGGCCGGAGGACGGGTCGCCAGCCGGCGTCGAACCGCGTGCCGGCCAGCAGGCGGACGACCTCGCCGTAGTTCCCGACGCCGCTCGTCACCCGCTGGGATCGCAGATACGTGTCGTACGTGCGCCACGCCACCAGGCTGACGGCCCGCACCTGGTCACGCTCGGACCGCGCCGCCATGGCGTCGAGATCGGCCCGCACGGCCCCGGGCAGCGATGCCAGCACCGCCCGCCGGTCATCCCGGCCGCGCGCGCCGAGCGTCCGCACGAAGATGTCGAGCCATGCGCTGTACTGCGCGGCGTCGTTGCCGTGCAGGCACACGAGCCACCCGAAGAAGGACGCCTCCGATTCGCGCGCCAGACCCGCGAGGTGCCCCCATTCGTGGGCAACAACGGACGGGAGTTCGAACGGCAGGAGGTTCGAGGCGATGAGCGTCTCGAGGAAGAACGGGTCGGTCATGCCGCTCACGCCGGCCCGCGTAAAATAGACGTCCAGCAGCGAGTGTTTCGGCCGGCCCGCCCGCACGGGCCCGGAGAGCCCCACGAGCGCGGTCCCCGTCTCGAGCGCGCCTCCAAGGTCCGCCGCCACGGCGGCCGCATCGGGCCACCCGCTGGTGCCCGGCGGCAGGCCCGGCCGCAGGCGGGCGAGTTCGCCAAGCGCTGCTGCGTTGAGCGCCACGACCGCCGGCGTTGTCACGCGCGCGTCGTCGAAATCGAGCGCCTCGGTGAGGGGTTGACGGCGGTAGTTGGCGCCCCACGTCACGAGAAACACCAGGTAGGCCGCCGCTGCGAGGACCGCGCCCTGCGCAGTGCGCCGGCCGAGCATCCTCAGTCGGCGCCCTCGCGGCGCGCGCAGCACGGACAGGGCGGCGGCCGCCGCCACGCCCGCCGCGGCCAGAACGAGCGCGTCGAGCACGACGAACGGGACCGCATTCGAGGCCGTGGTGAGCAGCCGCTGGACCGGAGGGAACCAGCCCCGGGCGTAGTACTGCTCCACCCACGCCGCAGGCACCGGTAGCAGCGCCGCCGCGACGGCTGCGGCCACGACGACAATGCCCGCGGTCTGCTTCCCCATCGACGCCATCATAACCGGCCGCGCGCCGGGCGTCGGACTCTCGAGGCGGGCCGGCGGCTGGACTCCGGCCGCCATCCCGGATATAAACGCCGGAGATGCCTGCCACCTCAGCGCAGAATCCGCCGAGCGGGCGTCGGATTGAAATCCGCGGCATCGTGCAGGGCGTGGGGTTCCGCCCGTGGGTGTACCGCCTGGCGGGAGCGCACGGCATCGGCGGCTGGGTCCGCAACGACGCAGACGGCGTCACCATCGAGGCGTTCGGGGCCGACCACGACCTCGATGCGTTCGTGGAAACGCTGCAGGCCGCCCCGCCGCCCGCGGCGCACATTGCCGAACTCACGTGCCGGACGATCGAGGGACGGCCGGCGACCGCCTTCGACATCGTGGCGTCGGCGCCGTCAGCCACGCGGCGCGTCTCGATTCCGGCGGACCTGCCGACCTGCCCGGATTGCCTGGAGGACATCCGCGACCCGGCCGGCCGCCGCTACGCGTATCCCTTCACCAACTGCACCAACTGCGGCCCCAGGTTCACGATCGCAACAGACATCCCTTACGACCGGCCGAACACGACGATGGCGGCCTTCAGGATGTGCGCTGCGTGCCAGGCGGAATACGCGTCGCCGGACAACCGGCGCTTCCACGCGCAGCCCAACGCCTGCCGGGCGTGCGGCCCCAGGCTCTGGCTCGCTGGGCCGGGCGGCGACGAGGTCGCCGCTTCCGACCCCATCAGTTCGGCCGCCGAGGCGATCTCGCGCGGCCTGATTCTGGCGGTGAAGGGACTCGGCGGCTTCCATCTCGCCTGCGACGCGGCGAACGGGCAGGCGGTCTCCCGTTTGCGGGCGCGCAAGCGGCGCGACGAGAAGCCGTTCGCCGTCATGGCTGCCGACCTGGCCGCGGCCGAGGCCATTGCCGTACTCGACGACGAGGAGCGCCGCCTCCTGATCTCGATGGAGCGGCCCATCGTGCTCGCGAGGCGCCGCCCGTCGGCCGCCATCGCAGCCAACGTGGCGCCGGGCAATCCGCTGGTGGGCGTTCTGCTGCCGTACACGCCGGTGCATCACCTGCTCCTGGCGGCCGCCCGATGCCCGCTCGTGATGACCTCAGGGAACCTCTCCGAGGAACCGCTCGCCTTCCGGAACGAGGAGGCCCTCGACAGGCTGGCCGGCATCGCCGACCTCTTCCTGCTGCACGACCGCGACATCGACACGCGCTGCGACGACTCGGTGGCTCGCGTCGTGGCGGGCGCGCCGGTCGTGCTCCGCCGGTCGAGAGGCTACGTGCCGCGCGGCATCAAAGCGCCGGGGTTCTTCGCCGAGCCGGTGCTGGCGTGCGGGGCCCTCCTCAAGAACACGTTCTGCCTGGGTGCCGAGGGGACCGCGTTTCTCGGCCCGCACATCGGCGACCTCGAGAACGTCGAGACGTTTGAGGCGTACGAACACGCTATCGGCCGGATGGAGCGTTTCCTCGGCACGCGCCCCGCCGTCATCGCGCACGACCTGCACCCGGACTACCTGTCGACGCGCTACGCCCTCGCGCGGCCCGAACCGCGGAAAATCGGCGTCCAGCACCACCACGCGCACGTCTGCGCCGCCATGGCGGAACACGGGTTGAGCGGGCCCGTCATCGGCGTCGCCTACGACGGCACCGGGTTCGGCACCGATGGCGCGGCGTGGGGCGGCGAGGTGCTCGTGGCCGACTACCTGCGATTCACGCGCCTCGCCACGTTCCGCCCGATCCGGCTCGCGGGCGGCGACCTGGCCATCCGGCAGGTCTGGCGCCAGGCGTTCGCGCTGCTCGACGACGCGTTCGACGGCGACGCCCCAATAGGCCGCTTCCCTCTCTTCGGCCGCGTCGGGGCCCGTGAACTGGCGGTTGTCCGCGGCATGCTGGCGGCCGGCGTGAACACGCCGGCCGCGCACGGCGCCGGCCGCTACTTCGACGCCGTGGGCGCTCTCGGGCTCGGGCGGCTGGAGTCGCGTTACGAGGGGCAGGTGGCCGCGGAGTGGAACCTCGCCGCCGATCCGGACGAAGATGGGCAGTACGCGTTCGCGATCGGCGGTGGCCCGGGCACGGCCGAGCTCGATCTGCGGCCGGCCGTCAGGACATTGGCGGGAGAGTTGATCGCGGGCGTCGCTCCGGCGATTGTCTCGGCGCGCTTTCACAACACGCTCGCCGATGCGACCGTCGAATTGATCGAGCTGGCCCGCCGCCGGTCGGGAGACCTGCCGGTCGTGCTCACCGGCGGCGTCTTCCAGAACGCGCTGCTCGTCGAGCGCGTCCTGCGCGCGGCCGGCCCCGGCGTCCGGGTGCTGCGCCATCGCGTGGTGCCCCCGGGCGACGGCGGATTGGCGCTCGGGCAGGCCGCCGTCGCCAGCGCGGTTGTCCAGTCGGGCCGGGTGGACGTGGAGGAAGTCGTATGTGCCTAGGCGTGCCGGGCAAAGTGATCGCCATCGAGGGCAACTGCGCGACGGTCGACTTCTGGGGAGTCAGGCGGCAGGTCCTTCTCGACGTCGTCGACGAACCGGTCGCCGTCGGCGACTACGTGCTCAACCACGTCGGCTACGCGATCCGGCGCATCCCGGAGAGCGAAATCGGCGAGACGCTCGCACTCTTCGAGGAACTGCTGGCGCAGGAGGACACAGCCGACCTCATGGCCGGCGACGTGCGGTCGGAAATCGCCGCCACCGGCACGGTGCCCGATGCCGACTCCTGATCCGCGGGCGGCGTCGAGCGAGCTGAAGTTCCGCGACCCGGTCCGCGCCAGGGCGATGGTCCATGCCCTGGGCCGCATCACGGCCGGCATCGGGCGGTCCCCCGTGTCGCTGATGCACGTGTGCGGAAGCCACGAGCAGGCCATCGCGAAGTACGGCCTGCGCGCCTCGTTCCCTGCCTCCCTCAGGGTCATCATGGGCCCGGGCTGCCCGGTGTGCGTCACCGACGCCCGGGAGGTCGACGAAAGCGTGGCGCTGGCTTTGCAGGGCGTGCACATCGCGACCTACGGCGACATGCTCCGCGTGCCGGGGTCGGTGATGTCGCTGGCGGACGCCCAGGCCGAAGGCGCGAGGGTTCACGTGATCTACAGCGCCGGCCAGGCGGTCGACCTGGCCGTGCGCGTCAAGGAGCCGGTGGTCTTCTTCGCTACCGGGTTCGAGACGACGGCGGTGGCCACCGCCGCGATCGTCCTGAAGGGGCTGCCCGACAACCTGTCCGTCCTCTCGGCGCACAAGTTCATCCTGCCCGCAATGGACGCCGTGGCCTCGACGCCCGGCCTGGCCGTGGAAGGTTTCCTCGCGGCCGGGCACGCGGCCACCATCACGGGATGGGGCGTGTTCGAGGCGTTCGTCGCACGCCATCGCCTCCCCGTGGCCGTCGCCGGCTTCGAACCGCTCGACATTCTGGCCGGGCTCGTCCGGCTCCTGGAACTCGTGCGCGACGGCACGCCGGCGGTCGCGAACATGTACCCCCGCTGCGTCACCAGGGCCGGCAACCTCCGCGCGCAGGACGCGCTGTGGGAAGTGTTCGAGCCGTCGAGCGGGCCGTGGCGGGGCCTCGGTGTCGTCACGGACGGCAACCTCTCGCTGCGCGGCCGGTTCGCCGGCCTCGATGCGAGGAGGCGGTTCGCCATCGACGTCACGCCCCTCGCGCGCCACGCGCCGCCCGCGCTCGCCGAGTCGTGCCTCTGCGGCAGGATCATGACCGGCATCTCGTCGCCGACCGACTGCACGCTGTTCGGCGGCGCCTGCACGCCGGAGCACCCGGTGGGCGCCTGCATGGTGAGCTCCGAGGGCACCTGCCGGATCTGGCACCAGTACGGCGGGCACCCCGACCTGGGAGGCCTCGCATGAGCCGCCGCGGGGCCGGTGACGACCGGATTGGCATGAAGCACGGCGCCGGCGGGCGGGCGATGCGCGCGCTCATCGAACAGATCTGCCTGCCCGGCGCGGCCGGAGCGCCGGCAGACGGCGGCATCGGGCTGGCGGCCATGGACGATGGGGCCGCGATTCGCGTCGGCGACGCCTGGCTCATCCTCACCACCGACTCGCACGTCGTCCATCCGATCTTCTTTCCGGGCGGCGACATCGGCCGTCTCGCCGTCTGCGGCACGGTCAACGATCTGGCCGTCATGGGGGCGACGGCGGTGACGGCGCTCACCTGCGCGATCATTCTCGAGGAGGGCTTCCCGCGGGCGGATCTCGAGCGGGTGTACGCCTCCATCCGCGCGGCCTGCGCCGAGGCCGGGGCGCCGATTGTGACCGGCGACACCAAGGTGATGGGCCGCGGCGAAATCGACGGCCTGGTGATCAACACGGCGGGCGTCGGCTTCTGCGATCGGCCGGTGCCGGACGCAGGCCTCGCCCCGGGCGACATCCTGATCGTGACGGGTACGGTTGGCGACCACGGAATGGCGATCATGGCCGCGCGGCACGCGCTGTCGCTCGAGGGGGCCCTCGCCTCGGACGTGGCGCCCGTCAACGGCGTGGTCCGGGCGGCGCTCGAGGCCGGCCGCTGCGGCGTGGTGGCGATGAAGGACCCGACGCGAGGTGGCCTGTCGAGCGCACTCCACGAGATGGCGCAGAAGTCGAACGTCGGCATCCTCGTCGAGGAGTCGGCCGTGCCGGTGGCGCCCGACGTGCGCGGCGCGTCGGACCTGATCGGCATCGATCCGCTCGTGATGGCGTGCGAGGGCAAGGTCGTGATCGGCGTGCGGCCGGACGCCGCCGCCGCCGTCCTCGCGGCCGTCCGCGCCCACCCGCTCGGGCGGGAGGCCTCCGCAATCGGGCGCTGCATGGAGCAACATGCCGGGGCGGTGATTCTCGACACGGGCCTCGGCCGCCGCATGCTGACGGAGTCAGACGGCGAGCCTCTGCCCAGGATTTGCTGAGCCGCCGGAGGCACGCGATGCACGAGTACTCGCTGATGGTCGCGCTGATGGAACGCGTGGAGGAGGAAGCGACCGCGCACCGCGCCCTGGCCGTCCACCGCGTCCGCGTCCGCATCGGCGAGCTGTCCGGTGTCGAACCCGAACTGCTCGAGAGCGCGTTTGCCATCGCGCGCGCCGGAACCCTCTGCGCGGGCGCCGACCTGGAGGTCGAGCGCGTGGCGGCGCGCTGGGCCTGTTCGGGCTGCCGTCGCCCGATGGAAGCCGGCGGGCGCCTGCAGTGCGCCGCCTGCGGCGCGCCGGCTTCGCTCGTCGCCGGCGACGAAATCCTGCTCGGACAAGTCGAACTGGAGGTGCCCTGATGTGCGAGACCTGCGGCTGCGGGGACCCGCACGTGGTGTCGGTCGAGATCCGGGAACGCATCCTGGCGGTCAACGACCGCGACGCCGGCCACAACCGCGAGCACTTCACGTCGCGCGGCGTTCTGGCCATCAATCTCATGGGGTCGCCGGGATCGGGCAAAACCGCCGTCCTCGAGGCCACGGCGCGGGCCTTCGCCGGGCGGTTCCGCGTCGCCGCCATCGCCGGAGACCTCGAAACGGAGCGCGATGCCGAACGCCTGCGGCACGCGGGCATCCCGGCCCGGGCCATCACCACGGGATCGGCCTGCCACCTCGATGCGGCGATGGTCCACCACGCGCTGCACCACGACAGCCTCCACGACGCCCGGCTGCTGTTCATCGAGAACGTCGGCAACCTGGTCTGCCCGGCCGTCTACGACCTCGGGCAGGCCTTCAACGTCGTGGCGCTCGCCGTCACCGAGGGCGAGGACAAGCCGCTCAAGTACCCCGTGATGTTCCGCAAGGCCGACCTGGTCCTGGTCACGAAGACCGACCTCCTGCCCTATCTCGACGTGCGCCCCGACACGATCGACGAGGCCCTCGGCCGGGTGATGCCGGTACCGCAGGTCTTCCACGTGTCGGCACGCAGCGGCGACGGCATGGGCCGCTGGTTCGCGTGGCTCGAGGCGCAGCTCGCGGTGCGGTCCGGCCCGATCCCGGACCACCCCGCCCACGGCCACAGTCACGCCTGAGGGCGGCAGGTGACTGTGGCTGGTCCGTCTGCCGGATTCCCGGCATGGCCGGGTGCCCCGCTGACGCAGTCGTTTGCAACCCGCTTCTGTGCAATGTGTTACAGTCGCTTTCGATTGTGGCAGTCACCTTGCTGTTGGTCTGTGCGGCGCAGGATTCTGCCGGGCGGCGGCGCTGCCTGGCTGGTCCCCGCCCTTCTGGCCGGCCCGCCTGTGAATTCCCGCCGGCCCCCACTCCGTTGCCCGAGAAGCCGGCTGTTCGCGCGGATCGTCTATGATCCTGACGTTACTCCTCACCTCATTCCTGGCGTTGCCGCCGGACCAGACGGCGCCGCCACAGGCCCCGGATGTCGAAGCCTGCCTCGCCTGCCACGGCGATCCGTCGCTCGCGGTCACGCTGCCGAGCGGCGAAACGCGCTCGCTGCACGTCGACCTGGGCACGTTCCGGGCGTCGGTCCACGGCGACACGCTCAGTTGCACGGACTGCCACCAGGACATGATGTCGGTGCCGCACGAGGCGCGGCCGTTCAGGACGCTGCGCGACTTCACGCTGGCGTACTACGAGCAGTGCAAGCGCTGCCATTTCGCGAACTACACCAAGACGCTCGACAGCGTGCACTTCAAGGCCCTGGAGCGGCGCGACCGGATGGCGCCCACGTGCGTGGACTGCCACGGCGCTCACGACATCGCGGCGTCACACAAGCCGAAAGTCCAGCTTTCGAAGACCTGCGCGCGCTGCCACGAGGGCGTGTTCCAGATCTACACGAAGAGCGTCCACGGCCGGTTCATCGAGCAGAGCGACGACGTGCCGGGGTGCACCGACTGTCACAAGTCGCACGACGTGGCGGGGCCGCGGGACGTCAACTGGCAGAAGCGCACGCCGGAACTGTGCAGCAGCTGCCACGCGAACAAGGCGCTGATGGAGAAGTACGGCATCTCCACCGCCGTCTCCAACACCTACGTCGCCGACTTCCACGGGATGACCGCGTCGCTCCAGAGTTCGGGGACGCCTCGCGAGTCGAGCGTGGTCGCGCTGTGCACCGACTGCCACGGCGTGCACGACATCACGAAGGTCGACGAGCCGGGCTCGCGGGTGCTCCGCGCGAACCTCGTCAAGACCTGCGCGCGCTGCCACGAGGGGGCCAGCGACAACTTCCCGGCCGCATGGATGTCGCACTACGAGCCGACCTGGGAGAAAGCGCCGCTCGTGTACGGTGTCCAGCTCTTCTATGACGTCCTCATCCCGTTCATGATCGCGGGGCTGCTCCTGCAGATCCTGCTGCACTTCTGGCGCATGGTCGTCAACCGATGAGCACCTATCTCACGCGCTTCTCCGTCCGCCAGCGCACCGAGCACGTCCTGGTGATGTCGCTGTTTCTCATCCTGTCGCTGACCGGCCTCCCCCAGAAGTACTTCGACGAGGGGTGGGCCCGCTGGATGATCGACCTCATGGGCGGCATCGATCGCATCCGGTGGTTCCACCGCGCCGCCGGGCTGTCGTTCACCGCGATGACCGCCTTCCACCTGATGTTCGCCATCGGGTCGGTGGCCAGCGGCCGCTCTCCGCTGTCGATCGTGCCCAACCGGAAAGACTTCACCGACGCAATCCAGACGCTCCGGTACTACCTCGGCGGGGCCGACGCGCCGGCGCTGTTCGATCGTTTCGACTACCGGCAGAAGTTCGAGTACTGGGGCCTGGTTCTCGGCGCGGTGGTCGTCATTTCGACGGGACTGGTCCTCTACTTCCCGATCCTCTTCACCCGGTTCTTCCCGGGAGAGCTGGTGCCGGCTGCCAAGGTGGCGCACAGCAACGAGGGGCTGATGGCGTTTCTCGTCGTCATCCTCTGGCACATCTACAACGCGCACTTCAACCCCGACGTCTTCCCGTTCGACAAGACGATTTTCACGGGCAAGATCAGCCTCGAGCGCATGAAGCACGAGCACCCCCTCGAACTCGAGCGCCTGAAACAGGTGCAGGACATCGAGGAGTCCTGAGGCGGTGATCGCCGCAGCTGGCCAGGCCATCATGCACGCGGCGGTGGCGGCCCTTGTCATCGAAGCCCTGCTCCGGCTGTGGCGCGTGGAGGATCCCGGCGAACGTCTCGCGATGCGAGGCATCGTCCTTGCCGCGCCCATTCTGCTCACGACGCTGTACCTCGCGGCGGCGCCGTGGCGGGCCGAATCCTGGTTCGTCGAGGACTGGTCCCTCTTCGCGGGGGCGCACTGGAATCACGTCCGCCTGGGCGGCATCGGCCTGGCCTCGGCCGCGAGCGCGGCGCTCTCGGCGGCCGGCGCGGCCCTGTTCCTGCGGGACGCCCTGCCCTTCGTGGCCGATCGCCTCTCCCGGACGGCGCCGGGCGACGGGCTTCCCCTCGACCACCCGGCCTGCGCGCGGGTCCGCGACGCGATTGACGCGGCCGAGGCCCGGGGCCTCGACCGCCCATCCGTCGTGACCGTCGTGGCGCTCGACTCGCCGGTCCTGATGTGTGCCGGGATCGGCCGCACCGCGATTGTCGTCTCGACCGGCACGCTCGACCATCTCGATGACGCCGCCCTTGAAGCCGGCCTCGCGCACGAAATGGCGCATCTCGCGGCGCGCGACCCGCTGACAGGCTGGTGGCTGATGGCCGCACGCGCACTGCAGTTCTTCAACCCCGTCGTGCAGATCGTGGCGCGGCAGGCCATCCAGGACCTGGAGCGCCGTGCCGACATCGCCGTCGCGGCGCGGGGCCGCGCCCGCGGCCTGGCCGACGCCGTGCACCGGCTGTCTCTCGCCGAGGACGTCCACTCCGACCTGACCCTGCCGGCCGACGGCAGACACCCGGCCGAGCGCCTGCTTGCGTCGGCGCACCGCCGCGCCGTCGACGCCCGCTGCCAGCTCCTGCTCGAGCGCGCCCGGCCCGCCCGCCAGCCGTGGCGCGCCTGGCGGCTCGGTCTGGCCGCGTCGGCTCTCGCCGTCCTGCTGTTCCTGGTGGTGTAGCCGCGATGACCGACATGGAACGACGCGCCGGCGACGCCCGCGGCGACTCGCCGCCGGCGCGGGCCACGCCCCAGGGGCTGGCACGGATGGCCGGCGTCTGGCTGCTCGCAGTCCTGGCAGCGGCGGCGGGCCTGCGCGTCGCCGACGCCGTGCCCCGCGTCCTGCTCGGCGTGCCCCGTGGCGTCGTCCGCCCTCCCGATCTCGCCCGGCTCGAACGCGAGTCGGGCCGGCGCATGCCGATGCCGGCCTACTTTCCCGACAGTCTCGAATGGCCGCCCGCCGAGATGCGCATGCACTCGGGCGGCTCGGCCGCCATCTGGTGCCGGCAGCGGCCGGCCGGAGGCCTCGCCTTCATTGTCGCCACCGCCCCGCCCGGCGCGCGGGCGATCGCGCCGGCGGTGCTCCCCGCCGCGGTCGAGCTGCAGAGGGAGCGCGCATCGCTCGGCGCCCTCCCCGCCAGCGTCTCCCGCGTGCGGGACCAGGACGGCATCGTCTGGCAGCAGGTGGAGTGGCAGACGCCGGGGCAGATCATTCTGCTCCGGTATCGTGGTACTCTCGGCGAACTGTTGAAGATCGCCGGCAGCGTGCGCGAATGAGGCAGTTGTGAGTCCGTCACGATCCCGATGGAACATCAGGGGCATTCAGTCCCGCGTCGGCCTGCTGGTCGTTCTGGGCGTCCTCACGTCCATGCTGCTCCCGGGCTGGGTCGCCTCGCGGAGCCTCGCGGCGCTCGCCGACGAAATCCTGGCGGGTCGGCTGAACGAGGCCACCTCAGCCACCGGGCATTTGGTCGCGGTCGTCGACCGCGAGTGGAGCAAGCTCCAGGAGGTGGCCACCGGGCCGGGCATCGCCTCGCACCACGACGATGCCGCGAGCCAGGCCCTGGTGCTGTCGGCGCTCAGGACCTCCTATCTCCGCGCCGAGCTGATGCGCGAGACGTACGTCACCGACGCGGAGGGGCGCGTCCGGCTCCGGGAGCCACACGCGGGTTCCCCGAATCCTGTCGTCCTTCCTGGAGCGGGCGACGCCCTGCGCGGCGGGCGGCCGAGCGCGACCGGCCTGGTGATCGGCCCGAACGGCCCGGCCGTGTTCCTCTTCGTGCCGTTTCGCGACTGGACCGGCCGGGCGGCGGGTCTTGTCGCCGCCGAGATCGACCCGAAAGGGTCCCGCTTCGCGGCGGTCCTGCGCGAGCACAAGGCCGGCTCGGGCACCGGTTCGATCGACGTCGTCGACAGTTCCGGCGTCATCCTCGCCAGCACGGACGAGGCCCGCCAGGGCACGGCGAGCGACCATCGCCAGCTCCTCGCCACGCTCATCCGGAGCGGCGGCTCGACGAGCGGCACTTGTCACAGCTGCCACGATGGGTCGGAAGGCCGCACGACCGACCTGATGGCCTTCGCCTCCGCCAAGTCTCTCGGCTGGGGCGTGCGGGTCCGCGAGCTGGAATCGGTCGCGCTCGCGGAAACCACCCGGTTGCGCACGATGCTGCTGGCTCTCGGTCCGGTCCTGCTCGGCCTCGGGCTGCTGTTCGCGTACGGCGCGGCCCAGAGCCTGCTGCGCCCGCTCGGGGTCCTGACGCGCACGGCCGAACGCATCGCCGCCGGCGACATGGACGCGCCCATCCCCGACCTGGGCGCCGACGAGGTCGGCCGCCTGGGACGCTCGCTCGAGCACATGCGCAGCCGGATCAAGTCCTCGCGGGACGACATCGCAGAGGCCAATGCGAAGCTCGAACGCCGCGTCGAGGCGCGCACGGCCGAACTGCAGGCGCTCTACGCGCAGCTCGCCGAGCGCGACGAGGCGCGGAGCCGGCTGCTCCGCCAGGTCATCACGGCCCAGGAAGACGAGCGCAAGCGCCTGGCCCGCGAGCTGCACGACGAGACGTGCCAGACGATCAGCGCCCTCAACATGCGCCTCGAGACGGCTGTTGCCGCGCTGCCGCCCGGCGCCGACAGCGCGCCGCTCGCCGAGGCCCGCGCACTGGCGGTGCGGACGCTCGACGAACTGCACCGCCTCATCTACGACCTCCGCCCCTCGGTGCTCGACGACCTCGGCCTGTGGTCGGCCATCCAGTGGTACGCGGACCGGCAGCTCAAGCCGCGGGGCGTGGCGGTGCAGTGCGAGTTCACCGACGTCGAGCGCCGGCTGCCGCCGATCATGGAGACGGCCCTCTTCAGAGCGGTGCAGGAGGCCGTCAGCAACATCGCCAGGCACGCGGACGCGGACCACGTCCTCATCCAGTGCAGCTTCGAGCGCGACGTGCTCACCATCGAGATCGAAGACGACGGCAACGGCTTCGAGCCGTCGGCCATCACGCGCCCGACAGACGAGGGCCACGGATGGGGCCTGCTCGGCATCACCGAACGCGTGGAGGCGCTCGGCGGCACCGTGGTGATCGACACGGCTCCGGGCCAGGGCGCACGCATCGTCATCACCGTTCCCGTTCCCCCGGAGGGCGCGCGTGCCTAAGATCCGTGTGCTCATCGCCGACGACCACGCCATCGTCCGCGAAGGCGTGAAGGCGTTGATCAACATGGCCGACGACATGGAGGTGGTCGGCGAGGCGGCTGACGGCCGCGAGGCCATCGCGCAGGCGCAGGCCCTCGAGCCCGATGTCGCCGTCATGGACATCGCGATGCCGGGGCTCGGAGGCCTCGAGGCGACGCTCGAAATCCGGAAGCTGTGCCCGCGCACGCGGATCCTGGTGCTGTCGCAGTACGACGACCGCGAGTACGTGCGGCGGTTCCTCAAGGCGGGGGTCTCGGGGTACGTGCTCAAGAAGTCGGCCGGCTCGGACCTGGCCTCCGCCATCAGGTCCGCTCACCGGGGCGGTCTCGTGCTCGACCCGGAGGTGGCGCGCGAGGCGATGCGCGACCGCGAGGCGGCGGCCGACGGCTCGCGGACCGAGGATCCTTACGAGACGCTGACGGACCGCGAAAAACAGGTGCTCAAGCTCGTGGCCGAGGGGCACAGCAACAAGGAGGTCGCCGACGACCTGGGCATCAGCGTCAAGACGGCGATGTCCCACCGGGAACACATCATGGAGAAACTGGACCTGCACAGCCGGACCGAGCTCATCCGGTTCGCGATCAGGCAGGGCATCATCAGGGTCGATTCCTAGCGAGGCCGGCATGCATCCGTGGCACGACATCTACGTCGACGATCACCTCATCGAACACGAGTTTCCCGTGGTCATCGAGGTGCCGATGGGAAGCAAGAACAAGTACGAACTCGACAAGGAAACCGGGTTGCTCCGGCTCGATCGGGTGCTCTACGGGGCGGTCTACTACCCCGCCAACTACGGCTTCATCCCGCGCACCTACTGCGACGACGGGGACCCGCTCGACGCGCTGGTGCTCGGGCAGGAGCCGGTCCATCCCCTGACCATCGTCGAGGCGCGCGCCATCGGCGTCATGCGCATGCGCGACGAGAAGGGTCTCGACGACAAGATCCTGGCCGTGAACACGTCCGACCCTGCCGTGAACGGCTACGACGACCACACGCAGCTGCCCCCGTTCCTCACCAAGGAGATCAAGCGGTTCTTCCAGGACTACAAGGTTCTGGAGAACAAGCAGGTCGTTGTTGAGGACTTCATCGGTCCAGGCGATGCCATCAAGATCCTGCAGGAGGCGCTGGCCCTGTACCGACAATTGCGGCGTGGAGAATTGCGACGCGCATGAAGGAAACTCCGCCACTTCCAATTTGTGGCTGGCGGTTCCCGTTGAATTGCTCTACACTGTCCTCGCGAACGCCCCCGCTCGACTGAACTCTGCCCCCGCCGTCTTCCCACAAGGTCTGATTCGGGCCGCCGTCCGCGCGGGGGCTCCTCGGAGACTGGGGTCATGCCACTCTCGAACGTGCGGTGGTGGAACCGTCTGGCGGTGATCCTGCCAGCGGCCATCGCCCTCGGCACGCTCCTGCTGGTCGGATCGGCCGCCCTGCTGTTCCTCCAGGCGCAGGAGCGGCACCTGCTGAACGAAGTCCGGCGGGGCGTGGTGCTGTTCAGCGAGACGATCAAGAGCAGCACCTACCACGACATGCTCGCGGATCGCCGCGACAGCGCGTATCTCGTGATGGACACGATCGGACACCAGTCGGGCATCGACCGCGTCCGGTTCTTCAACAAGGAAGGGCGGGTCACCTTCTCCAGCGATCGGACCGAGACCGGCACGATGGTCGACAAGCGTGCCGAGCAATGCTACGGCTGTCACGACGCCGGGCGGCCGCTCGAGCGGCTGACCACGACGACGCGCGCCCGCGTGTACGAGGCGCGCGGGCACCGCGTGCTGGGCATGGTGACGCCGATTTACAACGAGCCCGCCTGCTCGACGTCGGCCTGCCACGCCCATCCGGCGGAGAAGCGTGTGCTCGGGGTCATCGACATCGGCGTCTCGCTGGCGGAGATCGACGCGCACTTCGCCTCCATCAGGCGCAACACCATGCTGGCGGCCGGGCTCTCCGTGCTGGTGCTCGGGGCGCTGGTCGGCTGGATCGCGCAGCGTGCCGTGGTGCGGCCCGTGGGCCAGTTGGTGTCGGCCACCCGCGCGGTGGCGGCGGGGGACTACACCACGGGAATCAGCGTGGCCAACACGGGCGAACTCGGCGCCCTCGAGCGCTCCTTCAACGAGATGATCGCCGCGCTTTCGAAGGCGCGGGGCGAGCGTCAGGCCCTGCTCGAGACGCTCGAGCAGCAGGTCGAAGACCGGACCGCGGCCCTCAAGGACGCCCAGGCGCAGCTGGTGCAGTCCGAGAAGCTGTCGTCGCTCGGACGCCTGGCGGCGTCGATCGCCCACGAGATCAACAATCCGCTGGCGGGCATCCTCACGTACGCGAAGCTGCTCATCCGGATGTTCGAGTCCGGCCCGCTGGACGATCCGACGCGCGCGACCAGCGTGAAGCACCTGAAGCTGGTGCAGCGCGAAACGGAGCGCTGCACGGCGATTGTCCGCAACCTTCTCGACTTCGCCCGCCAGCGCCCGCTGTCGCTCAAGGACACCGACCTCGCGGCGGTCGTCGAGGAGGCCGTCTCGCTCGTCGGCCACCAGGCGGCCCTCAAGGGACTGACGATTGCGAAGTCGATCGAGCCGGTGCCGCTCATCAAGGCCGACTCCGGTCAGCTGCGCCAGGCCATCGTCAACATCATCCTGAACGGGTTCGAGGCGATGCAGACCGGCGGCCTGCTGCGCCTGCGCTGCGCGCCGGCCGCCGGCGGGCGGCACGTCCAGGTCGCGTGCGAGGACACCGGCGTGGGCATCCCGCCGGACCGGCTGGCCAAGATCTTCGACCCGTTCTTCTCCACGAAGGAAATGGGCACGGGGCTCGGCCTGTCGGTCGTCTACGGCATCATCGAACGCCACGGCGGCGCGATCGACATCCGCAGCGAAGTCGGCAAGGGCACCTCCGTCGTGCTGCGCCTGCCCGTCCAGCACAGGGTCGAGGCCTGAGGGGCGCAGCCATGGCCGCGGACGTGCACATCTGGTGGATCGGCGCCGACGCGCCCGACGACCGCCTGATGGAGGTTGTCCGCGAGCGGGCGTCCGCGGCCTTCCGCATTCAGGCCCGCCTGTACCGCCACGGGGACCGGCCTCACCAGGCTTTCGACCCCCGCAGGGGCCAGCACTCCTCGACGGCGATCCTGAAGTGGCTCGTCGGTCGGGACCAGCCCGACCGCCGGATGCTCGCGGTCACGGACGCCGACCTGTTCATTCCCGTGCTCACCTTCGTGTACGGCGAGGCGCAGCTCGGCGGCCGCCCCGCAGTGGTCTCGACCGCGCGCCTGGGGGTCGACCCGGGCGGAGGCCACGACCCCGCCCTGGTCGCGGACCGGATCATCAAGGAATGCGTGCACGAACTGGGACACACCTTCGGCCTGCTGCACTGCGACACGCCGGGATGCGTCATGCGGCGTTCGATCAACCTCATCGAAGTCGACGCGAAGACGATGACGCTCTGCGGACCATGCGAAGCCAGGTACCGGGAGCTTCGCGAGAAGGACGGACACCATGAGCAAGGAACGCACCCGCATCCTCGTCGTTGACGACGAGGAGATCGTCCGGGAATCGCTGTCGGGATGGCTGGCGAAGGACGGCTACACGCTCGCCACCGCCCACGACGGCCCGACGGCGCTGGACATGCTGCGCCAGGGCCGGTGGTCGATTCTGCTGGTCGACCTGAAGATGCCGGGCATGGACGGCCTCCAGGTCCTCGACGCGACCAAGCAGGCCCAGCCGGACGTGGCGGTCGTCATCATGACGGCCTACGCCACGGTCGAGACGGCGGTCGAGGCCATGAAGGCCGGCGCCTACGACTACCTCGTCAAGCCGTTCGACCCCGAGGAACTCAGCCTGATGATGGTGAAGATCGTCGCCCAGCAGGCCCTCGTCCGCGAGAACGTGCTGCTGCGCAAGGTGCTGAAGCGCGATTTCCACTTCCGCGACATGGTCAGCAAGAATCCGGCGATGCACCGGATGTTCGACCTGGCCAGGAGCGCCGCGCGAAGCCAGTCCACGATCCTGATCCTCGGCGAGAGCGGGACCGGCAAGGAGTTGCTCGCACGCGCCATTCACGCCGAGAGCCCGCGCCAGGGCTCGCCCTTCGTCGCCGTGTCGTGCGCGGCGCTCACCGAGACGCTGCTCGAGTCGGAGCTGTTCGGGCACGAGAAAGGGTCGTTCACCGGCGCGGTGTCGAGGCGGAAGGGCCGCTTCGAGCTGGCTCACGGCGGCACCCTGTTCCTCGACGAGATCGGCGACATCAGCCCGAAGCTCCAGCTCGACCTGCTCCGCGTCCTCGAGGAGCGCAAGCTCGTGCGTGTGGGCGGCGCCGAGCCGGTCGATGTCGACGTGCGCATCATCGCCGCAACGAACCGCGACCTGAAGAAGGCCGTCGCGGACGGACAGTTCCGCGAAGACCTCTTCTACCGCCTCAACGTCATCCCCATCCTCCTCCCGCCCCTCCGGGACCGCCGGGAGGACGTCCCGCTGCTCGTCGAGCACTTCCTGGAGCGCCTGAGCGTCGAGACGGATCGACGGATTGAAGGCGTGTCGGCCGACGCGCTCGCCGCCCTGATGCACTACGACTGGCCGGGCAACGTGCGCGAACTCCGGAACGTCCTCGAGCGCGGCATGGTCGTCGCGAAGAGCACGCTCATCCAGGCCGAGGACCTCGGCCTCTCGGCGTCGGGGACGAGGCCCGAGTCGCACGACCTAAGCCTCTCGCTCGACGAGGTGGAGCGGCGCCACATCACGGCGGTCCTCCAGCATGCCGGCGGCAACGTCACCCAGGCGGCCCGCACCCTGGGCATCGACCGCGTGACGCTCTACAACAAGATCCGGAAGTACGGATTGCGCCGGGGCGACGACGACGGGTTCAACGGGGGATGAGCGGCCGTCACGTGACGCCTCGCGGGCTGCCGATCACAGGGCGGCGGGCAAATCGACGGTGAAGCGGCTGCCGCCGCCGGCCTGCGTGTCCACCGACACCGTGCCCTGGTGGGCGACGACGATCATCTTCACGAGGGCAAGGCCGAGCCCCGTGCCGCCGCGGCGCCGCGTCGTGGAGCCGTCGAGCTGGTGGAACGGCTCGAAGAGCTCGGGCAACCGGTCCGCGGCGATACCCGGGCCGGTGTCCGCCACCCAGATGCGGACGCGGCCGCTTGCGGGCTCGGCGCCGGCCTCGACGCGCCCGCCGGCCGGCGTGAACTTGACGGCGTTGTCCAGCAGCTGGTCGAGCACCCAGCGGAGCTTCTCCGCGTCCGCCTTCACCTCGATACCCGGCGCCGGCGCGTAGTACCGCAGCGACAGGCCCTGTGCCGCAGCCCGGGCCCGCACCGCCGCCGCCGCGCGCTCGAGCGTGTCGGCCACGGGCACCGCCGCCAGCCGCAGCACCATCTGGCCCCTGGCGCCGGCCGCGAATTGAATCAAGTCCCCCACCAGACGATCCAGCTCGCAGACCCCGCGGGCCATCACCTCCACCGCCTGCCGCTGTTCATCGGTGAGCGGCCCGAGGTCCCCGGCGGCCATCAACGCATTGAAGCCCTTGATCTTCGTCAGCGGCGTCCGGAGTTCGTGCGACACGTTCGAAATGAAGTTGCCCTTCAGGCGATCCAGCTCGGTCAGCTTCTTGTAGGCCTGCTCGAGTTCCCGCGTCCGGTCCGCCACCCGCTGCTCGAGCTGGGCGTTGGCGGCCCTGAGCGCGCTCTGCAGTTCCTGCACCTGCTCGACGCTGGCGAGTTCCAGCTGTTCGCGCGTCATCACGCGCATCTCGAGCAGGACCTGGCCCAGCGTCTCGCGCGACCCGGACCCGGCAAGCTCACGCTGGCGCGCGAGCCCGGCCTCGAGCTCGCCGGACGTGATGTAACCGCGCTTCGTCAGGAATTCGCCGAACCGCGACAGCATCGCGTCGCCCACAAACGGCGTGCCGGGCGCGGCCGGCATCACGCTGAGAGCCTGGCGCTCCAGCAGCACGGCCGCCAGTGCGACGTCGATGCCGCAGGCTGGACACGACGCGAGTCCCGCGGCGACAACGGCACCGCAACGCGGGCACTGCAGCGCGTCCTCGCTGCCGGCTGGCGCGTCCGGCTGAGGTTCGGATTCCGGTGGTGGTGGCATGCCGCTCCCGTGGCTCTCGATACGTATCGGCAGCTCAGCGAAGTCCCATGAGCCTTCCGGCCGCAGAAATTCGCCACAATGCCGTTGAATTTCACAATTTTCGCGAAAACACCTGTATGCAGGCCAATAACCCGCTGAAGTGCGGCCGGCAGTCAATCGGCCCGATGAACTTCTCTACGTATCAGCAATCAACCACGCCTTGACCCGCGCGCGAACATAGTCGTTATCCATATTGTTTGCAATGATTTATAGCAATAAATAGGCGTTGCGCGCCAACTGGATCGATCCTTGCTACTTCCTGGAGTGGACGAAAGGGGCACATGTAATGTCCTGCCCGTATCTCAAAGAAGTCGTCATGCTCTACTGCCAGGCCTACCCCGTGAAGAAGCTGGTCCCGCTCGACCGCATCGCGAGCGCCGACCCTTGCTTGGGGCGCGCGTACGAGGCCTGCCCGCTCTTCAAGGACGTGCTGACCCGCATCCGGGCGCACAGCCAGCCCGGTGTGGCGGCCGCCGCGGTGCCTGACACGTCGGCCCGAAGGGAGGTCTTCCGATGATGCTCATCCCCACGCTCGCGCTCCTCGGGCTCCTGCTCGTCAGCGCCTCGTCGCTGGCCGCGGCACTTGGCCGCGCCTGAGCCCACGACACACTCCGCGCGGAGTCACTGGCATGAAGCTGAGTCGACGAACATTCTTCAAGGTTGCGGGAACGGCGGGGGCCGCCGCTCTCGCCCCCGCAAGTACGGCTGGCGCCACATCCGCGGCGGAGACCCTCGACGCCGGCCGCCGCGGTGTCCTGGTGGACACGACCAAGTGCATCGGCTGCCGGGCTTGCGAAGCGGCGTGCGCTGAAGCCAACACGCTGCCCGGCCCGGCCATGCTCGACGATGCGGCGGTCTTCGCGAAACCGCGCAAGACCGACACGGTCTCGTACACGGTCGTGAACAAGGCGGCGGTCTCGCCCGATCGCTTCATCAAGGAGCAGTGCATGCACTGCCTCGAGCCCGCCTGTGCCTCGGCGTGCCTGGTTCGCGCACTGGACAAGACCCCTGCCGGGCCCGTGGTCTATCACAAGGAGTACTGCATCGGGTGCCGCTACTGCATGCTGGCCTGCCCGTTCGAGGTGCCCAAGTACGAGTACGATTCGCCGGCGCCCTACGTCAGAAAGTGCACCTTCTGTGCCGACCGGCAGGCCGAAGGGCTGGACCCGGCGTGCACCTCGGTCTGCCCGTCCGGCGCCCTCACCTTCGGCTCACGGAGCGAACTGCTCGACATCGCCCGGGAGCGCCTCTACACCAAGGGCAGCCCGTACGTGCGCCACATCTACGGAGAGAACGAGGTCGGCGGCACGAGCTGGCTGTACATCAGCGACATCCCGCTCGAGAAGCTGGGTCTGCCCGCCGGGCTCGGCACCTACGCGTACTCGTCGCTCACGCAGGCGTCGCTGGCCGCGGTCCCCTTCGTACTCACCCTCTGGCCGCCGCTGCTGATGGGCATCTACAGCTTCAGCAAACGCCGCCAGGAAGTCGATGCTCAAGGCACCGCTGCGCGGGAGGGAGGCGACCATGTCTGAGCAGACGCGCGTACCCGCCCTCCCCGACCGCGGCTGGGCCAGCGAGAAACTGTTCCTCGGCATGTCGTTCAGCGACTACCTGAAGAGCCTCGTCACGCCCGGGAATTTCATCGTCGGTCTCATCCTGGCCGTCGGCCTGCCGGTCATCGTCTATCGCTTCGCCTACGGGCTCGGCGCGTCGACGAACCTGTCGCAGACGACTCCGTGGGGCCTCTGGATCGGCTTCGACATGCTGGCCGGCGTCGCGCTCGCGGCGGGCGGCTACACGCTGGCGACGTCCGTCTACATCTTCGGGCTCGAGAAGTACCATCCGGTCGTGAGGCCGGCGGTGCTGACCGGGTTCCTGGGCTACCTGTTCGCCGCCCTCGGCCTGATGGCCGACCTCGGCCGGCCCTGGAACCTGCCCGTGCCGTTCTTCTTCTCCTGGGGCGGCCCCTCGGTGATGTTCGAGATCGCCTGGTGCGTCTGCCTCTATCTCACGGTCCTCGGCATGGAGTTCCTGCCGCCCGTCTTCGAGTGGCTCGGCTGGCCGAAAGCCCGGATGTGGGCCCTGCGAATGACGATTGGCCTGACGGTCTTCGGCGTCATGCTCTCGACGCTCCACCAGTCCTCGCTGGGCGCGCTCTTCCTGATGGCGCCGACCAAGCTGCACCCGCTCTGGTACTCGCCGTTCATCCCGGCGTATTTCTTCATCTCGAGCATCGCGGCGGGCCTCAGCATGGTCATCGTGGAGAGCGCACTGTCGCACCGCGCGTTCCAGAGCCGCACCGACCACCGGGTCGACCTCGATGCCATCGCCCTCGGCCTGGCCCGGGGCGCGTCGATCGTGCTCTTCGCCTACTTTTTCGTGAAACTGCAGGGCGTCGCCGACGGCGGCCGCTGGTCCCTGCTCACGACGGGCTACGGCTACTGGTTCCAGGTCGAGATGTTCGGCTTCATCCTCCTGCCCTCGCTGCTGTTCGCTTACGGCGCGCGCCACAGCAACGTGACGCTGGTGCGCTGGACCGCGGCGTGGACCGTGCTGGGCGTCGTCGTGAACCGCCTGAACGTGTCCATCATCGCCATGAACTGGAAGGCGGCCGAGCGGTATGTCCCGAGCTGGATGGAGGTGGTGGTCTCCATCACGCTCGTCACCATCGGGATTACGGCGTTTCGCTGGATCGTCAACCGCATGCCGGTGCTCCGTGAACTGCCGGACTACCGTGATTCCGCGTCGCGCTGACAGGAGCCTCGCATGATTCCGCACGATATCCTCACGCTCTATTCGGCCAAGATGCTCGAGTACGGCATCGCGGTGCTCTTCCTCCTGCTGTTCATCCCGTTCTGGCGCTACGTCCAGGGCCCGGCGAAGGCGCCGGCGCTTGCCCCGGCCCGGAGCCGCGTCCCGGCGGTCAGGGCGGCCGAGTGGTTCCTCACCCCGGCCGACCGGCTGTTCCACCGCGGCCACGCCTGGCTCAAGGGCGGAGACGACGGGCTGGTCACCGTTGGCCTGGACGATTTCGCCGCCAAGCTGGTCGGGCCGCTCTCGCGGCTCTCGCTCCCTGCAGTCGGCGCCGCGGTGGGCCAGGGCGAGCACGCCTGGCGCCTGACGGCGACCGACGGGCGGTCGGTCGAGATGCTCTCGCCGGTCGACGGCACGGTGGTCGCGCTGAATCCCGCGCTGGCGGCCTCGCCGGACCTCGCCGAACGCGACCCGTACGGCGACGGCTGGCTGATGAGGGTCCGCCCGTCGCGGCTGCGCGCCAACCGGATCAACCTGATGGCGGGCGGCGCCGTTCATCGCTGGATGGAGGAAGCGGCCGCCGGGCTGCGCGGGCACGTCGCGCCCGGCCTGGGCGCCCTGGCCCAGGACGGCGGCATGCCCGTCGCCGGCATGGCCAGGGCCATCGACCCCGACGGCTGGGACCGCCTGGCGGCCACCTTGCTGCTGACGGCCGAGGAGGCCCCCGATGCGTAGCCGCATCCGGTGTGCCGCATCGGCCGCTGTCGTGATCGCCGCGCTGGCCCTGGTGGCTGCGGCCGCGGCGCAGTCGAGGATGCCGAACCTGCCCGGACCCTACACGTTCGCGCAGACGGGCGACAGCCCTGGCAAGGTGACGTTCAACCACGCCTCGCACGTCGACGAAGCGGCGCCGTCGTGCACGGGCTGTCACCCGAAGTCGTTCAGCATCCTCAAGGCCGGCGCGACCTCCGACGGGAAGCCCATCACCCACGCGGCGATGGACAAGGGAGCGTCGTGCGGCGCCTGCCACAACGGGACGAAATCATTCGGGTTCGACGACTGCGCGCTGTGTCATCGCTAGAAAGTCGAGGAACATCATGGATACGCTCTTCACCGCACTCGAATCGGGAGCCGTGCTGGTCGCCGGCCTGACCATCCGGATGGGGCTGCTGCTCGTCGTGCTGGCGGCGCTCTCGGTGCCCGTCTTCCTGTTCCTCACGGGCATGAAGGGCGTCGACGCTCTGCGCCGGCGCCTGCACGGCATCGTCCGCGTCGGCCACCTGTTCTGGAGCGACAACGTCTACTACGCCCCGAGCCATACCTGGGTGCGCCCGGTCGGCCTCCGGCGTGTCCGGGTGGGCTTCGACGATCTGGCGCAGCGCCTCTTCCAGGCGCCGATGGGGCTCAAGCTCGCGCCGGCCGGCACCGTCGTGCGGGCCGGAGACGCGGTCGGCGAAATCCGCACGGCGCGCAGGCGCGCCCGGATCCTGTCGCCCGTCTCAGGCACGATCACCCGGGTGAACCAGGCCGTCCGCGAGGACGCGTCCCTGCTCCACCGCGACCCGTATTCCCGGGGATGGCTGTTCACGGTGGCGCCGTCCGACGCGGCGTACGAAAAACTGCCGACGGGCGCCGGCGCCAAGAGCTGGCTGTTCAACGAAGAAACCCGCCTGTCGCGGTTCTTCGAAGCGAAGCTCGGCGTGGCGGCCGCCGACGGCGGCGAGTACGTGACGCACCCGCCCGAACTGCTCGAGGACGATCAGTGGGCGGAGCTCACGCGGGAGTTCCTCGAGAACCGGTAGCCGCGGCTCACGCCAGCGGCTCGAACGTGGCCGTGAAGTGGCGGAGCGTGTTCGGCGCCGAGACGATACGATAGCCGCGCAGGCGGTCCCGGGTGGCGGCCACCTCGATGACGGCCTCGGCCACGTAGTCGATGTGCGACTGGGTGTAGACGCGGCGCGGGATCGCCAGCCGGACCAGGTCCATCGCGCCGGGCCGTTCGCCCCCGTCCGGCCTCCGGCCGAACATGACGGTGCCGATTTCCACGCCGCGGATGCCCGCTTCCACGTAGAGCTGGTTCGCCACGGCGATCCCCGGGTACTGGAGCGGCGGGACGTGCGGCAGCAGCGCCCGCGCGTCGAGGTAGATCGCGTGCCCGCCCGGCGGGCGGATGATAGGCACGCCGACCGCGACGAGCTTCTCGCCGAGGTACTCGGTCGAACGGATCCGGTACCGGAGATAATCCTCCTCGACCACCTCCTCGAGGCCCCGCGCAACGGCCTCGAGATCGTAGCCCGCCAGCCCCCCGTACGTCGGAAAACCCTCGGTCAGGATCAGCAGGTTGCGGGCCGATTCGGCCCATTCGGAGTTGTTCATCGCCAGGAACCCGCCGATGTTGGCCAGGCCGTCCTTCTTGGCCGACATCGTGCACCCGTCGGCGAGCGAGAACATCTCCTGCGCGATCGCCTTGGGCGAGCGCCCGCCCTGCCCCGGTTCGCGCAGCCTGATGAACCAGGCGTTCTCCGCGAAACGGCAGGCGTCGAGAAAGAACGGCTTCCTGAAACGGTCGCACAGCGCGCGAACGCCCCGCAGGTTCTCGAGCGACACGGGCTGCCCGCCGCCCGAGTTGTTCGTGACCGTCACCATCACGAGGGGCACCAGGTCTCCGCGCTCGTCGAGCAGCCGCTCGAGGGCACCGAGATCGACGTTGCCCTTGAACGGGTGAATCCTGTCCGGCACGGTGCCCTCGGGGATGACGAGATCCAGGGCCTCGACCTTCTCCACCTCGATGTTCGCGCGCGTCGTGTCGAAGTGGTTGTTGTTGGGCACGATCTGGCCCGGCGTCAGGATGGTGTGGAACAGGATGCGCTCCGCCGCCCGTCCCTGGTGGGTCGGGATGACATGGGCGAACCCGGTCAGATCCTTCACGACCGCCTCGAACCGGTAGAAGGACCGGCTGCCGGCGTAGGATTCGTCCGCCTGCATCACGGCGCCCCACTGGGCGGCCGACATGGCGCCCGTGCCGGAATCCGTCAGCAAGTCGATCAGGACATCCTCCGCGCGGAGCCGGAACACGTTGTACCCGGCCGCGTGCAGCGCGGCCTCGCGGTCCTCCCGGCGCGTGAACTTGACCGATTCCACAGACTTGATGCGAAACGGCTCGATAATCGTGCGGAAATTCATCGATCGCTCCCCGAGGGTCGTGCCACTCTAACATACGGGCCGGGCCGGTCCCGGTTCCAGGCGATTCAGGCGGCAGGCGGTTCGGGACGCGGCTGTCACCGCCGGGCGGATCCGTGAATCCATAGAACAAGGAGCGAAACGATGCCGTTGTTCGAATACCAGTGCAGGATCTGCGGACATCAGTTCGAGGCGCTCGTTGTGGGCGGCCGGAAGCCCGCGTGCCCGCGATGCAAGAGCGAAGACCTGGAGAAGCAACACTCGACATTCGGCTTCGGCGGGCCCGGCCGCGGCGACGGGAACGGTTCCTACAGCGCCCCGTCGTGCTCGACCGGAGGCGGTTGAGGGATCTGACCCTTCCGGGCCGTGAGCCCGGACCATCGTGCGATTGAAGGCGCCGCGGGGGTTCCCCCCGCGGCGTTGCTGTTTCGTGACCGCCCCGGCGGGCCGCGTGTAGAATCAGGGGGAACAGGCTTGGAGAGTCAGGACACTATGAAACGTGCCGTTCTGCTGATCGCCGCCCTCGTTGTCGCCGCCGGCCCGTCCCTCGCGCCGGTCCACACGCAGTCACCTGGAGCCGGCGAAGCGCGGCTGCTGCGGTTCCCTGCCATCCACGGCAATCAGGTCGTCTTTACGTACGCCGGCGACCTCTACACCGTTCCGGCGGCTGGCGGCATCGCGCGCCGCCTGACAAGCGACGCGGGCTTCGAGATGTTCGCCCGTTTCTCGCCCGACGGGAAGTCCATCGCCTTCACCGGCCAGTACGACGGGAACACCGAGGTGTACCTCATGGCCGCGGAGGGAGGCATCCCCAGGCGCCTCACCTACACGGCCACGTTGGGTCGCGACGACGTGTCGGACCGGATGGGCCCGAACAACATCGTCATCGGCTGGAAGAACGAGAAGCAGATCCTGTTCCGGTCCAGGCGGACCGAGTGGAACGACTTCCGCGGCCAGCTCTATCTCGCCTCGGTGGACGGCGGGCCGATCGAGGAACTGCCCCTGCCGCGCGGCGGGTTCGGCAGCTTCTCACCGGACGGCCGGCAGTTCGTCTACAACCGGGTCTTCCGGGAGTTCCGCACGTGGAAGCGGTACCGCGGCGGACAGGCCGACGAGGTGTGGCTCCACGACTTCGCGACGAAGACCACCACGAACCTGACGTCGAACCCCGCGCAGGACATCATCCCGATGTGGAAGGGATCGAAGGTGTACTTCGCCTCCGACCGGGACGAACGCGGGCGGATGAACCTGTACAGCTACGACACCGCCTCGAAGCAGACGAAGAAGCTGACGGCATACACGGAGTTCGACGTGAAGTTCCCCTCGCTCGGCGACGGCGCGATTGTTTTCGAGAACGGGGGCTGGATCTACAAGCTCGACCTGGCGTCGGAGCAGGCCGTGAAGGTCCCGGTGCGCATCCTTGAAGACCTGGACGGCGGGCGCGGCGCGATCGTGGACGTCAGCCGGAGCATCACCAACTACGAGATCGCACCGGACGGCAGCCGGGCGCTCTTCGGCGCCCGCGGCGACGTGTTCACCGTGCCGGCGAAGTTCGGCGCCACGCGGAACCTGACACGGACACCGGGTGTGCACGAGCGCAACTCGAAATGGTCGCCTGACGGGCGGTGGATTGCGTACATCTCCGACGCCTCGGGCGAGGACGAGATCTGGATCGCGCCCCAGGACGGACGCGGCGCGGCGACGCAAGTCACGACGGGCGGCAGCAACTACAAGTACCAGCCGGTCTGGTCGCCGGACAGCCAGAAGCTGCTGTGGTCCGATCGCCAGCAGCGCCTGCACGTCGTCGACATCGGCACGAAGGCCGCGGCCCAGATCGCGGATGCGCAAGCCTTCGAAATCACCAGTTACTCCTGGTCCCCCGACAGCCGGTGGGTCGCCTACGCGAAGCCGGAGGTGGAAGGCCCGCAGCGCATCTATCTGTATGCGCTCGACACGAAGCAGACCATCCCGGCAAGCGATGCCTGGTTCAACTCGTCGGAGCCGGTCTTCAGCAGCGACGGCACCCTCCTGTTCTTCGTCTCGGCGCGCAGTTTCAACCCGACGTACGGACAGACCGAATTCCAGCACGTGTACACCGACATGTCGCGGATCTACTTCGTGACGCTGGCGAAGGACACGAAGCACCCGTTCGCGCCCAGAAGCGACGAGGTGAAGATCAAGGACGCGCCGAAGCCCGCTGGCGGCGACGCGAAGGCGCCCGAGGCGAAGAAGGCGGACGCCGCACCGGCGGTCAGGGTGGACGCCGACGGCCTCATCGCCCGCATCGGCGTCATCCCGACCCCGCCGGCGAACTACGCGTCGCTCACGTCGGTCGGCAGCCGCCTCTACTACGGCCGAGCCAGCGCGCGTGAAGCGGCGGCCCTCTACGTGTACGACCTCGAGAAACAGACCGAGACGCAAATCGGCGCCGGGACCGGCTACGAGATTTCCGCCGACGGCAAGAAGATGCTCATCGGCCAGTCCGGCAACCGGTATGCGATCATCGACATTCCGGCCGGCAAGGCCGAACCCCGCGACTTCCTCGACCTCACGGACATGAAGGTCGCGCTTGACCGCCGCGCCGAGTGGCGGCAGATGTTCAACGAGTCGTGGCGGCAGATGCGCGACTTCTTCTACGCGCCCAACATGCACGGCGTGGACTGGCCCGCGATGCGCCGCACGTACGAGGTGCTCGTCCCGCACGTGACCCACCGCGCCGACCTGACGTATGTCATCGGCGAAATGATCGCCGAGCTCAGCGCCGGGCACGCGTACGTCGGCGGCGGCGACCTGCCGCGCCTCGAGCGGACGCCGATGGGTCTGCTGGGCGCGCAGCTGCAGCGCGATCCGCAGTCGAAGTACTTCCGGATCACCAAGATCTTCAAGGGACAGAACTGGGAACCGTCGCGGCGTTCGCCGCTCTCCGAAATCGGCGTGAACGCCGGCGTCGGAGACTACATCCTCGAGGTCGACGGGCGGTCCACGGCAGGCATGACCGACATCTGGGAGGCCCTGGCCGGCAGGGCGGGCAAGCAGGTCAGCCTGCGGAGTTTGCGGCATGCTGCTGCTGTTCTGGGGCTCAAAGTAGGTGCCCATCACCTGCAGTGCGATCCCGGCAAAGTGGCAGCGAGCGGCAACGGTGTGAGCGTGTGGGGACGGCGCGTGGCCAGGTGCTGAAACAAAGGCCCGCTCGTGCGATTTTAGGGCAAAC
>JAWOGY010000121.1:0-22798 GCA_046496425.1 Vicinamibacterales bacterium
GTCCCGGTTGGACGAGCGGACGGTTGCGGACCGCTCACCATCCGACGGGGCGCGTATGGTTCATCCCGCGCGGCGTTGCGACCAGATTGGGGACGCGGCGTTGCAGAACGCGAGCACAACATGGCGAAGATCCGACCCTTCCGCGCGTTGAGGCCAGAGCCTGCCCTCGCCGCCCAGATCGCCTCGGTGCCCTACGACGTCGTCAGCACCGAGGAAGCCCGGGCGCTGGCCTCCGACAACCCGTTGAGCTTCCTGCATGTATCACGCTCGGAAATCGACCTGCCGCCGGACACCAGCCCGTACGCGGACCTCGTGTACCGCACGGCGGCCGAGCGCTTCTCGCGCATCCGCGCGCACATGGTCGAGGAACCCGAGCCTGCGCTGTACTTCTACAAGCTGCGCATGGGCGCGCACGAACAGACGGGCCTCGCGGCCTGCTATTCCGTGGACGAGTACGACGCGGGCCTCGTGAAGAAGCACGAGAAGACCAGGCGCGACAAGGAAGACGACCGGACGCGCCACATCACCGAACTTCGGGCGCAGACCGGCCCGGTGTTCCTGACCTACCATGCCTCGGCGGCGGTGGACGCGGCGGCAGCGAGCGCGGCGAGGACGCCGCCGCTCTACGACTATGTCGCGCCGGACGGGATCGCGCACACCATCTGGAAGGTGACGGGCGGCGAGCTGAAGGCCGTCGTCGACGCCTTCGACGCGCTGCCCGCGCTGTACATCGCCGACGGCCACCATCGGGCGGCGAGCGCGGCGCGGGTGCGCAAGGGCCTGGCGCCGGATCCGGGCAGAGACGGCGTGGTGGAGGCCGACTGGTTCCTGGCGGTGGCGTTCCCCGACAACCAGACGCAGGTGCTGCCGTACAACCGGACGGTGAAGGACCTGGCGGGCCTGACGCCTGAAGCGTTCATGGACGCCGTGAAGGCGGCATTCGCCGTCCGCGAGGGCGGGCTGGCCGCGCCCGCGAAGAAGGGCGACTGCGCCATGTTCCTCGGCGGGACGTGGTACACGCTCGACCTTGGCGCGAAGGCGGGAAGCGGCGTCATCAGCCGCCTCGACGTCAGCATCCTGCAGGATCATCTGCTCGATCCGGTCCTGAAGATCGCCGATGTCCGGACGGACAAGCGGATCGACTTCGTGGGCGGGATCCGCGGGACCGCGGAACTCGAGAGGCTCGTGAACGGCGGAAAGGCCGCCGTGGCGTTCTCGATGTACCCGGTCAGCGTCGCCGACCTGATGGGCATCGCCGACGCGGGCGAGATCATGCCGCCGAAGTCGACGTGGTTCGAGCCGAAGCTCAGGGACGCGCTGCTCATTCACACGATCTAGGCGCCTGCCATGAACGTCCTGATTGCCGACAGGTTCGAACAGGAGGGCCTGGACGCGCTCCGGGCCCTGGGGCTGGGCGTGACCTACCAGCCTGAACTCAAGGACGCCGCCCTGGCCGAGGCGCTCGCGGCGACGCAGGCCGACATCCTGGTTGTCCGCTCCACCCGGGTGAGCGACGCGATCCTGGAATCCGGCCAGCTCTCGCTTGTGGTGCGGGCCGGGGCGGGATACGACACCATCGACGTGACGGGTGCGTCGCGCCGCGGCATCTACGTCTCCAACTGCCCGGGCAAGAACGCCGTGGCGGTGGCTGAGCTCACCTTCGGACTCATCCTCTCCCTCGACCGGCGCATCCCCGACAACGTGGCCGAGCTGCGGGCGGGGCGGTGGAACAAGAAGGAGTTTTCGAGCGCGCGGGGCCTGCACGGCCGCACGCTCGGCATCCTCGGCTTCGGCCGCATCGGCCAGGAAGTGGCGCGCCGCGCGCAGGCGTTCGGGATGCACCTCGCCATCTGGAGCGAGATCGGCGTCCAGATCGGCCGCGACGGCCTGCCCGCCGACCTCCCGCAGATGGTGCGGATCCGCCAGCCGGCGGCGGACGCGGACGAATCGATGGTGGCGGTGTACGAGTCGCCGAAGGCCGTCGCGGCGAACTGCGACATCCTGAGCGTGCACCTCGCGCTCAACGACAGGACGCGGGGGCTTGTGGGGGCCGCGGTCTTCGACCGCATGAAACCCGGCGCCTGCTTCGTGAACACCGCCCGCGCGGAAATCGTGGACTATAAGGCGCTGGAGTCGGCCGTCAGGGAAAAGAGCCTTCGCGTGGCGCTCGATGTCTACGGCAAGGAGCCGGCCATGCCCACCGGCGACTTCGTGGACGCGCTGGTCGATCTGCCCGGCGTGTACGGCACGCACCACATCGGCGCCTCCACCGAGCAGGCGCAGCAGGCGATCGCGGACGAGACGGTGCGGATCATCCAGACCTACGTGCACACGGGGCGCGTGCCGAACGTGGTGAACCTGAGCCGGAAGACGCCGGCGACGCATGTCCTGGTGGTGCGCCATCAGGACCGCCCCGGCGTGCTGGCGCACGCGTTCGAGTGCCTGCGCGAGGCGGGCATCAACGTCGAGGAGACGGAGAACATCATCTTCGCGGACGCCGAGGCGGCAGTCGCGCGGATCAGCATCATCGGCGAGCCGCCGGCCGGCGTCGTGGCGGCGATCAAGACCGGGAACCCGCACGTCATGGACGTGCATGTCGTCGCCGTGGCCTAGCGAGACGTGCTGGGTTCACGGACCGAGGAGGCAGTCATCATGGCAACACCACGCGTCTTCAACTTCGCGGCCGGCCCGGCCGTGCTCCCGCTGCCCGTCCTCGAGGAGGCGCAGCGCGACCTGGTGAGCATGCCGGGTGTCGGCATGTCGATTCTCGAGATGAGCCACCGCGGCAAGTTCTTCGAGGGCGTGCTCCAGCAGACCGAACGGGACATCCGCACGCTCGCCGGCGTCCCCGACGACTACAAGGTGCTCTTCCTGCCCGGCGGCGCGAGCCTGCAGTTCTCGATGGTGCCGCTCAACTTCCTGCCGCGCGGCGGCTCGGCCGACTACATCGTCTCCGGCGCGTGGTCGCAGAAGGCCGTCAAGGAAGCCAAAAAGGTCGGCGGCGTGAAGATCGCCTGGACCGGCGAGGCGGACAACTTCAAGACGATACCGGCCCAGGGCGGCCTCACGCTCGACCCAGGCGCCGCGTACGTGTCATTCACGTCGAACGAGACTATCCACGGCGTCGAGTTCAAGTACGTGCCGGAGACCGGCAACGTGCCGCTGGTCTGCGACACTTCGTCGGACATGTTCAGCCGCCCGATCGACGTGAAGAAGCACGCGCTCATTTACGCCGGCGCCCAGAAGAACATCGGCCCGGCCGGCGTCGCCATCGTCATCGTCAAGGACGACTGGCTCGAGAAGCGCGTCGAGGACCCGAAACTGCCGTCGATGCTGAACTACGCGATTCACGCGGACAACACGTCGATGTACAACACGCCGCCCGTGTTCGCGATCTACATCATGGGCCTCGTGATGAAGTGGCTCATCGGCATCGGCGGGCTCGAGGGCGTTCACGCGATGAACGAACGCAAGGCGGCGAAGCTGTACGCCGAGATCGACCGGACCGGCTTCTACAGGGGTCACTCCGCGAAGGAATGCCGCTCCCTGATGAACGTCACGTTCCGCCTGCCGAGCGAGGAACTGGAGGCGGCGTTCGTCAAGGAGGCGAAGGCGGCCGGCCTCGACGGCCTGAAGGGGCATCGGTCCGTGGGCGGTTTGCGCGCGTCCATCTACAACGCCTTTCCGGAGGCCGGCATCGACGCCCTCGTGGCGTTCATGCAGGAGTTCGAGAAGCAGAAGGGGTAGCACCGGGGCAACAGGCGACGCAGCCGGCTCACGACGTTGCCGCGAGGTGCGGGCTGCGCCGGTTGGAGGACGATAGATGGCCGCTGGGCTTCGAACGATCTCGGACCGCGCCTGGGACAATCTCGGCGTGCTGGTCGGGGTCGTGGCGTGCGGGTCCATCGGCTACCAGGTGCTGCACGAGTGGCGGACGACCGCGCCCTCCTCGGTCTCGATCTGGTTCGTTCTGGGCTTTCTGCTGGTCTACCTGTTCTGGTTCCTTTACGGCGTCAGGTTCGGGCGCCGCGGCATCTGGCTTCCGAACGCCGTCGCCGCGGTCCTGCAGGTGCTGTTCGCCGCCGCCGTCCTGGCGAAAGCGTGAGTCCGGACGCCGTCGATCGACAAAACGGCGGCAGGACGATAACCTGACAGCCGGGCCGCACGACGGGATGCAGACACGAGGGGCGGGATGCCGGCAGGGGTGACGTCAGCAGGGGATGCGCTCGAGCGGCTTCGCGAGGGCAACCGCCGGTTCGCGGCCGGGCTCCGCAGCACGGAGGTGCTGGCCACGCACACGCGCCGCGCGGACCTGCTGGCCGGCCAGCGTCCGTTCGCGATCGTGCTCGGCTGTTCCGATTCCCGCGTGCCGGCGGAGCTCGTGTTCGACCAGGGGTTGGGCGACCTCTTCGTCATACGGGTCGCCGGCAATATCGTCGCGCCGTCCCAGGTGGGAAGCGTCGAATTCGCGGCCACGCGCTACGGGACACGGCTGGTCGTCGTGCTCGGCCACTCCCAATGCGGGGCGATCGCCGCCACGCTGGAAGAACTGCTCCAGCCGGCCGGGACCCGCTCCCGCAACCTTCGCTCCATCGTCAACCGGCTCCGCCCGTCGGTGGAACCCCTGCTCGCGACAACGCTGCGGGGCGACCCGGACGCGCTGATCCGCGAAGCCGTCAAGGCGAACGTCCGGGCGTCGGTGGACCACCTGCGGCACGGTTCCGAGATCCTCGAGGATCTCGTCGCCGCGAGCGGCGTACGGATCGTGGGCGCGGAGTATTCTCTGGAGACCGGGCTCGTGGAGTTCCACGACGACGAGGCGGCGGCGATCTGACTGGTGGAGTCCGCAGGTGGCGGAGAAAGGGACCGTATGAGCGGGAGCATCACCCGCCGGTGGTTGCCGGCCGCGATCGCCACGGCGTTCGTCGCGCTCGTCGCCGGTTTCGCGCCGCCGCTGGCGTGGCAGGGCCCTCCGGCCGGCAGGAGCGCGGCTGCAGGCCGGGTGAACGACCCGGCGAAGCAGGAGTGGGTCCAGCTCTTCAACGGCCGCGATCTCGCCGGCTGGACCGCCAAGTTCGCGAAGCACGATCTCGGCGTGAACCTGAACGACACGTTCCGTGTCGAGAACGGCGTCCTCGCGGTCAGGTACGACAAGTGGACGGCGTTCGGCAACGAATTCGGCCACCTGTTCTACAAGGAGCCCTTCTCGTACTACCGGATCGCAGCCGAGTATCGCTTCGTGGGCGAACAGCTGCGCGGCGGACCGGGGTGGGCCATGCGCAACAACGGCCTCATGCTTCATGCGCCGGACCCGCGGACGATGATGAAGGACCAGGATTTCCCGATCTCGATCGAGGTGCAGCTGCTCGGGGGCCTCGGCGACGGCAAGCCGAGGACGACGGCCAACCTGTGCACGCCCGGCACGCACGTGGTCATGAAAGGCGAGTTGTTCACGCCGCACTGCGTCAACTCGACGTCGAAGACGTACGACGGGGATCAGTGGGTGCGGGTCGAGGTCGAGGTGCACGGCGACGAACTCGTCCGTCACATCGTGGACGGGCAGACGGTGCTCGAATACAGCAAGCCCCAGATCGGGGGCGGAAATGTCACCCCGTTCGATCCGAAGGTCAAGGTGGACGGGACGCCGCTCGCGGGCGGCTACATCGCCATCCAGGCCGAAACGGGCCCGACCGACTTCAGGAAGATCGAGGTGCTGAACCTGGAGGGGTGCACGGACCCGAAGGCGTCGAATTACAAGTCCTACATCGTCAAGTCCAATTCGGGGCTCTGCCGGTACTGATCGTCAGCGCCGCTGCGCCTGGAGCCAGCGGCATCAGGGGGAGGTGTCATGGGTGCCGATCCGATCGTCGTGTTGATTGCGTTCAAGCTCCAGCCGGGCAAGGAAAGCCTCGCGTTGCAGGTGATGACGTCGCTCATCGCCACGGTGAGGAAGGAAGAGCCGGCCTGCTCCGGCATCACCATGATCCGGGACGCGGCGGACCCGTCGCGCATCCTGCTCTACGAGTTGTGGCCCGATCGAGACAGCTACCTCGGCCCGCACATGCAGACGCCCCATATCAAGGCGTTCCAGGCGCAAGGCGGCGACCTCTTCGCCGGACCGCCCGACATCACGTTCTGGAACACCGTCGCCCGCGTCTGACAACCCTGCTAGCCCGGTAGCGTTTCGACCCGAAGTCCGGGAACGGAGCGGAAGTGCCGTTCGTCAGCCGGGCCTACGCACACGCCGAAGTCCAGGTGCAGGGCCGTGGCTGCGACCACCAGGTCGTTGGCCGGGATCATCGTTCCCGCCCGCGAGAGTGTCGCGAACACGTCGGCCCAGACGGCGGCGACCTCGCGATCGAACTCCACGATCGGCACAAGATCGGCCAGCGCGTCGAGCCGCGCCCGGCGGCGGTTGGCGCGCTCTGCCGAATCGGCAAGAAACACTCCCACCAAAACCTCGGCGTACACGATCGCCGGCATGGCGAGAGGTTCTGCCTCGAAGGCAGACGCCAGGTGTTCCCAGCGGCTGCCGGCCCGCTCGAGCGTGACGAGCGCGCTGGTGTCGATTACGAGTCCCACGGGTTCTTTCCTGGCACGTCGGCGCGAACGACGCGCTCGAGGTCGTCGGCAAACCCCGGATCGGGAGCGGCCGCCGCGACCCACGCAGCGAAGGCCACTTTGGCTGAGGGACCGTCCTGATCGGTGGCCGGCTCGATGCGGGCAATCACCTTTCCGTTCTTGCGGACAAGAAAGGTCTGGCGACGGTACCGGACTTTGGCCAGGACATCACCCAGGTTTCTGGCGAGATCGGTGGCGCTCACGTCGGCGGTCATATGTGTATAATACACAATTATGTATTTTACAGCCAGTTGTGGCTTGGGCCCAAACTGAAACGGCCACCGATTACCGGCTTCTGGATACTGGCTACTTCTTCCTCTTCCTCTTCTTCAGGAAAGGTCTCAGCACGTCCATCAAGTCCGGCTTCCCGATCTCCTGCAACTCGTAGCTCACGCGCACGGTCGGCTTCTTGATTTTGATCAGCCGGTTGAGGTCGATCGGCGTGCCGATGATCACCGTGTCGCACGGCGTCTTGTTGATGGTCCTCTGGAGGTCCTTCACCTGCTTGTCCCCGTAGCCCATGGCCGGGAGCAGCACGCCGATGTCCGGATACTTCTTGAACGTCTCGGTGATGGTCCCGACGGTGTAAGGCCTCGGGTCCACCAGTTCCGCCGCGCTGAACTTGCCGGCGGCGACGACGCCCGCGCCGAACTTCATCTCGCCGTGCGTGAGCGTCGGGCCGTCCTCGACGACGAGCACGCGCTTGCCGGTGATGTACTCCGGATTGGTGACGGTGATCGGCGACGCCGCCTCGATGATGACGGCCTTGCCGTTCACGCGCCGGATGTTGGCGCGCAGGGCATTGATGGCGTGGATGTCGGCGGTGTCCACCTTGTTGACGATGACGACATCGGCGAGGCGCAGGTTCGTCTCGCTGGGGTGGTACAGCAGCTCGTTTCCGACGCGCAGGGGATCGGCCACGACGATGTGGAGGTCGGGCTTGTAGAACGGCGTGTCGTTGTTGCCGCCGTCCCACAGGACGACGTCCGCCTCTTCCTGCGCCTGGGCCAGGATATCGCCGTAGTCGACGCCGGCGTAGATGATCGTGCCGCTGACGATGTGCGGCTCGTACTCCTCGATCTCCTCGATGGTGCAGTCGTGCTTCTTGAGGTCGGCGATCGACCCGAACCGCTGGACGCGCTGCTTCTCGAGGTTGCCGTAGGGCATCGGGTGGCGCACGGCGGCCACCTTCAGGCCCGCCTCGCGGAGGATCCCGGCGATGCGGCGCGTCGTCTGGCTCTTGCCGGAGCCCGTGCGAACCGCGCAGATCGAGATGACGGGCTTCTTGCTCTTCAGCATGGTCGTCGCGGCCCCGAGGATCTTGAAGTCGGCCCCGGCGGCGTTGACGATGGACCCGCGGTCCATCACGTAGTTGTAGGTCACGTCGCTGTAGGCGAAGACGACTTCCTGGACCTTGTGGTCGCGGATGATCTGCTCGAGGTCCTTCTCCGCGAGAATCGGGATGCCCTTCGGATACAGCCGGCCCGCGAGCGACGCTGGGTATTTGCGGCCGTCGATGTTCGGAATCTGGGTCGCGGTGAACGCCACGACATCGTAGCGGGGATTGTCGCGATAGACGACGTTGAAGTTGTGGAAGTCGCGGCCGGCGGCTCCCATGATGACGGTGCGGATGGGTTTCATGGCTCCTCAGTGTCAGGGACTAGGGACTAGGCGCTGGGCGCTAGTCAGTCAGCGCGAACAGACAACTCAAGCTGGCATCAGGGTCTAGCCGGCCAGGACCTTCGTCAGTTTCTCCACGGCCCAGTCGATCTCCTCTCGCGTGATGACGAGCGGCGGCGCGAGGCGGATGACGTGGTCGTGGGTTTCCTTGCAGAGCATGCCTTCCTGCATCAGGCGCTCGCAGTACGGCCGGGCGGCCACGGTCAGTTCGACGCCGATCCAGAGGCCGCGGCCGCGGACCTCCTTGATCACGGGGCTCGTGATGGCCCGCAGTTTCGCCAGGAGGTACTCGCCCAGCTCCGCCGACCGCTCGACGAGCTTCTCGTCGATCAGCACCTGCAGCGCCGTGCGCGCCACGGCGCAGGCGAGCGGGTTGCCGCCGAAGGTGCTGCCGTGGTCACCCGGCTTGAAGACGCCCAGCACAGCCTTGTCGGCGAGCACGGCCGAGATGGGGTAGAACCCGCCCGACAGCGCCTTGGCGATGATGACCATGTCGGGGCGGACACCCTCCCACTGGTGGGCGAAGAGCCTGCCCGTGCGCCCGAGGCCGGCCTGGATTTCGTCGCAGATGAAGAGGACGTTGTTCGCCCTGCAGAGCGACTCGGCCTGCTTCAGGAACCCGTCCGGCGGGATGATGATGCCCGCTTCCCCCTGGATCGGCTCGACCAGGAACGCCGCGGTGTTGGGCGTGATGGCGGCCTCGAGGGCAGCGGCGTCTCCGAAGGGGATGACGGGGAAGCCCGGCGTGAGCGGGCCGAACCCGTCGCGGTACTGCTCGTCGGTGGAGAAGCTGATGATGGTCGTCGTGCGCCCGTGGAAGTTGTCGGCGCACACGATGATCTCGGCCTTGTCCTTCGGGATGCCCTTCACCGTGTAGCCCCATTTGCGCGCGGCTTTCACGGCAGTTTCGACAGCTTCGGCGCCCGAGTTCATCGGCAGCGACATGTCGTAGCCGGTGAGGTCGTGCAGGAGTTTGTAGAGCAAGGGCAGCTGGTCGTTGCGGAAGGCGCGCGAGGTCAGCGTGACCCGCTTCACCTGCTCGACGACGGCCTGCATGATGCGGGGATGGCAGTGGCCCTGGTTCACCGCCGAATACGCGGCGAGGCAGTCCAGGTACTTCCGGCCGTCCACGTCGTACACCCACACCCCGTCGCCCCGCTCGATCACCACGTCGAGCGGGTGGTAGTTGTGGGCGCCGTACTGCTCCTCCAGCGCGATGAATGCCTGTGCCTGCGATGTTGTCGTGGTCATGATGTCACCTGTCCAAAAAGAGTACCGGGGGCTCCACGGGAGTGCGCCGCCAGCCGGACAGGGCCCGCTAATGATCCTCCGGCCGCTGGTCGCGTGGTCCAAGCACGTCTCCCCCTAGTCCCTCTCCCACAGCAGGGTCAGCAGGGCCATGCGGATGAAGAGCCCGTTGGCGGCCTGCGTGAAGTACAGGGCCCGGGGATCCGCGTCGACCGCCTTGTCGATTTCGACCGTGCGGGGCAGCGGATGCAGAATCATGGCGTCCGGCTTCATCCGGCGCAGCAGCCGCTCGTTGATGGTGTAGCGATCGAGCGCGGCGCGGTCTTCGACCCGGTCGGGCCGGATGCGCGTCTGGTAGATCACGTCCACCTCGCCGGCAATCGGCGCGACGTCGTTGGCGAGGTCGTACCAGACGTCGTGCTCGTCGAGGTGATCCAGGATGTCCTGGCGCATCTGCACTTCCGGCGGGCTGACGAAGTGGATCTTCACCCGCTCGAACTTGCTCAGGAGGTAGGCGAGCGACCTGGCCGTCCGGCCCCGATCGAGCTCGCCGACAATGGCGATCGTGAGGCCGTCGAGGGTGTGGCGCCCGCGGTGGATCGTGTAGAGGTCGAGCAGCGCCTGCGTCGGGTGCTGGCCGCCGCCGCCGTCGCCCGCATTGATCACCGGCACGAGCGACACGCCCGCCGCGCGCCGCGCGCCGCCTTCCTCGGTGTGGCGCAGCACGATCACGTCCGAGTAGCTGGAGATGATGCGAATGGTGTCCTCGAGCTGCTCGCCCTCGATCTCCGACGAGAACACCCGCGCGTGCTCCGTGGACATGACGCGGCCGCCGAGGCGGTACATGGCCGCCTCGAACGAGAAGCGCGTGCGCGTGGACGGCTCGTAGAAGAGCGAGGCCATCACCCTGCTCGAGTAGTCCCGCGTGCCGCCGCGCGCCACGACCTGCTCCATCTGCCGCGTCCGTTCGAACAGCGCCATCAGGAGCGGCACCGTGAACTGCTGGGATTCGATGACGTGGGGCAGTTTCATGGGCACCTACCGCTAGTGAGAAGCAAGAAGTAAGAAGCAAGAATCAAGAATCGGGAACACTGACCCGCCCATTCTTGCTCCTTGATTCTGCCTTCTTGATTCTGATCCCCTCATGCGAAGTTCCTACGCAACAATGTGCGTCCCCGCCTCCCCGCGCACGGCGTCGAGCAGCCGTTCGTAGGAGGTGATGATCACCTCGCGCCCGCCGTTCCGGAGGAACCGGAGGGCGGACTCGATCTTCGGCCCCATGTTGCCGGGCGGGAACTGCCCGTCCCGGTAGTGCGCGTCCATCTCGGCGGCCGTCACTCGGCCCAGGGGGCGCTGATCGGGCTTCTTGTAGTGCAGGTAGACGCGGTCGGTGTCGGTCGAGATGACGAAGCAGTCGGTGCCGAGGCGCGCCGCCAGCAGCGCCGACGCGCGGTCCTTGTCGATGACCGCCTCCACGCCGCGCAGCGCCCGGCCCCGGCGGACGACCGGAATGCCGCCGCCGCCGACGGCGATGACGAGCACGCCCGTGTCGATCAGCCGCCGGATGACCCCCTCTTCCACGATCTCGAGCGGCTCGGGTGACGGCACGACCCGGCGGTACCCGCGCGCCGCGTCCTCCACGATGGCCCAGCCGAACTGCTGCTGCTTCGCCCGCGCCTCGCGCTCGGTGTAGAACGGGCCGATGGGCTTCGTCGGATGGGACATCGCCGGGTCGTCGGGCGACACCACGACCTGGGTGACGACGGTGGCCACCGGCGTCGTCAGTCCCGCCTCCGCCAGCTCCGCCTGCAGCGACTGCTGGAGCAGGTAGCCGATTTCGCCCTGCGTCGTGGCGTCGCAGACATCGAGCGGGTGGGTGTACACCTGATCCGCCGCCCGCTCCGAACGGAGCAATGCCGCCCCCACCTGCGGGCCGTTCCCGTGGGTCACCACGACGTGGAAGCCGGCGCGGATGATCTGGACGATGCCCCTGGCCGTCCGCCTCGTGTTGGCGGACTGCTCGGCAATCGTGCCCTTCTCACCGGCACGGATGAGCGAGTTGCCGCCGATGGCGATGAGCGCTGTCCTGGGCACGCTCCACCTACAGCATCATCTCCAGCATGATGGCCTTCTGGGCGTGGAGCCGGTTCTCGGCCTCGTCGAACACCACCGAGTTCGGCGAGTCGATGACCTCGTCGGTGACCTCCTCGCCGCGGTGCGCGGGCAGGCAGTGCATGAACAGGGCGTCAGGCCTGGCGTGCGCCATCAGCGCCGCGTTCACCTGGAACGGGCGGAACACCGCCTTGCGGGCGTGCGCCTCGGCCTCCTGGCCCATGCTCGCCCACGTGTCGGTGTAAATCACGTCCGCGCCGGCCACCGCCTCGGCCGGGTCGGCGGTGATGAGCAGCGTCGACCCGGTCTTCGCGCCCTCTTCGCGCGTCCACTGCGCCACCTCGGCCTTCGGCTGGTACCCGGCGGGCGACCCGATGGCGATGTGCGTGCCGAAGCGCGCGGCGGCGAACATCAGCGAGTTCGACACGTTGTTGCTGTCGCCGACGTAGGCCAGCTTCAAGCCCTCGAGACGGCCCTTGTGCTCCAGGATCGTCAGGAAGTCGGCCATCGCCTGGCAGGGATGGCTGTAGTCGGTCAGGCCGTTGACGACCGGCACGCTCGCCCACTCGGCCATGCGCTCGACGATGTCGTGGGCGAAGGTGCGGATCATGATGCCCTGCACCATGCGTTCCAGGTTCCTGGCGACGTCGTATACCGACTCGCGCTTGCCGAGGTTGATCTCGGCCGGCGAGAGGTACACCGAGAACCCCCCCAGCTGGTGGATGCCGACATCGAACGAGACCCGGGTGCGCAGCGACGGCTTCTCGAAGATCATCGCGAGGGTCTTGCCCTTCAGGGCCTCGCTGAACCGTGCCGGGTCGGCCTTCATCTCGCGCGCGAGTGCCAGCAGGTGCCGGAGTTCGTCGGAGGTGAAATCGCGGATGGTCAGAAAGTCAGGTACACGCATGACACGTCTCCCGCGGGTGAAACAGCGCGCCCGGTGGTCACGCCCGGTGTCGCGGTCAAATCGGGCCGCCGTGCGCAGGTTCCGAACAGGTCCCGATAGATTGTCGCCGGTAGCCAGCATGTCGGGCCGACAAGCCGTCTCGCCTCTGGAACGGCGCCGGGGGCGGGCGAAGCGAGAGGTAAATTCTACTCCGGGGTCTTGCGGGAAGGGAAGCCGGGCCGCCTGCGGCCCCGGCGGCGGCGCCGGCGCGGTGCCGGAGGCTCGCCCGAGTCGGCCTCTGCTATCGCGCCGTGCTCGCGCCAGTAGGCCAGTAACTCCGGCGCATCAGTGTGGACCTCGAACCACGTCATCGCGTCGGCGAACGCCGAGCGCTGCATGAGCACCCGCCGGGCGTGGGGCGACCGGCTCGGCTCGCGCAGGCGGCGCTGCAGCATCAGCACCTGGTGGATCCGCTCGACGTCCCGCCGCGCGAGGGGCAGGATCCCCAGGTTGAGGCCGGGCCGGCCTTCGTCCTCCATCCACGCCGGCCACCCGGCCTGAGAGAAGCCGAGGGGGACAATCAGGCTACCGAGGAGCACGCCGTTGGTCAGGGCGGCCGGCGGCGCCTCCGATCGCAGCCGGTACGCGTCGAGCCTGGCCAGCGACGCCCAGAGTGCATCGCCCGAGTGGGCGTGCAGGACCTCGCTCAGGGGTTCGAGCAAGCCGAGCCGGTGCAGTTCCCGGAACGTGCGCTCGGCGGCGCCCGAGCGGAGGATCTTGTAATACTCCTCCGCCAGCCGCGCGGGCGCGGCCAGCGCGATGCGCCGGCGCTCGCTCGCAATCGCATCGAGGACGGGCGGGTCGATCGTGAACCCGAGGCGCGCGGCGAACGACACGGCCCGCTGCATGCGCACGGGGTCCTCGCGGAAGCGGACCACGGGGTCCCCGATTGACCGCACCACCCCCGCGCGAAGGTCCTCGAGGCCGCCGACGTAGTCGATGACGGAAAACGTCGCGATGTCGTAGAAGAGGGCGTTCAGCGTGAAATCGCGCCTGAAGGCGTCCTCCTCGGGCGTGCCAAACGTGTTGTCCCGGTGAATCAGGTGTTCGTGCGGGCCGCCGCCCGCTTCGGCGCCGTCCGGGGTGCCGGTGAGTGCTTCCGCCGCCGCGCGGGCTTCGGCCTCCACCTGCTCTTCCTCGGTGACCTGCCGCCTGAAGGTGGCGACCTCGATCACCTTCGTGCCGAACCGGATGTGCGCCAGGCGGAACCGCCGCCCGATGATGAAGCAGTTCCGAAAGAGCTTCTTGATCTGGTACGGGTGCGCGTCGGTGCCGATGTCGAAGTCCTTCGGCCGGCGCTCGAGGAGCAGGTCCCGCACGCCGCCGCCGACGATGTACGCCTTGAAGCCCGCGTCCTTCAGGCGGTAGAGCACCTTGAGGGCCTCGGGATCGACATCGCGCCGCGAGAGCGTGTGGGCTTCGCGGGGCACAACAAGCGGCGGCATCTGGGGCATCTTACTAGGCGCTAGGGGCTAGGCGCTAGGGACTAGTCGGACAAGGTTTCTGCCGCGTGGGTAGCCTGACGGCGCGACAGACTAGCGCCCAGCGCCAAGCCCCTCGTCCCTATCCCTTTGCGTCCTTCCAGTTCTCCCCGATGCCCACATCGACCGTCAGGGGGACGGCGAGTTCGGCGGCGCCTTCCATGAGGCGCTTCACCAGGGCGGCCACCTCGTCGGCTTCGTCGCGCGGCACTTCGAAGAGCAGTTCGTCGTGCACGGTCAGGATCATGCGGGCGCGGATGCCGCCGTCCCGGGCTGGCCTGGCCTCCAGCGCGCGGTGGACGTCGATCATCGCGCGCTTCAGGATGTCGGCGGCGGTGCCCTGGATGGGCATGTTCACCGCCACGCGCTCGGTGGCGCTGCGCACCTGGCCGTTCCTGCTCGTGAGTTCCGGCACGGGCCGCCGGCGCCCGGCCAGCGTCTTCACCATGCCCGTCTCGCGCCCGCCTTCGAGCGTCCGGTCGATGAACTGGCGCACGGCGGGGAACCCGGCGAAGTACGCGTCGATGAAGGCCTGCGCCGCCTGCTGCGTCACGCCGATGTCTTTCGACAGCGTGAAGGCGGTCTTGCCGTACAGCAGCGCATAGTTCACCATCTTCGACCGGTTGCGCATCTCCTTCCGGTCGAGCCCGCTCTCGGTGCCGAAGATGGCCAGCGCCGTGCGGTCGTGAATGTCTTCGCCCCGGCGGAAGGCCTCGATGAGCGCGTCGTCGCCGGAGAGATGCGCAAGAACCCGCAGCTCGATCTGCGAGTAGTCGGCCGAGATGAGCACGCAGCCCGGCTCGGCGACGAAGGCCCGCCGGATCTGCCGTCCCAGCTCCGTGCGGACGGGAATGTTCTGCAGGTTGGGGTCGCTGCTGCTCAGCCGGCCCGTCGCGGCCACGGCCTGGTTGAAGCTCGTGTGCACGCGTCCGGTGGCGGGATTCACCAGCTGGGGCAGGGCATCGATGTAGGTGCCCTTCAGCTTCTGCATGGTCCGCCAGTCGAGGATGAGGCGGGGCAGTTCGTGCGTCAGCGCGAGTTCCTCGAGCACGTCCACCGAGGTCGAGGCCACGCGGGTTGTCCCGGTCTTCTTCAGCACGGGCAGCTTGAGTTTCTCGAACAGAATCTCGCCCAGTTGTCTCGGCGAGTTGATGTTGAACGCCTCGCCCGCCAGCTCGAAGATCGTCGAACTGCGCGCGTGCATCTCCTGGTCAAGCTTCCGCGACAGCGATCCGAGCGCCGCGGTGTCGACGCGCACTCCCACCTGCTCGAGGGCCGCGAGCACCGGCACGAGGGGCCACTCGAGCTCCTCGTACACCGAGTCCAGTCCCTCGGCGGTCAGCCTGGCGCGCAGCACGCGGGCCAGTTGCAGGGGAATGTCCGCGCGCTCGGCGGCGTACGCGAGCGTGGCGGTCGCCGGCATGTCGGCCGGCGCCGATGCCCGCGCGCCCTTGCCGTACACGGCCTCCTCCGTGAGGGGCTTGTAGCCGAGGTGCTCGATGCTCAGCGTCTCGAGCGCGTGCGGCGCCCGGGTGGAGTCGAGCAGGTAGCTGGCCAGCATCGTGTCGAATCCCGGGCCCGCCACCGTCACGCCGTGGCGCGCCAGGACGATGGCGTCGTACTTCACGTCGTGGCCGACTTTCTCGACCTTCTCGTCTTCGATGAGGGGGGCAAGCGCGAGAAGCGCGCCGCGGGCGTCGAGATTGGTCACCTCGTCGAGGGCGCGGTGGCCGAGCGGCACGTAGCGCGCATGTCGCTCGCCGCGCGAGAACGCGACGCCCACGATGCCCCCCCGCATCGCGTTCGCATCGTCTCCGACGACGCGCAGGCCGACGCTGCCGGCCGCGCGCGCCTCCGCCACCTCGGCCGCCAGGCGGTCCAGGGAGTCGACAATCGCGTAGTCGGTGGCGACGGCGGCGGCTGTCGGCGCGAAGTCGCTCGTGAAGGTGCGGAATCCCAGCTTCGAGAAGAGCGCATAGCAGGCGGCCTGGTCGGGGCCGCGATAGCGCAGCGAGTCCGCATCGCGTTCGACCGGCACGTCCGCCCGGATCGTCACCAGTTCGCGGCTGGCCCGGGCGGCGTCGCCGTTGGCGAGCAGCGCCTCGCGGTACCGTTTCTGCTGGACGCCGGTTGCGCCTTCGAGCAGGGCGTCGAGCGAACCGAACTGCGCGATGAGCTCGCGCGCGCCCTTGTCGCCGATGCCCGGCACGCCTTTCACGTTGTCGACCGCGTCGCCGGTCAGCGCGAGCACGTCGACCACCTTCTCCGGCGCCACGCCGAACTTCTCGACGACGCCGGCCGGGTCGTACCAGGTGCCTTCGTCGCGGGGATTGAAGACGCGGATGCTCCCGCTGACGAGCTGGAAGAAGTCCTTGTCGCCCGTGACGATGGCCACGTCGTAGCCCTCGGCCGCTGCCCTGAGCGCCAGCGTCCCGATGACGTCGTCGGCTTCGAACCCTTCGGATGTCAGCACCGGCACGCCGAGGGCGGCGCAGGCTTCGTGGACGAGCGGAACCTGCTCGACCAGGTCGGGGGGCATCGGTGCCCTGTTCGCCTTGTAGTCCCCGGCGAGGTCGTCGCGGAACGTGCGGCCGGCCAGGTCGAAAGCGGCCGCGATGGCGTCGGGCTTGTGGTCGGCCAGCAGCTTGCGCAGCATCGCGACGAAGCCGTAGACCGCGTTGGTCGAGCGGCCGTCAGGGCCCGTCAAGCCGCGGATCGCGTGGTACGCCCGGTACATCTGCGAGGAGCCGTCGATGAGGAAGAGGGTGGGCATGGCAGTAGCTCGGGACTCGGGACTCGGGACTCGGGGGGAACAAGCTCCCGCCGGGTCTCCAGACTGAACGCATTCCGCTATTATTGACGGGTGATGGGCGTCCGGAGAGGTTTTCTCGCGGTCCTGACAGCGCTGGTTGCCGCCGCATGCCTCTCCGCGTGCGGAGGCGGCGGGCTCATCCGGCACTACGAGTACGACGAGGACATCTATCTGTCGATTGACGGCAGCGCCACGATCTACCTGAACGCGTCGGTGCCGGCCCTGGTCAACCTGCGCGGCCTGGACCTGGACATCCGGCCGACGGCGAACGTCGACCGGGCGAAAGTCCGGCGCCTGTTCACGACCGAGGCGACGCGCGTCACGCGCGTGAGCCGCTGGCGGCGGTTCGGACGGCAGTTCGTGCAGGTCAGGATGTCGGTGGACGATGTCACGAAGCTCGGATCGGCGGCGCCGTTTTCGTGGGCGACGTACCGGATCGACCGCCGTGACGACCTCGTGATCTACCGCCAGCAGCTGAACGCGGCCGCCGGGAAGCCGGTCGGCGACGTCGGCTGGAAGGGCAGCGAACTCGTCGCCGTGCGCCTGCACCTGCCGAGCCGCGTCCGGTACCACAACGCCGGCGCGGGCAACCTGAAGCGCGGCAACATCCTCGTCTGGGAGCAGCGGCTTGTAGACCGGCAGGCGGGCAAGCCGCTCGAGATCGAGGCGCGCATCGAGGAGACGTCGATTCTCTACTCGACGCTGATGCTGTTCGCCGTGAGCGGCCTGCTCGCGATCCTGGCGCTATCCGCCATCATCTGGTGGGTCGTCAGGAAGGGACGGCACGGCGCCTAAATCCAGCCTCTCCACCAGCGCAGGTACTGCTGCCGCATCATCCGGTTGCGCTGCAACATCTGCCGCTCGGCGCGGGCGGCGGCTCGTTCGCGCGTCTGCTTCACCTGCGCCTGCTGCTCCGGCGTGAGCTGTTGCATGAACTGACTTCTCGCGCGGGCCTGCAGCACGGCCTGGTCGGCCTGGAGCGCGCCGAGGGCTTCGGCGGCCGACCGGATCGCGGCTTCGTCCGGCACCTCGGCCCGCATCGCCTGCTGCAGCTGCCGACGCGCGGCGCGCATCTTCTCGCGAAGGGCCTGGGCCTCCTTGCGCTGGGTTTCGCGCACTCCCCTGATTTCGTTCCGCTGGGCCTCGGTGAGGTTGAGCCGCGGTCCCGGCGGCGCGGGCGCCACCGGGGGAGAGGGCTGAGCGAGGGAGACAGCGGCGGGCAGCAGCAGTGCCGCTGCGGCGAACGACGCGACGATCATCTTGCGGTACAGCAACATGCGGACCTCCACCATCGGGGCCGGCCGGCTATGTTCGCCAGGCCGGCGGCACGCGACGAAACGTGATTCACCCCGGTTAGACCGGCCGGTCCCGTCAAGTGTTACATCCGAAGCGAGGTCAGCGGACGCGGCGGAGCGGCTGGCGGGAGCCTCGCCCGCGCTCGGCGACTACAGCAGGACGACCGTGAGTATGCCCGCCAGGACGACCAGGACCTGGCGCAACGCGCCTTTCTCGAACGGGCCGCGGTGGAGGCTGGGGATGAGGTCCGACATCGCCACGTAGAGAAAGCTCGCGGCGGCCACCGGGAGGAAGTAGGGCAGGAGAAGCGGCACGCGGTCGACCATCAGGCCCGCCAGCAGGACGCCGGCCACCGCCGACACGCCCGACAGCACGTTGAGCCACAGCGCCTTGACCCGGCTGTAGCCCGCGCCGAGGAGGATGGCGAAGTCGCCCACTTCCTGGGGAATCTCGTGGGCGGCCACCGCGAGCGCCGTCGTCGCCCCCAGCGGGATCGAGATGTACGTGGCGGCGGCGATCACCGCGCCGTCGATGAAGTTGTGAAACGCGTCGCCGACGAGGATGAGCGGCGCGGCCGACCGGTGCAGATCACAATGGTCGTGATGGCAGTGGCGCCAGAGCAGGAACTTCTCGAAGGTGAAGAAGGCCAGGATCGAAATGAGCAGCGTGCCGAACGCCGTGGTCGGCTCGAGCGACTCGAGCGATTCGGGCAGCAGGTCGAGCAGCGCGACGCCGAGCAGGGTGCCCACCGCGTAGCTGACCAGCCATGGCACGACCTTCACCCGGACGGAGTCCTTGAAGAGCAGCAGCGTCGAGGCCAGCAGCAGGCCGCCGATGCTGCCGAGGATGGAAAGGCCTATGGCGACGAGGAGGACGGGCACCGGGGGATAGTGACAGAAGCCAGAAGCCGGAAGCAAGAAGCAAGGCCCGTCGAGCTTGACCGCCGTCTTCTGGCTTCTGACGAACGTCAGTGGGCCCTTCTGGATTCTGGCTTCTGACTACTACTGTCCCGCCGATGCGACAAACCCCTTCCTCGCTCTCACGTGATAGGTGCCCTTGCGCACCTCGACGCGGATGTCGTGCCACTTGCCGTCTTTCGGGGCTGACGACTGGTACGCGAAGTAGTACTGGCGGCTCAGTTCGTCGGCGATGCTGGTGGTGGCCGGCGTGAGGTCGCGTGCGGAGCGGACAATCTCGGTGCGGCCCCCGCTGTCGTCGGTCATGGCCCGGAGGGCCGACTCGTTCACCGGTTCCTCGGCGTTCCAGGACCCTCCGCCGCCGCCGCCGCCGATGGGCGGCAGGCCGGGGCCAGGGGGCGCCGGCGGCAGGGGTTGGCGCGGAGGAACCCGTCCGCCGGGCACGCGCCCGCCGCCCGGCCATGGGAACCGGAGCTGGATGGGAGGAAAACGGGGCCGGACCGGCGAGGGCGCTGCGCGTGCCGTCCGTGCGTTCGCATCGATGCCCACCGCGTAGACGAGAATCTCCGACTCCCTGATCCGGCGCTGGACCTCTGTCACGGAGGTGGAGCTGCCTGTGTCGTTTCCGTCGGAGATGACGACCAGCGCTTTCTTGCGATGGTGACCGCCCTGCGCGAGCGGGATGGATTCGGCGACCGTGTCGTAGAGGACCGTCTCGCCGCTCGGGTGGATATTGCCCAGGAGCCGCGGCAACTGCTTGCGGTCGGTGGTCCAGCCCTGGACGAGCACCGCCTCGTCGCTGAAGCGGTACACGAAGACCTCGTCTTCGGGGCCCAGCAAATCCACGAGGAAGCGGCTGAGCGCGCCCTGCGCGGCGCGGATTTTCTCGCCGGCCATCGACCCGGATGTGTCCAGGGCGAGGCCGAGGCTCACCGGCACGCGCTCGTTGCTGAAGTAGAGGATGGACTGGGCGACGCCGTCCTCGTAGACCACGAAGTCGTCGCGGGTGAGGTTGCGGACGAACCGGCCGTTCGCGTCCGTCACCGTCGCCGAGACGCTCACCACGTCGACGCCGGTCCTGAAGCGGGGCTGTTGCTCCTGCTGCCCAACCAGGGCCGGGGAGACAATGACGGCGAGTGTGGCGATTGCGGCGGCCGACAGGCGTCGGGCCGTCTGAGCCGGTGTCCGCACACGACTGGCATCCATCACGACAGACTGTAACGCAAACTCCTTGCCGGAGGGGGTGACGTCCGATATCGTCACTTCTGGCGGCATTCGGCCCTCGGACGCAGCGCCGACGCCAAGCCGGGGGCGCTGGTGTACGCAGTAGAGACACCCGGTGATACCTGCAGGGGACTTGGGGGTGTCTAACTTACGGGACTCGGGACTCGGGACTCGGGACTCGGGACTCGGGACGAAAGGTGCCGACAGGGTTTCTCGCGAGGCGAGCGATGGGTGGAGGGGGCGATGGCGAGCTTGTTCCGATTCAGGCGGGCGCGGGGACCCATGGATCTGGCCATGGACATGGCCGGGGTCCGTCTCGGGGAGCGGGTCGTGCAGGCCGGCCTGGGGAATCCGAAGCTGTTCGCGAAACTCGCCGCGAAGGCCGGTCTTTCGGGGCGGGCCTGCGCGGTTGTGGACAGCCCGGAGGCCGCGGGGCCGCTCGAAGCGGCTGCCGCGGCCGAGGGCGTGCTGGTCGAGGTCGTGGCCGTTCAGGCGCCGCTCTGGCCGCTGGAGGACGCCGCCTTCGATGTCGGCATCGTGGACGGAGACGCCCTGCTCCGGGGACACGCGGCCGAGCGCGCCGGCCGGTTGGCGGAGGTGCGGCGGGTCGTGCGCCCGGGCGGCCGCGTCCTGGTCGTCTGCAGCCGTCCCCTCGGCCTTGCCGGGCGCCTTGGTTTCGCTCCCGCGCACACCGGGCCCAGCGCCGAGGCGTCGACGCTGCTGCGGGCGCTCGAGGACGCCCTCTTCCGGCCCGCGCGCATCCTGGCCGAGCGGGAGGGCATGACGTTCGTGGAGGGGTTCAGGCCAGCGGTGTGACGCCGTGATATAGTTCTTCGCCGTGAAAAAACCCATTGAAATCGCACCCGCGACAGGCAGACTCGGCGTGATGTGCGTCGGCCTCGGGGCCGTCGCCACCACGTTCATCGCCGGCGTCTTCGCCGTGCGCAAGGGCATCGCCAGCCCCATCGGATCCGTCACCCAGATGGGCACGATCCGCCTGGGCAAGCGGACCGAGGGGCGCTCGCCCCTGGTCAAGGATTTCGTGCCACTCGCCGACCTCAACGACATCGTGTTCGGCGGCTGGGACATCTTCGAGGACAACTGCTACGAGTCGGCAAAGCACGCGGGCGTGCTCGACAAGGATCTGCTCGAGCAGATCCGGCCGGAGCTCGAGGCCATCAAGCCCTGGAAAGCCGTCTTCGACCGCCAGTACGTGAAGCGCCTCGACGGCCCGAACGTGAAAAAGGGCAGGAACAAGCGCGACCTGGCCGAGCAGCTGCGCGAAGACATCCGCGCCTTCAAGAAGGCGCACAACCTCAGCCGCCTGGTCATGATCTGGTGCGGCAGCACGGAGATCTTCCTCACCGAGTCGCCCTCGCACCAGACGCTGGAGGCGTTCGAGAAGGGCCTCGAGGAGAACGACCCGGCCATCCCTTCGTCGATGATCTACACCTACGCCGCGCTCATGGAAGGCGTGCCCTTCGCGAACGGGGCGCCGAACCTCTCGGTGGACGTACCGGCGATGATGGATCTCGCGCTCGCGAACCAGGTGCCGATCACGGGCAAGGACTTCAAGACGGGCCAGACGCTCATCAAGACGGTCATCGCGCCCGGCCTCAAGGCCCGGCTGCTCGGCGTGCAGGGCTGGTACTCGACCAACATCCTCGGCAACCGCGACGGCGAGGTGCTCGACGATCCCGAGTCGTTCAAGACGAAGGAAGAGAGCAAGAAGTCAGTGCTCGACTTCATCCTGCAGCCCGACCTCTACCCCCAGCTCTACAAGGACATCTGCCACGTCGTGCGCATCAACTACTACCCGCCGCGCGGCGACAACAAGGAAGGCTGGGACAACATCGACATCGTCGGCTGGCTCGGCTACCCGATGCAGCTGAAGATCAACTTCCTGTGCCGCGACAGCATCCTGGCGGCGCCGATCGTGCTCGACCTGGTGATTTTCCTCGACCTCGCGAAGCGGGCCGGATGGAGCGGCATCCAGGAGTGGCTCTCGTTCTTCTTCAAGAGCCCGATGCACGCGAAAGACCTGTATCCCGAGCACGACCTGTTCATCCAGTCGATGAAGCTGAAGAACACGCTCCGCTACCTGATGGGCGAGGACCTCATCACGCATTTGGGGGCGGAGTACTACGACTAGCAGCGTGTCAGAAGCCAGAAGCCAGAAGGGCCCGCTTACGATTGTCAGAAGCCAGAAGGCGGATGTTGAGCTGAGCTGGCATTCCTTCTTGCTTCTGGATTCTTGCTTCTGACTTCTGACGGGCGAGCGAGCGCGGAGGGAGCGAGCATGAATGGCAACATGATGCTGAAGCCGGCCCTGATGGGCGGGCTGGTGATGGGCGTGCTGTCGGCCCTTCCGGGCGTGTCGCTCGGCAACTGCTGTTGCTGCGCCTGGCTCGTCACGGGCGGCCTCGTGGCCGCCTATGTGCTCCAGTCGGGCACGTCCCAG
>JAWOGY010000218.1:0-9011 GCA_046496425.1 Vicinamibacterales bacterium
GGGCCCGCCAGATCCGGCGTGCTGCAGAAGGCGCTTGAGGAGAGGAGTTAGTTCGTCGTCAGCGCGCGCAGCATCGCCGGACCGCCAGGATGGCGGTGATGGTGGTGGCGATGCGCGAGAGGCATGGTGAACGACATCGAGTTCCAAGGATATGTGCCGTGCGTCGATCCTGTCAACTGCGCGAGTTCCGAGTGCGACCTCCGAGTCCCGGAGACCCTCGCCACGAAGCCGCGCCGAAGCCCGGCCGAGGCATGCTCGAGCCGAGGGCAGGGCGAAGGCGGGCGAATCCCGAAGCCGCGCCGAAGCCCGGCCGAGGCATGCTCGAGCCGAGGCCAGGGCGAAGGCGGGTGTGCTACCATGGCTCATTTAGGGAACCCCCGAACGGCGCCGGAGTGGGACGGACGTGTCGATGACCGAGCAACGCGAGGCCGGGACGGATGGGATTGTCGTCCGCGGGGCCCGCACCCACAATCTGAAGAACGTCAGTCTCGAGCTGCCTTACGGGCGCCTGGCCATCATCACGGGCGTCAGCGGGTCGGGAAAGTCGTCGCTCGCCTTCGACACCATCTACGCCGAGGGCCAGCGGAGGTACGTGGAGTCGCTCTCGGCCTACGCCCGCCAGTTCCTGGAGCGGATGGAGAAGCCCGACGTCGACTCGATCGACGGCGTGTCCCCGGCCATCGCGATCCGCCAGAAGAACAGCATCCGGAACCCGCGGTCGACCGTCGCCACGACCACCGAGATCCACGACTACCTGCGGCTGCTGTACGCGCGTGTGGGCCGGACCGAATGCCGGCAGTGCGGCCAGGAGGTGATGCGGGAGACGGCCGAGGTGGTGGCGGCACGCCTTGCGGCGCTGCCGGCCGGCACCCGCATCCTGCTCGGCTTCGACGTGGCGGTGATGCCGGCGTCGCCCGCGTCGACCGAGTCGGCCGACGCCGAAGAGGAGATCGCCGACCTGGCGGTCCAGGAGGCCGCTCCGGACGACGAACCTGCGAAGGCGGGGAACGGCAACGGTCACCGGGAGGGGAACGGCAACGGGAACGGCAGGACGGCGGCGGTGGTCGCCACGCTCGACGCGCTTCGCAAGAAGGGCTTCGGGCGTCTCCTGGTCGACGGCCGGGCCGCGTCGTTCGACGACGTGGATGCGGCGGCGCTGGCGGGCCGGCCCGAGTTGCACGTGATCGTGGACCGGCTCGTGGTCGAGCCGGGCATCGAGAGCCGCCTCACCGACTCGATTGAGATCGCCTACACGGAGGGCGGCGGCGCGGCGTTCGCGGTGGAGCTGCCCGACCGGCTGCACGCGTTCTCGGAGCGTTTCGAGTGCCGGGCGTGCGGCATCGCGTACGAGGACCCGCAGCCGCGGCTGTTCTCCTTCAACAACCCCTACGGCGCCTGCGCGGCGTGCCACGGCTTCGGCAACATCATCGAGATCGACATGGATCTCGTGGTGCCCGACCCGGCGAAGAGCATCAGCCAGCACGCCATCGAGCCGTGGAGCAAGCCGCACTACCGCACCTACCTCGCGGAGCTGAAGCGGGCCGCCAAGCCGGCCGGCATCCGCCTCGACGTGCCCTGGCGCGACCTGACGGCCGACGAGAAGCGGTTCGTCCTCGACGGCGACGGCGGGGACTTCGAGGGCATCCGCGGGTTCTTCCGCTGGCTGGAGCGCAAGAAGTACAAGGTGCACGTCCGCGTGTTCCTGAGCCGCTACCGCGGGTACCTGACGTGCCCCGAGTGCGACGGCACGCGCCTGCGCCGCGAGGCGAGGGACGTGCGCGTCGGGGGCCGCACGATCGACGAGGTGTGCCGGTTCACGGTGAAAGAGGCGCAGCGCTTCTTCGCCGGGCTGGCGCTCGGCCCGAAGGACGCGGCGGTCGCCGACAAGCTGCTCGGGGAGATCCGGCGCAGGCTGGCGTTCCTGAGCGACGTCGGCCTCGACTACCTCACGCTCGACCGGCTCTCGTCGACGCTCTCCGGTGGCGAGTCGCAGCGCATCAACCTGGCGTCGGCGCTCGGATCGGCGCTGGTCGGCACGCTCTACGTCCTCGACGAGCCCTCGATCGGCCTGCACCCCCGCGACAACCAGCGGCTGATCGGCATCCTCCGCCAGTTGCGCGATCAGGGCAACACGGTGCTCGTCGTCGAGCACGACGCCGACATGATCCGCGTCGCCGACCACATCGTCGACCTCGGGCTGGGTGCCGGCGAGCAGGGCGGGCGGGTGATTTACAACGGCGATCTCGAAGGCCTGATGCACGAGCCCAGGTCGCTCACCGCCAAGTACCTGCGCGGCGAGCTGTCGATTGCCGTGCCGTCGGTCCGGTTCCGCGGCGCCGGCCAGCGCATCCGGGTGTTCGGCGCGGCCGAGCACAACCTGCGCGACATCGACGTGGAGATCCCGCTCAACACGCTGACCGTCATCACCGGCGTGAGCGGGTCGGGCAAGTCGACCCTCGTGCACGACATCGTCTATCCGGCCATCAAGCGGCTGAAGGGGAGCACGGAGCGGCGCGTCGGCGCGCACCGGCGGATCGAGGGCGCCGAGTACGTGAGCGACGCCGTCCTGGTCGACCAGACGCCCATCGGGCGGTCGCCGCGGTCGAACCCGGTGACCTACCTGAAGGCGTTCGACGCGATCCGGGAGCTCTTCGCGTCGACCAAGGACGCGCGGGCAGCGGGCCTGACGGCCAGCCACTTCTCGTTCAACGTGCCCGGCGGGCGATGCGAGGCCTGCGAGGGCGAGGGCCAGGTGCGCGTCGAGATGCAGTTCCTGGCCGACGTCTTCGTGCCCTGCGACGTGTGCGAAGGCCGGCGCTTCAAGCCCAAGGTGCTCGAGGTGACGCTGAAGGGCAAGAACGTGCACCAGGTGCTCGACCTCACCGTGCGCGAGGCCCTCGCGTTCTTCAGCGCGTCCCCGAAGGTGCTGCGCCGGCTGCACGTGCTCGACGAGATCGGCCTGGGCTACCTGCGCCTCGGCCAGCCGGCCACGACGCTCTCCGGGGGCGAGGCGCAGCGGGTCAAGATCGCGGCGCACCTGGCGGCCACCGGCAGCGAACGGCTGCTCTACATCCTCGACGAGCCCACGACCGGGTTACACTTTGACGACATCGCCAGGCTGCTCGCCGCGTTCCGCCGCCTGCTGCAGGCGGGGCACACGCTGCTCGTCATCGAGCACAACCTGGACGTCATCAAGACGGCGGACTACATCATCGACCTCGGGCCGGAAGGCGGCGACGAGGGCGGTCGCGTGGTGGCCACCGGGACGCCGGAGGAGATCGCGACGGTGGAGGGTTCGCACACGGGCCGGTACCTGCGCCACGTGCTGACGTCGGGCCGCCGGGCCGAGGAACGGGGGGCATTGGCATGACAGGCACAACGGGAGACCGGCTCCGGACCTGCGCACGGGGCCCGCACGACGACGTGACGCCGGGGCCTCGACCCGGCACGGCGGCCGCGAGGCCGTTCCTGCTGGCCGTGGTTATCGCGGCCGCGTCGCTCATGACCGCGCCCGCGCCGGCGCCCGCACAGGACGTGGCGTTTGAAACCGTGATCGCGGGGCTGAAGAGCCCCGACCCGAGCGTGCGTATCCGCTCGCTCGTGCTGCTCCGGCAGGCGGGGTACCTCGAGGCGGCGCCGGCGCTCGCGCCCCTGCTCGCCGACCCGGACCCGACCGTGCAGGGAGCCGCTGTGGAGACGGTGCTGGGCCTCTACCTGGTGGACGCGAACTACACCTGGGCCTTCGGCAAGTCCCTCATCAAGGAGAAGGGCGCCACGCTGGCGTTGTTCGCCTTCGTCCAGGGGCCCGGCGCGACGATCGCCAATCCCGTCTCTCCCGAGGTCATCCGCGGCCTCGTGCTCGCGACCGGGTCCATCACCCCGGCCGTGCGGTTCGACGCCGCCTACAGCCTGGCCGTGCTGGGCAGGCCCCTCGCCCGGCAGGGCCGGCTTCCGGACGCCAACGCCGTGCTGGACGGCCTGATCGCGATTCTGCGCGAGTCCAACTCGGTGATGAAGCAGGCGGCCACGAATGCGCTGGGCCGGCTGCTCGGCGCCGCGAACGACAGCGGGTCGCCCGGCGGCGACCTCGCGTCCATCCGCGTGGAGGCCGGCGACCTGATCGTGGGAGGCTTGAACGAGGCCGACCTCGACCTCCGGCTGGCGTCGATGGGGGCGCTGGGCGAGATGAGATACGAGCGCGCGGTGCAGTCGCTGACGGATCTCTTCAACTATCACAAGAAGGGGCCCGAGGCGATGGCCGCCCTGGACGCCGTCGCAAAGATCGGTCATCCAGGAAGCCTGCCGGTCTTGCTGGCGCAGCTCGGCCACCGCGACGCGCAGGTGCGGCGCCTGGCCATCGAGGGCATCGCGCGCACGGGAGACCCGGCCTCGATGGCGCAGATGAAGGCGAAGATGGACGGTGACCAGTCGGCGTATGTCGGGCACGCGCTGGCGTTCGCGAAGGCGCGCACCGGCGACTTCAGCGAGATGGCGAAGCTGGTGCAGGGCTTCAGGTACTCCTCGCTGGAGGCGGACACCTTCTCGTACCTGGTGGAGCTTGGCGCGGCAGCCGCCGGCGAACTGGGCGCGTTCTCGACGCACGGGGACACGAAGGTGCGCACGGGCGTGGCCGAGGTGCTCGGGATCGTCGGTGACCAGACGTCGCTCGGCCTCGTCGACGTCCTGATGCGCGACCGGAACAAACAGGTGGCGGCCGCGGCGGCGCGATCGCACAAGCGCCTCGTGCCGCGCGTCAGCGCCGCCGGCCGCGTGCCGTGAGCGCGGGCCGCCGCCGCGGCCGCCCGCTGCCGCGCACCTTCTACGACCGCGCCACGCTCGCGGTCGCCCGCGACCTCGTCGGCAAGCTGCTGGTCCGCCGGTCCGACGATGGCGTGGCGGCGGGGATGATTGTCGAGACCGAGGCCTACATCGGCGAGACCGACCCGGCGTGCCATGCGGCGTCGGGGCCGACGCGGCGCAACGCGCCGCTGTACGGCGACCCCGGCCTCGCGTACGTCTACTTCACCTACGGCATGCACTGCCTGTTCAACGCCGTCGCCGAGCGGCGCGGATTCCCGGCCGCCGTGCTCGTGCGCGCGCTCGAACCCGTCGACGGCGAGGCGCTGATGCGGCGGCGGCGGGGCCGGCCGTCTCTGGCCGCCCACGATCTGTGCCGGGGCCCCGGAAACCTCGCGCGCGCCCTCGGCATCACGCTGGCCGACAATCGCGCCGACCTCACGCACGCGCCCGCCAGCGGCGCAGGTCTCTGGATCGAGGATCGCGGGATCGAGATCGCCGACGTGGAGTGGTCGCCGCGCATTGGCATCCGGATCGGCACGGAGCATGCCTGGCGGTGTTTTGCAGCAGGGAACCGGTCGGTGTCAGGACGACGGACTGGCTTCTGACTACCGCCTCGCCGTCCGCTGCCTCATGGCCACCACGGTAGCCTTGAAGTCCATCTTGCGGCCGTCGCGGTAGGCGCCGACGGTGACGGTGCTGCCGATGGGCGCATCGGCGACGAGGCGGAGCAACTGGCCCATGTCCTCGACGGACTTCTGATCGAGCGACACGATCACGTCACCCGGGCGGATGCCGGCATCGTACGCCGACGAGTCCCGGGTCATTCGCTGCACGAGCACGCCTTTCGGCACCGGGACCTCGAGGCGCTGGGCGAGGGCCTCGTTGATCTCGCGGACCTCCAGGTAGCCCAGCGTGCCGCGCCGCACCTGCCCGTACTTGATCAGGTCGTTCATCACCTTGCGCGCGAGGTTGCTGGGCACCGCGAAGCCGACGCCCTGGTAGCCGCCGCTCTGCGAGTAGATGGCGGTGTTGATGCCGACCAGTTCGCCGCGCCCGTTGACCAGCGCGCCGCCGGAGTTGCCGGGGTTGATGGCCGCGTCGGTTTGAATGAAGTCCTCGTAGGCGGCCACGCCCACGTTGGTGCGCCCGATCGCCGAGACGATGCCGAGCGTCACCGTCTGGTTCAGCTGGAACGGGTTGCCGATGGCCAGCACCCACTCGGCCACCTTGAGCGTCGCGGAGTCGCCCCACGGGATGACCGGCAGGCCCGCTGCGCTCACCTTGAGCAGCGCGATGTCGGTCCAGGGGTCGGTGCCCACCACCCGCGCGCGGAGTTCTCGTTTGTCGGCCAGGCCGATGGTGAACTCGGCGCCGTTGTCGCCCACGACGTGGTTGTTCGTCAGCACGTAGCCGTCGCTTGTCACGACCACGCCCGAGCCGAGCGGTACGTCCCGGAGTTCCCCGCCGCCGAAGGTCTCGGGCTCGTCGCCGAAGAAATACCGGAAGACCGGGTCATTGAAAAACGGGTTGTTCGCTGTCCGGACCGCCTGCGTCGACGAGATCTTCGTCACCGCGCTGACGGCCCGGCTCGCGACGCCGGTGAAATCGGGGAGCCCGCCGATGGTCCTGCCGGCGCCTCCGGACTGCGGAGCCGGCGGGCCCGCCTGGCCGCTGGCGTCGCCGGGCGGCGCGACCGCCGCGGCGTCGCTCGACTGCGACGAGTGCAGCCGCCCGGTGAGGACCAGTCCCGCGGCGAGGCCGATGAAGATGGCAAGCGCGGAGAAGAGGAGCCGCTTCATGTCACTCCACGGGGACGCGGCGGGAGGGCGGCTGGAGCTTCGGAATGACGACCGTCAGGACGCCGTCACGAAACTCGGCCTGCACGCGCTCCGCGTCGGCAGGCTGCGGAAGCGGGAACGACCGCGCGAAGGGGCCATGGCCGCGTTCGACCCGGTGGAACTGCGCGCCTTCTTCGTGCTGGACGCCCCGTTCGCCTCGGACCGTCAGGATGTCGTGCTGCAGTTCGATCTTGATCTGCTCGCGCGTCAGGCCCGGCAGCTCGATGCTGAGGACGAAGCGATCGGCGGTCTCGTAGAGGTCGACCGCCGGCGTCCAGCCGGGCGGGTCGTCCGAGCCGAGGCGGTTCATCCGCTCGTGCAGGGCGAGGAGGTCGTGCAGCGGATCCCAGCGTGAAAAAGCCACGGAAAGCATCGTAGCACGATTGGCGACAGCTGGCCACATGTGCTACGATCATAAGGATTTACGGTCGCCAACCGCCCGCGCATGGGCGCCTGTGCCCCTCTCGGGGCGAACGTGGAAGGACGATGAGCTCGATTCAAGCGACGCGCCTGAAGAAGGGGAACCTGATCGTGCTGGACGGGGAGCTCTACCGCATCCTCGAACTGCAGCACGTAACGCCCGGAAACCTCCGCGGTTTCGTCCGCGTCAAGCTGCGCAACATCCGGAACGCCACGCTGAACGATCAGCGCCTGCGCTCGGAAGACGTGGTCGAGCGAGCGAGCCTCGACGAAGTCTCGATGCAGTACATGTACAGCGACTCGGGCGGGCATCACTTCATGGACACGAGCAGCTACGAGCAGATTTCCCTGTCGGACGAGGTGCTGGGCGACGCGGTGGGCTACCTGGTGCCCGAGTCCGTCATCAAGGTCGAATTCTACGGCACAGAGCCGGTCGGCATCGAACTCCCGCAGACGATCGACCTGGCGGTGACCGACACCGCCCCGGCCATCAAGGGCGCCACGGCGAGCGCGCAGCTCAAGCCCGCCACGCTCGAGACCGGCCTGGTGGTTTCCGTGCCGCCCTTTATCAACATCGGCGACAAGGTGCGCGTGAACACCGAGTCGGGCGAATACCAGGGCAGGGCATAGCTGTCGAGTGAACGCGATGGACACCGAACGCACACAGCACACGGGGTGGATCGAGGTTGTCTGCGGAAGCATGTTCAGCGGCAAGAGCGAGGAGCTCATCCGCCGGCTGCGCCGTGCGCAGATCGCCCGCCAGAAGGTGCAGATTTTCAAGCCCCAGTTCGACTCGCGCTATGCGCACGACGAGATCGTGTCCCACAGCGAGATGCGGATTCCCTCGCGCAACGTCGGCTCGTCGGCCGAACTGCTCCAGGCCGTCGACGACGACACCGAGGTCGTGGGGATCGACGAGGGGCAGTTCTTCGACGCCGAGCTGCCGGCCGTCTGCAACACCCTCGCGGACCGCGGCAAGCGCGTGATTGTCGCCGGGCTCGACCAGGACTACCTGGGGAAGCCCTTCGAGCCGATGCCGCAGCTGCTGGCCATCGCCGAATACATCACCAAGACGCTCGCGATCTGCATGGTGTGCGGCAACCCGGCCAATCACACGCAGCGCCTCGTGGTGAGCAGCGACCGCCTGCTCCTCGGCGCGCAGGGCACCTACGAGGCCCGGTGCCGGCGGTGTTTCGATCCGTCGCTCGCGGCTGGCGGCGAGGGCCGCCCGTAGTCCGCCTCAGGAACCGTTGTGGAAGACCCGCCCGGCACCCTGATGTTCCTCTTCGGCGTGGGGTTCCTGGCCGCGAACCTCCTCACGGCCCGGGTGTGCGTTCAGGACTGGCGGCGGCGCCACGACGCCATCCTTGCGTGGCGCATGCCGCCCCCGCGGTACGCTGCGCTGCCTGCGCTCATCTCCGTCGGCCTCGGCATCCTCATCGTCTACAAGCTGGTGGTGCTCGAGTGGCACGTGTCGCGCCTCTTCGGCGAGGCGATGATGCTGACCTACTACGGCTACCTCTACCCGCTGAGCCTGCGCCTCAAGCGGGGGTTCTACGAGCAGGGCGTCCGCCTCGACCGCGGGTTCGCCCGGTGGGCGGGCATCACGGGCCTGTCGTGGCGCCACGAGGGGCCGCCCGTGCTGATTGTCGCGCACGCGCACCAGCAGGCCGGCCGGCTGACCGTGCCCCTCGAGCAGCTCGGGGCGGCCCGCCGGGTACTGCGCGACCGCATCGCCGCTCATCAGATTCACTTCACTCCCGGCCCCCTCGACCTGGGGGGGCACGACGAGCGGCAGGATGTGTAGAGATAGAAGACAGAAGTCAGAAGGGCCCTCTGACGTTTGCCAGAAACCAGAAGGGCAGGTGTGCCCGCGGCGACGCGGGCACCGCCGTCGCTCGCGAAGTCGCGCTGTGGGGCGTGCGTTTCTTCTGTCTTCTGGCTTCTGTCTTC
>JAWOGY010000049.1:0-3271 GCA_046496425.1 Vicinamibacterales bacterium
GATCTCGATCCCATCGCCTACGCCATCGACGTGGCCGAGATCGTGGTGCCCGCGCTCGCAACGATGTCCGGCACCGACGACCCCGCGTCCCCGGGGACGCTGGTGCCTCCTCCCGAGGTCGAGGGCATCACGTGGGGACGCAGCCAGGTCGTGAAAGGCGATGAGCTCATGGAGTCCGGCGGCGGAGGTCAGTCCGAGCAGGCGGTGCTGGCGCAGGTCCTCCGGCGTTGCGGGCTCGCCGTGATCGGCGAGGTAAGTCGGCGAGGCGCAGGTGACGATATTGATCTGGCCGACCCGCCGTGCGACGAGACCCGCCTGCTGCACGGGGCCCACGCGCAAGGCAACGTCCACGCGCTCGGCCAGGAGGTCCACCACGCGGTCGTTCAGGCGGATGTCGAGGTCGATGGCCGGGTAGCGGCGCGTGAACTCCGGGAGGGCCGGCAGCAGCAGGTAGCGGCCGAACACGACCGGGACGTCCACGCGCAGCAGGCCCTGCGGCTTCGAGCGCGAGCCGCGCAGCGTCTCCTCGGCATCCTGGACTTCGTCCAGGATGCGGCGGCTGCGGCGCAGGAAGTCCGCACCCTCGGCAGTCAAGGCGACCCGCCGGGTGGTGCGGTTGAGCAGCCGGACCCCGAGATGCTTTTCCAGCGCCGCGACGTGGGCGCTGGCCGCCGCCCGGGAGATGTCCAGCCCGTCGGCCGCCTGGGCGAACGAGCCGCGTTCGGCCACCCGGGTGAATACCTTCATGGCGAGCAGCTGGTCCATGGTCAAATTGTTTTGCTAATCGGAATGACGGTCAAGCGTTGCATCTATATTGTCGAACAATGCCGCTCACGGGCCGTGTGTCAAAGCCGCAAAATGACCTTCAAGTAATTGAAGTTGAATGAATTATATTTACCGTCGGAAAGTGTGAGGCAGGGTCGCCAATTTCGCTGCAATGCAGCACGACAGGCGTAAAATGCCACTCGGCAGAGTCAGGGGCGTGCTCCGGCGGGGCCGCCGAACTACGGTCCCCCGGCGCCAGTCTCGACAGAGCCTGACAAAGGAGGCGCCATGTTCACGCAGCAATCGAACTATCTCTATGCCCTGACCGCAGCCCTCTTCGCCGGGGTGGCCGCGACCCTGGTACTACTGGCCTGGGCCCTGCATGGCTTCCAGATCTTCTGGTGACGCGGCTGGCGGCAGGCCGGCGGCGGGGGCGTCCAGGACGCCGAGCGCCGGAGCGTGGAGGCTGTGTATGTACAGCTGCCCGCCGTGCTCGGTGACGCCGCTGGTCTCCGCGAGGCGGCCGGCCGGATCCTGAAGGTCGGCCACGACCCGGCCGTCCTCGTCGAAAGCGATGACGTGTCCGTAGGTGGGTGGTACCGGCCACAGCGACTTTGGCAGCCGGAGCGTCAGGGACCGTAGCCAGGGCTTCGAGGCCATGCGGTCGATGGCCGCGGCGCGCGGCTTGGTGAGCCCGGTCCAGAGCCGGCCGTCGGCGCTGCGGGTGAGGTTGTCGGGAAATCCCGGCAGGTTGGACGCGATCACTCGGGCGCGAGCGTCGCCGGAGGCCAGCGCCGACCGCGCATCGAGTCCCCGCGCGGCCAGATCCACCTTCCAAATCCGGTACGCGCCGGTCTCGGCGATGAACAGGTGCCGCTCGTCGCCGGACAGCGCTACCCCGTTCGGAAAGCACAGGCCGTCGATCACGACCGAGGTGAGGCCCGAGTCAGGCTCGTATGCCAGCACGCGGCCGGTGCAGGAGGCCTCGAGAATGTCGAGCAGCGCGGCGTCGAAGGTGCCGAGCTCGAGCGGCGAGAATCGTCGCGAGGCGTCGGTCAAGTACATGCGGCCGTCCGAGGCGATTACCACGGCGTCGGCGTAGCGGATCGGGTCGCCATCGACCCGGTCCGCGAGCACGGCGACCGAGCCGTCGGGCCCGACGGCCAGCAAGCCCTTCATCGCATCGGCCACGATGAGCTGGCCGTCAGCGGCGAAGTCGAAGCCGAGCGGTCGCCCGCCGGTGTTCACCACCACCTCGACCTGCGAGCCGTCCGGGTTCATGCGCAGGATCGCGCCGGACAGCACGCCGGTATAGAGCTTCCCGTCCGGACCGAAGTCGATGTGCTCGGGACCGATTTCGGGGGACACGTCCACCAGCGTCAGGCCTGCGAGCCGGTCGTTGACTGCGTGCGGGCCCGCATAGCCCGCGAACACCGGCGCCTCCCAGGCCACGGGCTCGATCGGCACGGGCCACAACGCCAGGTAGGCGAGCGCGGCGAGTAGCAGCGCGCCCCCGATCTTCAGTGTCCGTCTCACAGTGATTCCCCCGCCGCCGTGCGGGGCGGCCTTTACTGGATGTGCAGGATGGCACGCGCCTCGGCCGGGCTCGCGATCTCCCGTCCGGACTCTCGGGCAATGCGCACGATCGCCTCGATCAGCGGACCGTTGCCGATCGCCTTGCTGCCGTCGGGCAGGTAGAAGGTGTCCTCGAGCCCCGTGCGCAGGTTACCGCCGAGTTCCGCCGTGCGCCGGTGCAGCGGCCAGACGTTGGCGCGCCCGATCGCGGTCACCTGCCAGGTGGCCCCGGGGGCGAGGAGACGCGTGAGGATCGGCAGCAACTCGGGATCGGCCGGCATGCCGGACTCGACGCCCATCACGAAGTTGTAGTCGAGGTGGCCCTGGTAGAGCCCGGTGCGGGCGTACATCTCAACCGTGCGCACGATGCCGGTGTCGAAGCACTCGAACTCGGGCAGCGCGCCCGTTTCCTTCATCACCTCGAGGAAGGCGGCGACTTTTTCGACCGGGTTGTCGAACAGCATCGGCCGCCACGCCCACGAACCGTCGCTCCTGACCTTCAGGTAGTTGAGCGAGCCGGCGTTGCAGGCAGCGATCTCGGGGCGGATGGCGCGCATGCAGGCGGCGGGCCCGGCGATGTCGGGTCCGACCACGCCGGTGGACTGGTTGAAGATCACGCCGGGGCAGGCCTCGCGGATGGCCTGGGTGATCTCCGCGGCCACGGTTGGTTCCCACGAGGGCAGGTGGCCGAGGCCGGGCTTCTGCTGGCGGAAGTGCACGTGCATCACCGAGGCGCCGGCATCGAACGCCGCGCGCGCCTCGCGTGCCATCTGCTCCGGCGTCACGGGGACGCGGTGCTGCGCCGGATCGGTGAGCACGCCCGTGAGCGCGCAGGTGACGACCGTCTTCGACATCAGGCACCTCGTTCGTAGCGCATCAGGACCTGGCCTGGCGCGACCTGCTGCCCGGCCGCGACCTCGACCGTGGCCAC
>JAWOGY010000264.1:0-6246 GCA_046496425.1 Vicinamibacterales bacterium
GATGTGAGCCATGTGGAAAACCGAATCGGCGCCGATAGGTCCGACGACTGGCAGACCCGCGGCCTGACAGTCAGCCACGGGTCGAAGCGGCCCAGGGGCTTCGACAGGTAGATCTGCAGGGCGTTGGCCCGCAGGTCGCTCGCGATGAGGCCCGCGCCGGTGAAGATGGTGACGAAGAACGTGAAGACGCCCTGCTGTTCGAGGAACTGGCGGAACGTCTCGGCGGTTGGCGCGAGCATCGACGCCTGCGGAAAATTCGCCGCGATGTACATCTGCACCGCGCGGACGATGAACGGCAGCCAGGCGACCAGCAGCAGCCCCAGGAACTTGCGCTTCGCGAGCATGGTCTTGATGCCGGCCGCCGTGATGACGGTCCACGCCCGCCCCTCCGGCGCCCGCTCGCCGCCGTACCGCCGGTAGCTCTGGTCGTGGATGGGCACGCGCTACTCCTCGCCCACGGCCTGGGCAAACACGTCTTCGAGCGTCGGCAGGCTGGGCCGCAGGTGGCGGACCTGGTAGCCGTGTTCCGCCGCCAGGGCGAACAGCGCGTGGGCGCCGCGCTGGTCGGGGACGAAGACCCGCATGACGTCCTCTTCGCCCGCATGGACCGAGAGCCCGGCGGCGGCCAGGACCCGGCTGAACGCGGCGCGGTCGCCCTTGATGCGGAACTCGAACACGCTGCCGCGGGGCCCCTTCAGCTCGTCGATGGGCCCCTGGGTCGCCACGACCGCATGGTGCAGCACGATGACGTGGTCGCAGGTGAATTCGACATCCGGCAGCAGGTGCGACGAGAGAATCAGGTTCATGCCCTTGTTGTGGGCCAGGTCGCGGATGAGCTCCAGCATCTCTTCGCGGCCCTTCGGGTCCATGCCGTTGGTGGGCTCGTCGAGGAACAGCAGGTCCGGGTCGTGCACCAGGGCCTGGGCGAGCTTGATGCGCTGCTTCATGCCCGTCGAGTAGGTCTCCACGTTCCGGTACCGGGCTTCGCCGAGGCCCACGTAGTAGAGCACCTCGTGGGCGCGCTGCATGGCGTCCACCGGGGGCAATCCGGCCAGCTGGCCGCAGTACGCCACGAACGACACGGCGTTCATGCCCGGAATGTGCGCGTCGATCTCCGGCATGTAGCCGAGCTGCGCACGGATCTGGGCCGGCGAGGTCGCCACGTCCAGGCCGAGCACCTTCATCGCGCCCGCGGCCGGCACGATGAAGCCGAGCAGCGTCTTGAGCAGCGTGCTCTTGCCCGCGCCGTTTGGCCCGAGCAGGCCCACCGCGCCCGGCGGGAACGAGGCGGTGACGTCGTTCAGGGCCCGCTGCTTCCCGTACAGGACGGTGAGGCTGTTGATAGTGACGACCGGATCGGCGACGGGATCGCTCATGCTCACCAGCTAGATACGAGGTGGACCTGGGCGTGGTTCACGAATGGGCCAGCAGTCGGAAGTCAGAAGCAAGAATCCAGAAGCAAGAAGGTCCGTCCAGAGTGAGGTCCGCCTTCTGGCTTCTGACAATCGTCAGTGAGCCCTTCCGGCTTCTTGCTTCTAATCATCGTCACAGCCCCCCCCTTAACCCCAGCTCGTCGGCCTGCTCACGCATGAAGGCGATGACATTCGCCACGTGGGCGTCCAGGGGTACGCCGATCTCCTCCGCGCCCCGGCGCAGGTCGTCGCGGTTGACGGCCCTGGCGAAGGCCTTCTCCTTCATTCGCTTCACGACCGACCTGGCTTCCAGGTCCAGCAGGCTCTTCGACGGCCGAATCAGCGCGGCAGCCGTGACGAACCCCGCCATCTCGTCGCAGGCGAACAGCGTGTGCTCGAGGCGCGTCTCGCGCGCGACCCCGGCATGGTCGGCATGCGACATCACCGCCCGCACCAGCCACTCCGGATAGCCGCGCTCGCGCAGGATCTCCGCGCCCTTGAACGGATGGTCGGCAAGGTCCGGGTAGCGCTCGTAATCGAAGTCGTGCAGGAGCGCCGTCACCCCCCAGGCCGATTCGTCCTCCCCCCACAGGCGGGCGTACCCCCGAACGGCAGCCTCCACCGCCAGCGCGTGCTTCTGCAGGTTGTCGTTCTGCGTGAATTCCGTCAGCAGCGCCCACGCAGCATCGCGAGAGAGGTCCATAAGTGGTCTCCGCGGTCAGAAGCCAGCCCCTTGTCCTCTGCCCCTTGCCCCGGCCCTAGTGCACCAGACTGATATACGCCGTGATGATCAGCGCATTCGTGAAATCGATGAAGAACGCGCCGACCATCGGCAGGACGAGGAACGCCCGCGGGGCGCTGCCGAACCGCTCCACGATCGCCTCCATGTTGGCCACGGCGTTCGGCGTGGCGCCGAGGCCGAACCCGCAGTGCCCCCCGGCCATGACCGCGGCATCATAGTCCCGTCCCATGACCCGGAAGGTCACGAAGTACGCGACGGCGGCCATCATGGACACCTGCGCCGCCAGGATGACCAGCATGGGGACGGCCAGGTCGAGCAACTCCCACAGCTTGAGCGACATGAGCGCCATGGCCAGGAACAGCGACAGCGCGATGGTGCCGAGGTCGTCGACCACGCGCTGGTGCAGCCTGACGCGGCGCAGCACCTCGTCGCCGTTCCGGATGAGCGCCGCGATGATCATCGCCCAGATGTACGCCGGCAGCGTCACATACTGGCCGAGCCGGCCGCTCAGAAGCGAGCCGGCCCACATCGCCACGAGGATGACGGTGATGGTTTTGAGCAGCGTGTAGGCCGTCGGGGCCGCGCCCGTCGGCTCCGTGTCGATTTCGCTTTCGAGCCCCATCGCCCCGACGCCCGCCGGCACAGCCGCCGTGCCGGCTCCGCGCCCGGGCGTCTTCAGGCGGTGCCGCCCGATGAGCGCGGTGGCGATTGGCCCGCCGATGAGGCCGCCGCTCACGAGCCCGAAGGTGGCGGCCGCCATCGCGAGCGTCAGCCCGCCGCCGACGGCGTACTGGTCTTCCAGAAGCTTGCCGAAGGCCGCCCCCGTGCCGTGCCCGCCCGTCATGGTGATCGAGCCCGCGATCAGGCCGAGCAGCGGGTGCACGCCCAGGCCCTTGGCGAGGAGCAGGCCCACGGCGTTCTGCGCGGCCGCCAGGGCGCTCGCCAGCACCCAGAACAGCAGCACCTGGGGCCCGCCGACCTTGAGGAGCGCCAGGCTTGCCCCGAGGCCGATCGTCGTGAAGAAGGCGATCATCAGCGGCGTCTGGAGCGTGGTGTCGAACTCGAAGGCGACAATCCCCTGCAGGCGGAGCGCCAGCGCCACGGAGGCGAACAGGAACCCGCCGATGACCGGCGCCGGGATGTTGTAGCGGTCGAGGACACCGACGCGCCGCCGCACGCCGTACCCCACGAAGAGGACGACGGCCGCCAGGGCGAGCGTCTGCACCATGTCGAGCTTGAAGACGAGGCTGGTCATAGGGATCCGCCTGACGCGGTTCCGTGCATGATATATTCGTCCGCCAGCAAACTCCAAAGGGGACGCGAGTGATTGCAGCGCTGTTCATCGCCCTCGGCATCCTCACCGCCGCCTTCGTGGCCGGCTGGGCCGTTCTCGCTCGCCAGAATCGCGACACCCCGGACCCCGGGCGCCCGGATGCCGAGCGGATCGCCGTCGGCTTCTTCGCCAACTTCTTCGATGCCCTCGGCATCGGCAGTTTCGCGACCTCGACGACCTACTTCAGACTGCGAAAGCTCGTCAGGGACGAACTGATCCCGGGCTCCCTTAATGTCGGGTATGCCCTTCCCACCATCACGCAGGCGTTCATCGGCATCACGCTCATCGCCGTCGACCCGTGGACGCTCATCCTGATGATCGTGACCGCCGTCGCCGGGTCGTGGTTCGGAGCCGGCATCGTGGCCCGCCTGCCCCGACGCGGGATTCAGCTCGGCATGGGGATAGCCCTGCTGGTCGCCGCCGGGTTCCTGTTCGCGAAGGTCACGGGGTTGATGCCCACCGACTCGGTCTCGACGGGTCGCACGGAGATCGTGCTGCGATCGGGGCCGGCGAGTGAGGCGGCGGCGGTCGCGACGCTTCCGCCCGGCACGCCGCTGGAGCTTGTCGACCCGGGCCGGGAATGGAGCAGCGTGCGGGTGCCGGCCGCCGCCCAATCCGGCTTCGTCCAGACATCGGCCGTCGAAGGTATCGTCCTCGGTGTGACGGGGCTGCGATTGGTGCTGGGACTGGCCGGCAGCTTCCTCCTCGGATCGATCATGCCCCTGGGCATTGGCTACTACGCGCCGTGCATGGTGCTTGTGGCGATGCTCGGCATGAATCTGAGAGTGGCCTTCCCGATCATGATGGGCGCCTGTGCCTTCCTGATGCCGATTTCCAGCATCAAGTTCATCCGGGCCGGCCGGTATTCCCTGAAGACGACCATCGGCATGGCGATGGGAGGCGTGGTCGGGTCCGCGCTGGCGCTGGTGGTCGTCAAGAGCCTGCCGCTCTACTATGTGATGTGGCTGGTGACCCTCGTGATCATCTACACGGGAGTCTCGTTGCTGATGACGGCCGCCCGAGAGAAGGCAGCGGCGGGCCAGGCCTTGCCCGTGTCCGAGTAGCGTCAGCTGGCGAGCCGGCGCGCCCGGCCGATGATCTCGACCGTCTTCGCCGTGAGTTCGTACCGGGCCAGGTCACCGGTCTCCGCGAGCACGACCTCCGCGACGTCGCTGCCAGCGACCGGCGCCCCCGCCCGCGCCGTACAGAGAAAGTCCACCAGTACGTAGTGGAAGCGGGGCCGTTCATGCTCGTCGCGGATGATGCGGTCGAAGACCTCCACGACGGGTCCGACGTCGACATCCAGGCCCGTCTCTTCCTGCATCTCCCGGGCCAGCCCCTCGGCCAGCGTTTCCCCCACTTCGAGCGCGCCGCCGGGAAGGCTCCACCGCCCGGCCAGCGGCTCGAAGCGTCGCTTGACGAGCAGCACGCGCCCGTCGACGAACACCACGCCGCCCACGCCGACAATCGGCCTCGACGGGTACTCCCGCCCGAACGGCGCGCCGGCGCCTGGCGCTGTCACTGCCCCATCACCTTGACGACGACGCGCTTCCTGCGACGGCCGTCGAACTCGGCGTAGAAGACCTGCTCCCACGGTCCGAGATCGAGCGCTCCCTTCGTGATCGGGAGCATCACCTGGTGCCCCATCACCGTCCGCTTCAGATGCGCATCGGCATTGTCTTCCCCGGTCTGGTGATGCCGGTAGTCGAGGCCCGCCGGGGCGAGTCTCTCGAGCCAGGCCTGGATGTCGTCGATGAGGCCGCCCTCCCAGTCGTTGACGTACACGGCGGCGGTGATGTGCATGGCCGACACCAGCACCATGCCTTCGACGACGCCGCTCGCCTTGACAATCGCCGCGACCTCGTCGGTGATGCGCACGATCTCGCGACGCTGCTTCGTGTTGAACCAGAGGTAGTCGGTGTGGACGATCATGGGGCGGATCATATGTCAGAAGACAGAAGCCAGAAGGGCCCACTGACGTTTGTCAGAAGCAAGAAGCCAGAAGGGCCCGCTAACGTTTGTCAGAAGCCAGACGAAGACAAACTGCACCGCGGGGTCTTCTTCTTGCTTCTTGCTTCTTGCTTCTTGCTTCTGTCTTCTGTCTTCTGGCTTCTGGCTTCCCCTCCCCCATTGTCCTACACTGGCCCGCGTGGACGCCGGGCTGGAAATCGAACGACCGGACGGATGGCGCGACGTGCGGCGCTTCTCGCACGACGCCATGGCCACCGTCTTCGAAGTGCACGCCGCTCATCCGGACGCGCGGTACGCCGCGCAGGCGGCTCAGGCGGCCTTCGATCTCGCGGATCGCCTCGAGAGCGACTTGAGCCGCTTCCTGGCCAACAGCGACGTCGGACGCATCAACCGGCTGGCGCCAGGCGAGCGCACGCGGGTCGGCCCGGCCACGATGGAGTGCCTGGTGATCGCGCGCCACATGTTCGACTTCACCGGCGGCGCCTTCGACGTCTCGGTGGGAACGGGACTGGCGTCGCTCGAGCTCGAGTCCGGCGACTCACTCGTCCGTGCGACACGCGAAGGGGTGCGGATCGACCTCGGCGGCATCGGCAAGGGATACGCCGTGGACCTGATGGCCGACCTGCTCGAGGAGTGGGAGCTCGAGCAGGCGCTGGTCCACGGGGGTTTCAGCTCGGTGCTCGCCCTCGAGGCGCCGGCAGGCTGCGACGGGTGGCCGCTCACCCTGAGCGACCCCGGCGCGCCGTCCCGGCCGCTCGCCCGCCTTTCGGTGCGCCAGACGGCGCTCG
>JAWOGY010000306.1:0-10967 GCA_046496425.1 Vicinamibacterales bacterium
CAAACGCCGTGTAACCGCGTTCGCGCGTCCGGGAGGGCGGTAAGCCATGGCGCGCGCCGTGTGGGAACACGCATGCCCGGCGACCGGGCGGACGAAACAGCACGACGAACGATGGACCTGCTTCCGGTGCCGGGGGCGGGCCAGGCTCGCGAGCGTCAGCTACAGCATGATCGAGCAGATGGGCAGATACAGCCGGTGTTACGGCCTCGGGTCGGTCGGCCGGCACCGCAGCCTTACCGACAGGCTGCTCAAAGAGATTCCGATCATCAAGTGCGAACGGTGCGCCGGGACCGGCGACCGCATCGTCGGCGACGAGGACGTCAGGGACTGCTGGCCGTGCGCGGGCACCGGCATCGCCCCGGAGTGCTGGGACGCCATTGCCCGGGTGCGCGCGCACGTCATCGAGGCGTATCCCGACAGCGCCAGGCCGTACCCGCCCGAACGCTCCTCGGTGGTGTGGCAGCCCCGGAGCGCGCCCGTGGCGATGTCGAGCACCGGCAGCGCGATACCCGCATTCGTCATGGCGGCGATTTTCGCGCCGTTGGGCCTTGGCGGCGGGGTCTCCCTGCTACGCGAGGGCCGCATCATCGACGGGCTGTTCATGCTCCACTTCGGTGGCTCGATGGCGTTCCTGGCCCTGTGGGGGGCCAACGTTATGACCATGGGGGTGCGCACGGGCCGGGTGGTTCTTCTTGTGCTGGCTGCCGTGCTCGTGGTGCTGTTCCTGCTGGGAGCGGTGAATGCCGCGTTGAATGGCCCGGCATGACGATGTGGTTGCATCCGACAAGCTCGCCACCAACGAAAGAGAGGTCATATGAAGCACATCCTGTTCGCCGTCGCATTCGTCTCGGTGCTGCTCACCGCGGACGTTACCCTAGGCCAGACCGCCAGCACCGGCAAGCCTGCCGCGCCCCATGGCTCCGGGCCGAAGCCGCAGCCAGCGCCTCAGGTCCGCTCGTGGTGGGAGACCGTGCCCGCAGACAGGCCGAACCTGGCGGCTACGACAAAGCGAACGCTGTACGAACACAGTCCGCTGGTCTGTCACTGCGATGAATGCCGCCGCGCCAGGCTGGCCGCAGGCATCGAATACCTGGGACCGTTGTACGCACCCGCTTACGGCAGCGGACCGTACGTCTACTGCTCCGGCCTGGGGATGGTGCGGAAGTCGCTGTGTCCCGAGAGATGAGCGGGACGGCGCAGCGCAGCGGCGTAAGGTGACGTGCTGCGCGCGCGCATCGTTGAAGGCCAGCGCTACCGGGCTCTCAGGCGGCACGGCGTCCGAGAACTGCTGTCACCGATTCCGCCACGCCCTCAATCCCACGAGGCCGATGCCGAACAGGAGCAACGTCGAGCCGGCGTCGGGCACAGAGCCGGCACCACCGGTCACTTGGAACGACATGTCAAGACCCTGTTCCGCATCGCCCACGACCCATGCATAGCCGTCGGGGTAGGTGTCCCCTCCCAATGCATAGACCGCGCCCCAATAAGGACTCCCGCCAGTGACGCTAACGCCCAACGTGTACATCTGTCCCGGCGTCACCGAAACCCCTCCAAGATAGAACTCATGCCACCCAATGAAGTCGGCTAGCGGGTACTCCGTGTCCGCGGCCAGCACGCTTCCAGCAAAACCACTACCGCTATAAAGCGTCACGGTGACCCCGTCAAGCGGCCAGTCGGGATTCATCGTATTGAGGTAGAACCCCGCACTGATTACGGTGCTGTCCACGGCCGTAAAGGTCTGGCCGATAGGAGAATAGTGGAGGATCTGACTGTACCCGCCGCCGGTGTTCGTAGTCCCAATCGTACTACCGAGTGCGGGAGTCGCCGCAACGACGACGAGCGACGCAACACATGCGAGCAACACGGCGTTCGGGCGCGTCATACCTGGCCTCCATCTCGGGTTGCCTCTCACTCGAGGGCTGACCCGTCTGATCGTCTGAATTGACGACAGGAGACCCGCCTGCGCGGACGACCCACGCGCAGGTTTCGCCAGCACCGAGGTGCGTTTCCCAGTCCGCGCCTGGTTGTGATTCGAGCAGGATGCATCTTCCATGCTGAGCCAAGGCGGAGCTGTCATGAATTATGTAATTCTTTTGTAGCCAGGTAGATACGTCATTGAACCTGGGCGAGGGTCGTTACGCTGCCAAAGGCAATCCGTCAGGTTCTACGACAATTCAGACGTGGCTGAAGATGGCCCGAGGCCCGCTAGCGCTGCCGCTTCGGGCGGCGGCCCGTGAGGGTTCTCGTTTGCCGCGCCGCGCCGGGGGCTGGTACCATGCGGGCACCATGGCATCCCACGACGACTCTCATGCGCCCGATGTGTCACGCCGCTCGATATTGAAAGCCGCCGCCGCGTTCGCCGCGAGTGCCCCGCTTGCGGGCGTGCTCGATGCGCAGCAGGGCGCGGGCAGCGCGCAGCCGGCCGGGGGCGGCGCGCCGCTCATGGCGTACGTCGGCACCTTCAGCTCGCCGCTCCGCGACGTGCTGCCCACGCAGGTGGATCTGCCGCCGGGCAACGGCCGCGGCATTCATCTGTTCGAAGTGGACCGCGCGACCGGCGCCCTGACGCCGCGGGGGACGTTCGACTCGGGCACGAGCCCGAGCTGCCTGGCGCTCAACCGCGCCGCGACGCGCCTTTACTCGTCGAACGAGACCGACCACGTGGGCGAGAGCAAGTCCGGCTCCGTCACCGCCTTCGCCATCGGCCGCGCCGACGGGCGGCTGACCGAGCTCAACACCGTGGCGTCGGGCGGGGCCGGGCCCACCTACGTCAGCGTGCACCCCTCCGGGAAGTTCCTGCTCGTGGCCAACTACTTCGGCGGATCGGTGGCCGTGCTGCCGATGCTCGCCGACGGCCGCCTCGGGCCCGCCACCGACGTGAAGGTGGATGCCGGCACGGTGGGGCCGAGGAGATCCGCCAACGCGCCGCCCGGGAGCTTCGCGTTCAGCGGGCACGACCGGACGCACGCGCACATGATCCAGTCGGACCCTTCGGGCCGCTTCGTCCTGCACGTGGACCTGGGCCTCGATCGAATCTACGTGTGGAAATTCGACGAGGCGCGCGGCGTGCTCACACCCGGCGACCATCACGAGGTGGCGCTGCCGCCGGGCGACGGCCCGCGGCACTTCGCGTTTCATCCTGATGGGCAGCGGTTCTACTCGATCCAGGAGGAAGGCTCCACGATCGTGCGCTTCGACTGGGACGGCGCGAACGGGCGCCTGACGCCGCGGCAGACCATCTCGAGCCTGCCGCCCGGGTATGCCGGCAGCAATTTCTGCTCGGAGATTCTCGTCGCGCCCGACGGCCGGTTCGTGTACGGCGGCAACCGCTTGCACGACAGCATCGGGATTTTCGCCGCTGGCCCGGGCGGGGAGCTGACGTTCGCGGGCTACGAGTGGACGCGCGGCAACTATCCGCGGAGCTTCGCCTTCGATCCCACCGGGCGGTTCCTCTACTGCTGCAACCAGCGGGCCGACAACGTCACCGTGTTCCGCGTGGACGCGAAGACGGGCGGCCTGGCCTTCACCGGCCAGTACGTGCCGGTGGGCAACCCGTCGCACATCGTGTTCGTTGATCTCGCGAAGGCGGGGTAGCGCCCACGCGCGGGCGACACGTCGTGAAGAGCCTGGAGGCCGCCGTCTGGTGCCTTTTACTGAATCCTGCGCGCCATCTCGCGATACCGGCACAGCGCGTTCGCGAGCTGCATCTGCCGTGGCGACTTGCACTCGGGCTCGACGAGACGCGGCGACGCGACGACGATGGCGGCGCACATCGCCCGCGACGTCGCGACGTTGAAGCGGTTGAGGCTGTAGAGGAACTCCATGCCGCGCGGTGCGTCCTCGGGCGTGGAGGTTGCCATCGAGTAGATCACGACTGGCGCCTCCTGGCCCTGGAACTTGTCCACGGTGCCGCATCGAACGCCCTTCGGGACAGCTTCCGCGAGGCGGCTTACCTGGACGTTGTAGGGCGAGACTACAAGGACGTCAGAGGTCTCTATCTGATGCGCCTGTCCGTTGGCATCGACCCACAGAGAGTCCGCTGCCGTCAGCCGCTTGGTTAGGGCAACGACGGCCGCTACCTCCTCATCCGATCCGTTTCGGTTGCCGTCGTGGCTTACGTCCAGCACGAAGAGCCCTGCGCCATCGATCGGGCCGCCACTCAGCCGCTGCTGCTCCACGTGCTTGGCGGCGGTCGGCCGCAACCGGCCTTCGTAGAACACCTCCGACGTGTATCCGCAGATCGGCGAGCCGAAGCGCCAGGTCTCCGCTAGGAACACGCCCTGCCTTTCCGGCATCGTTTGCGCGCCGTCAAGGATGTGCTCCAGCACCGACACATCCACGCCGTCGGGGTGCGAGCCCTTCTTCGGCTGGTCCAACTGCTGCGGGTCGCCGAGGAGCACGAGCGCTCGCGCGGCCTGCGTCATCGCCAGGGCGTTGGCCAGGGACACCTGCCCCGCTTCGTCGATGAAGAGCACGTCCACGCTCTTCGCGAATTCCGGCCTGCTCCAGAGCCAAACCGTGCCGCCGAGGACCTGGGTGGCGCCCGAGGTCAGTTCGTGGTGTGCTTCGTCGTTGTTGCCAAGCAGTCGAACCGCGCCCGATCCCCCGTTGTCATCCGCCTCCGCCTCTTCGATCTTGACCTTGTGCGCGAGCCTGACGCCAAGCTTCCGTTTGGCGCTCTCCTTCGCCGCGGCGTCGAGCAGGTTGCGGATCACCTTGTGGGCTGTCGCTGAGACGCCGACCTTCTTCCCCGCCGCCACGAGGTCGCAAATCATCTGGCCGCCCGTGTATGTCTTGCCGGTTCCAGGCGGGCCCTGGATCGCCAGGACTTCCTGGTTCAGCGCGATGACGTCTCTGGTGCTCGGCGGCACGCGGTCCAGAAGTCGGAGCGCGAGCGGATCGGGCTTTCCGTCGGCCATCCCCTCACCGATCGCGTGGATGGCATTCTCAATCTCCCTGGTGCCCACATTGGTGTGCTCGAACGCCGCCGTGGGCCTCAGTTCAGCTTTCGAAGGCCCCACGAGCACGTCGATGGTGCGCGTCGAGCGTTCCACGCCCACGATTGCCGCCCACTCCTTCCCGTCCTTCGTCCTCAGCTTCTGGCCACGCCGGAGTTCCATTTCCTGGGGCGGGTAGCGATAGCGGTGGACGAAGCTCCTCTTCTCCCTCCTCACTTCCCCAACGAACTCCAGGCCGCCGACCGCCCCGGGCTCGTACAGCAGTTCCTCCTCCGGCAACTCCAACAGCCGGAAGTACTCCCACCAGACGGCCTTCGCCTCTCGGCGGTGCCAATCGAGCAGGAACGCGAGAAGTCGTCTCGATGGGTCCTCAACCTGAAGCAGCCGGCCGCGTAGCGCTTCGATGCGCTGTTGCCATTCCGTGAGTGCTTCGGACGCCTCCCCGGGCTGCTGCGCCGGCCTTGGAATGTCGACGGGGCCCAAAGCCCCTTCGGGCGTCCGGGTTCCTGCGCACACGTCCGCCCTCAACTGCTCCAGCCAATCCCGCAGTCGCAGGGTCGATACGCAGTCGTCGCGGTTGTAGCCCTCCACGGCGGCCAGGACCTCCGGCTTCAGGTCGCCCACGCGGTCGGTCTCGACCGCCAGCTCCATCGCCATCAGGTTGAGGCGCGCGTCCCGGAGGTCGACGTCGCGTTTGAACCCGTAGAACGGCTCCAGGTTCTTGATGGAGTAGCGCTCGACGCCTGCCCGGAGGCCCTGCCGCACGACGGCATAGAGGTCGACGAATGTCCCCGACCGCAGGAAGACGTCCATTTCCTCCTGCCTCGTGGCGTGGCGGCCCATCAGCCGCTTGAAGGCGCTCGGTTCGTACGGCGCGTAGTGGAACACGTGCATGCCGGGGTGCTGCCGCCTCGCGAGCGCGATCTGGTCCATCACCGCCTCGAAGGCGGCCTTCTCCTTCTTCGGCGTCTCAGCCCAGTAGGCGGTGTACACCGCCGTTCCGTCGTCCTTCAGCGTGGCGAGGCCGAACAGGTACTCGCGGCCGCGGAGCTCGGGCGGCCCGGCCAGGGGACCTGCGAACGGGTCGCCCTCCAGGTCGAGGAACATATCGCCCGGCGTCGGTTCGGGCAGTCGGCTCAGGCCCTCCCCCTCCGCGACGGGCAGCAGCTCGAGCACCAGGCCCTTCGAGCGGGCCTCCAGCTGGACCCGACCCTGCTCCCGCACGCGTTCGTATGATTCGGCGGCGCCGCGCTTCGGGCGGAAGGTCATCGGCCTGATCGGCATCGAGGCAAGGGCGGTCAGCGTCGGCACGCCGCGCTCGGTCAGTTCCCGGCGTTGGGTTCGCGAGATTCCCGCGACGAGGGACAGGTGGTCGTCTCTCCGGCGCCTCTGTGCGCAGCGGGCGGCCCACACGCACACATCGCACTGGTCCACCGGCTCCGGGTAGTTCGCCGCTGCCAGCGCTTCGTCGTCTTCTCCCGTGGCCTCGTCGAGGCCCGCGCGGACGAATCGGAAGTAGGCGGCGTAGTCATCGACCCGGAAGGTCTCCGTCCCGTCCGGCGTGACGACGTGGAAGTGCTCAGGCCTCGTTCCCTGGACTGCCTCGAGCAGATGGCAGTAGAGGGCCAGCTGCAAGACCGACCCGGCCTTGGTTTCGCGGGAGAGCTTCGTGTCCACGACTTCGTAGGACCACGCGCCGAAGGCGCTGGGTCTGGCAACCTTCGTCAATACGTCGGGCCTGCCGTACCAGCGTTCGTTCCCCACGGCGGCCTGGACGATGACGTCGGCGCCGGCCTTCATCGCCTCGACCGTGCCGCCGACGGCTTGGACCCGGTCCTTCACCTCGCCAAGTTCAACGACCGACGAGAACCCACGCGCTTTCAGCGAGGCGACGTGGGCCGCCTCGTGATCCAGCCCTCGGCGGAACAGCGCCTCGAGCCTTGGGTCGTCGATCTGGGGGCGCTCGAGCTTGCCGGAGGCTGCCGCCATCTCGAGAGCCGTGCGGTGGTGGCAACCGAGGAAGTTGGCGAGGTCGGTGGCGGAAAGGCGCAGCTGGCCGGTGGACGTGTCCAGGAACATTCGCGAAGTGTAGCGTGATTCCCACAGGTCCCGGTCGTGCCGCGCGGTGTAGGTGAGACCACTGCCCCAGCAAGAACGCCTGTGTCTGGGCTCGGAGGGAGCGCCCACGGCATCCGAGAGCGCGCTATTCGCGCCTGGCGCGGCCGAGCATCTCGTCCAGCCACGGGCCGATGGTGCGGATCGTCAACTCGACCGGCGGCACGTGCCCTCCCTCGTAGACGACCAGACGCTTCGGTTCCGGCATCAGCCTGAAGAGCGGCTCGGCCGCCGTCTTCAGCGGCGTGTCTTCGTCGTAGCGGCCCTGCATCTGGATCTTCGGCGCACGGATGTGCGCGGCGAAGTTGATGGGGTTGGCCTCGGGGATCCACGACCTGTACTCGTTCGGCAGGCCGGATCCCACGAGGACGACGGCGCGGTAGCGGGGTTCGATCGCGGCGAGGATCAGGCCGATCTGGGCGCCCGCGCTCGGCCCGTAGAACGCGATGCGGCTCGCATCGACGTCCTGCCGCGACTCGAGATAGTCCAGGCCCCGGCGCAGGTCCGTGATCCGGTTCTTGACCCGGTCGAAGTACTCGATCGTCTCCGGCGACGGCGGCACGTCGCCGGCGGGCCTGAGACGCTCGATGTACCCCTTCAGCACCACGCCGAAGGCGGCCCGGCCAGCCTTGATGAAAGGGCCGACCCGGTCCTCCATCGACGCGGGCAGCGACCGCAGTCCCCGATTCACGTCGCCCGCCGGAACGAAGTACACGACCTGCAGCGGCTTCGCCACGTGTTTCGGCAGATAGAGGTACGCGATAGCACGTTCGCCGTCCGCGCCGGCCAGCGTGATCCGTTCGCGCGTCCACGACGGCGTGTCCTGCGTCTCTTCGACGCGGGCGTCAAGCGGCGTGGGTTCGTAGCGATACCGGGCGATCCATGTCTCGAGGTCCGCCCGGCTCGACGCCGAGTAGACAGGGATCTCTTCCTTGATCTCGATCCTGGCCGCGCCCTGATCGCCAATCGCGCCGGCGGCCGCGCGGGCACAGCGGAAGCCGAGTTTGTTCGAGCTGTAGAAGCCCGGAAGCATCGCGTACTGGGCGAACACATAGGTCGGGTCGCCCCACGCGCCGCCGGTGGCCACGCGGCCCTGCGAGGTGTCGTTGGCCGTCCATTCCGAGACGTTGCCCGCCATGTTGTACGCGCCGAACGGGCTCATCCCGAACTCGGAGCTCATGACGGGCATCGTCCCGTTGTTCTCGAAATTGGCGTGGGCCGCGAGCGTGTCGCCCGGGTAGAACACGCCCCAGGGCATGATCGAGGAGATGAGGCCCGTGACGCCGGCCCGGGCGGCCTTCTCCCACTGAAACACGGACGGCAACGCCTTCGTCCGGAAGGCCGCGTACGCGGCCGCCTCGTACCAGGTGACGTCGGTGACCGGATGGCTGGCCTTGCCCTCGGGGACGTTCTGCCCGGACCATCCGCGCGGCCCCGGCAGGCCCGTGCGGTCCGTGAGCACGCGCATGGCTTCATCGAACGACAGCGTCTTTCCGTCCTTGAGGAAGGGGTGCGCCCAGAATTCCGGTTTCGCGTAGCCGCCCGCGTCGATGAACTCCTTGTACTCCGCGTTTGAGACTTCGTACTTGTCGACGAAATAGTCGTCCAGCCGGATGCGCGCGTCGGTCGGGCGCGACCACGCCGACAGCCGATACTCGCCGCCGGGCACGAACACCATCCTCGCCGGCATCGTGCCGGCCGGGACGAGCCGGAGTTCGAGACGAATCGGCGGCGGCATCACCACCAGGGTATCCATGCGCATGAGCGCGCCGGAGACCGTTCGTTCGACGGGCGCGTACCCCTCCTTTTCGATCGCCAGCACGTACTTGCCGCGGGCGACGCGCAGATTGGCGATCGGTGTGTCCCCGATCGTCGACCGCGGCGGGATGATGCCAGACGGGTCGGGAGCGAAGCGCCTCAGGTACACCCGCGCGCCGGGGGGATCGGTCTTGACCGACACGGTCATGGAGATGGTCGGCATCAGGCGCGACAGCGTCTGGTTGCCGGGCAGCTCCCGTTCGACAACCGCCGCGGCGTCGTACGCCTCGAAGTACCGCGTGGCGGCGGCGAGCGCCTCGATCCGCGGCAGTTCTGCCGTCGCGCGCCGGGCGCGAATCGTACGCCAGGCGAACCACCCGGCCGTCGCGACGATGAGCATCGCCACCAGCGCAATCGCGGCCGTCCGGCCGCGACGGGCCGACCCGCCCGCAGACCGGCCGGGGGACGACGCCGGCGCCGAGCCGGCCAGCTTCGCCTGAAAGGACCGTTCTTCCCGCAGGGCGCGGAGATCGATGAGCAGATCCTTCGCGGTCTGATACCGCGCGTCCGGATCCTTGCGCAGCGCCTTCGCGACAATCCGCTCGAGTTCAGCCGGCAGATCCGGGGCGAAGCGCGCCAGCGGCGGCGGCTCGCGCGTGAGAATGGCCGACGCAATGGCCCCGGCGCTCTTGTCGGCGAACGGCCGCTGGCCGCTCAGCAGTTCGTAGAGCACCACGCCGAGGCTGAAGATGTCGCTGCGGCCGTCCAGCGGCTCGCCGCGCACCTGCTCGGGCGACATGTAGGGGACAGTACCCAGCACGGTTCCCGGCGTGCTCAGCAGGGACGCGGTTGCCGCATCGTCGCGCGCGCCTTCGGATCCAAGATCTGCCTTCGCCAGGCCGAAATCGACCACGACCGCCTGCCCCCGCGCCGTGAGCATGACATTCGAGGGCTTGATGTCGCGGTGGATGACGCCGTGCGCATGCGCGTCGGCAAGGGCGTCGGCGACATCGGCCGCGATCGCGATCGCCTCGTCGGCCGGGAGGGACGCGCGCTTGACGCGATCGTCGAGCGTCTCGCCATCGATGAACTGCATGGCGATGAAGCGACGGCCATCAGCCTCGCCGACTTCGTACACGGAGCAGATATGGGGATGGTCGAGGGTGGCGGCCGCACGCGCTTCGCGGAGCAGGCGCTTCCGCGCCAGATCGTCCGCCATCATGTCGGATGGAAGCACTTTGAGGGCCACCCGGCGGCCGAGTTCAGTGTCCTCGGCCAGATACACCTGCCCCATGCCGCCCGCGCCGAGGGCGGAACGGATTTCATAGCGGCCGAGCCGTGTGCCGGCTGGGAGCGTCGTCATGGTGTCAGGAGACCAGTGCCCACCATCTTAGCGCGGGACCGGCTGCTCTGGGGATCCGGTTCCGGGGTCCGGGCCGTCGTCACGGGCGCCGCGGCGCCAGCGCCATCTCGACGGGCCCGCCGTTCCCGCCCTTGACGTCCTCCCATCGCCCCTTCAGCGTTGCGCCCTGTACCTTCAGGCGCGTGCGGATTTGCATGCCGCCCTCGAGAGGAATCGTGAAGCTGAACGCCAGCTCGCCGCCGGTCCAGGCGAAGGGGCCCGTCTTCACGCAAGCCTCGGCCACGGCCACCGCGGCCTTGCCCGAGCGCGGGTGGTCGCGCAGGTCGGACTCGAAGAGCGCGAGGGCCTGGGGCACCATGCCGGCCTCCAGGAACGCCGAGGCGACAAAGCCGATCCAGCCGCGATCGAACAGGCCGGCGTATTGCCGCCGAAGCCGATCGAGATCGTTGACCGCCGCAGGCTGCAGCTCCTGCACGTCCCACACGAAGCGGTAGCGCGGAGAATCGTAGGGCCGGTAGTTCAGCGCGACGGCGCCGAGCGCCTGCCCGCCCACGCTGCGCGCCACAAGCGCCGATGTCACGCCCGGGCCGTAGAAGCTGTTCGTGAAGTACACGACGCCTGTCCGGCTGCCGGGGTACGCGATCGCGTAGTGGCGGAAGATGCCGGAGTCGCCCCATTGCCAGAGGGCGAGGCCGTTTGCGTCCGACTGCGTGCCGAACCCGAGGGACCAGCCGAGGCCCTTCGTCGTGCCCATGTCGATCCGGGGCGCGATC
>JAWOGY010000309.1:0-4976 GCA_046496425.1 Vicinamibacterales bacterium
ACGGGCCGGCCGTGCCAGCCCATCGAGTACGGGAACGAGCACTGGAAAAGGTTGTCGTACCGCACGGTCAGCCGTCGGAGGATGTCGGCGAGCTGGTCGCGTTCGTCGCGCTCGAGCGCGCGGAGGTCGTCCACGCGGCGGACGGGAACCACCATCGTCTCGAAGGGCCACACGGCCCAGAACGGCACGACAACAACCCACGCGTCGTTGCGGCACACCACGCGTTCGCCCGTCTCGAGTTCGCGCGCCAGGTAGTCGCCGAGGAGGTCGCTTCCGTGGCGCGCCGCGTAGCGCCGCTGCATCGCGAGTTTCCGGGCCGGCACGTGCGGCACCGTCGCCGAGGCCCAGATCTGGCAGTGGGGATGGGGATTGCTGCAGCCCATCGCGGCGCCCTTGTTCTCGAACACCTGCACGTAGCGGATCCCGCCCGCCCGCGCCATGCGGTCCACTTCGTCCGCCCAGGTGTCGACAACGGCCCTGATGCCCGCCGTGTCCATCTGCGCCAGGGTGAGGTCGTGCCTGGGCGTGAAGCAGACAACGCGGCATCGGCCGTATTGGGGCTCGGTGACGAACAGCTCGTCGCCGGCCGGTGTCGGCGCGGGCGCGTCGGGCAGCAGCGCGGGAAAATCGTTGTCGAACGCGTACGTCGCGGCATACGGGGGGTTGCGCTCACCGCCGGCGCGGAGGTTTCCCGGGCAGAGGTAGCAACTCGAGTCGTACGTGGGTAGCGTGGGCGCCTGGGGCTCCTCCACCTGTCCCTGCCACGGTCGCTCGAGGCGGTGCGGCGACACGAGTACCCACTCGTCGAGGAGCGGGTTGTAGCGGCGGTGCGGGCCGGCGAGAAGCGGCGAACCCGGTGTCGTCATCGAGCCGCAGCATACACCACCCCCGTGGGGTCAGATCCGGATCTGCCCCCCCTCGTGACGGGGTCAGATCCGGGTCTGACCCTGTCAGGCGGGTTTGGTATAGTCGGCGGCATGAGTGTCGTACCAGGATTGACGCGCCTGCTGGCGTCGCGCCGGCTCGAAGGGATTCGCGTCGGGCTCGTGTGCAACCCGGCATCGGTGGACGCGGCGCTCGCGCACGCCTCCGATCTCGTGTTCGGGGCGCCGGGGGTGACGCTGGCGGCGCTGTTCGGCCCCCAGCACGGGTTCCGCGCGGACCTGCAGGACAACATGATCGAGTCGCCGCACGCGTCCGACGCCATACGGCGGGTTCCGGTCTACTCCCTCTACAGCGAAACGCGGGAACCGACGGCCGAGATGCTGCGCGGGCTCGACGTCCTGGTCGTCGACTTGCAGGATGTCGGCGCGCGCATCTACACGTTCGTCTACACGATGGCCAACTGCCTGCGCGCCGCCGCCCGGCACGGGGTCCCCGTCATCGTATGCGACCGGCCCAACCCGATCGGGGGCGAGGCGGTGGAAGGGCCGATGCTCGAGCAGGGATATGAGTCCTTCGTCGGCCTCTTTCCGATCCCGATGCGCCACGGAATGACCATCGGCGAACTCGCGGTGCTCTTCAATACGCACTTCGGCATCGGCGCAAACCTCCAGGTCGTCGAGATGGAGGGCTGGTCGCGAGGGATGTACTTCGACGAGACGGGGCTGCCGTGGGTCTTGCCGTCGCCGAACATGCCCACGCTCGATACGGCCATCGTCTATCCCGGCGCGGTGCTGTTCGAGGGCACGCAGTTGTCGGAAGGCCGGGGCACGACGCGGCCGTTCGAGCTGCTGGGCGCCCCGTGGATCGATGCGGAACGGTTTTGCGCGGAACTGAACGCGCTGGCTCTGGCTGGCGTGTGGTGCCGGCCGGTGATGTTCGAGCCTACCTTCCACAAGCACGCGCGCGAGGCGTGCGGCGGCTGCCAGATTCACGTGACGGATCGCGGGACGTTCCAGCCGGTGCTCGCGTCCGTGGCGGTGATGGCGGCATTCCACCGCGCGAACCCCGGCCGGTTCGCCTGGCGGCAGCCGCCGTACGAATACGAGCCGGACAAGATGCCCATCGACATCCTGGCGGGGTCGCCGGCGTTGCGCGGGCAGATCGAAGGCGGCGTCCCGGCGCGCGAGATCGCCGCGTCGTGGGAGGCTGGCGTCGCGGCGTTCGAGCCCGCGCGGCGCGCCAGCCTCCTCTACTGAGGCCCTCCCCTACTTCCCCGCGGCAGGCCCCCGTTCGATCGGTTCCAGGGTGACGGGCTGGGTGGCTTCGCGGCGTTCCCAGGCGCGCTTCGCGTGATCGTAGAGCGCGGCCTGGGCGACGAACGGCTCGTCGGCGGGGGCCCGGGCCGGCACCCGCCAGGTCCCGTCGGCGGCCAGGCGGCGCCCTTTCACGTTGTCGCGGAAGAGCAGGTCCAGGACGTGCAGCAGGCGGCGGCGGCCTTCGGGGCCCTCGACGGGCGCCATGAGCTCGACCCGGCGGTCCAGGTTCCGGGGCATCCAGTCCGCACTGGCCAGGTACACCTCGTCTTCGCCGCCGTTCTGGAAGTGGAAGATGCGCGAGTGCTCGAGGAAGCGGCCGACAATCGACACCACCTCGATGTTCTCGCTCAGGCCCTTCACGCCCGGCCTGAGCGTGCAGATGCTGCGCACGTTCAGCTGAACGCGCACGCCCGCCCCTGAGGCGCGGTAGAGGGCGTCAATCATGCGCTCGTCCACGAGCGCGTTCATCTTGGCGCGGATGAGCGCCGGCTGCCCGTCCTGCGCGCGCCGCGTCTCCCGCTCGATCAGTCTCAGCAGGCGATCGCGCAAATGGGCCGGCGACATGACGAGCTTCTTCATCCGGGGCGGATCGGAGTAGCCCGTCAGGGCGTTGAAGAACGCCGACGCGTCCACGCCGAACGCCGGCGACGAGGTGAGGAGCCCGACATCGGTGTACAGCCGCGCCGTGCGGTGGTTGTAGTTCCCCGTCCCGACGTGCACGTAGCGGCGGAGGCCCCGGGGCGAGCGGCGGACGACCAGGCAGCACTTCGCGTGGACTTTCAGCCCGCGGATCCCGTAGATCACGTGGGCGCCGGCTTCCTCGAGCGCCCGTGACCAGCGGAGGTTGCGCTCCTCGTCGAAGCGGGCCATCAGCTCGACGACGACCGTCACCTGCTTGCCGCGATCGGCCGCCCTCATCAGGGCCGCGACGATGGGCGAGTCGGCGCCCGGCCGGTACAGTGTCTGCTTGATCGCGAGCACGTCCGGGTCGTCGGCGGCCTGCTCCACGAGGGCGAGGACGGGCTCGAATCCCTCGTACGGGTGGTGCACGAGGAGATCGCCCGCGTCGAGGATGTCGAAGATGCGGCCGGCCGCGCCCGCGCCGAGGACCGGAACGGGCTTCAGCCCCGGGTCGCGCAGGGACTCGAACCCCGGCAGCTCAACGATCCCCCAGAGCGCGTGGAGATCGAGGAACCCGGGCACGCGGTAGAGGGCCTCCTCGTCCACGCCGGCGAGCCCGACCAGCAGCGAGGCGAGCTCGTCGCTGGCGCCGCCGTCGATCTCGAGGCGCACGACGTCGCTCTTCCGGCGGCGCCGCAGTTCCACTTCCAGGGCCTCGACATACGACTGCCCGCCTTCGTCGTCGAGCTCCAGCTCGGAGTCGCGCGTGAGGCGGAAGGCGGCCGCCTCGAGGACGGCCTGCCCGGGGAAGAGCGAGTCGAGGCCCTCGCGAATCACGTCGTCGAGCACGACGAACGTGACCCCTTCGCCGCCGGCGACGCGCACGAGGCGCGGGAGGCCGGAGGGCACCTGCACCACGGCGATGCGATCCGCCTGCCCTTCCCCGGCCGGCGCGAGCCGGAGCGCCAGATTGACGCTCAGCGACGACAGCATGGGGAACGGCCGGGACGTGTCCAACGCCAGCGGCGTGAGCACCGGGAGCACGTCGTCCCGGAAGAAGGCGGCCAGCGCCTCGCGCCGGACCTGGTCGAGATCGGACGGCGAAGCGACGCGAATCCCGTTCGACACGAGGGCCGGCAGCAGCTCGGCCGTCACCACCGTGTACAGGCGGTCGACCAGCGCGTGCACGCGGGCCGACACCTGGCGGAGCTGCTGGGCAGGGGCAAGACCGGACGCGTCGGGATCCGTGTCGCCTTCCTCGATCGCGTTGCGCAGCCGCGCCACCCGGACCATGAAGAACTCGTCGAGGTTCGACGCCACGATGGCCGCGAACTTCGCGCGCTCAACGAGCGGGTTCGAGGCGTCCTCCGCCTCCTCGGCCACCCGCTCGTCGAAGGCGAGCCAGGAGAGCTCACGATTGAAGTAAAGGTCCGGCGTCCGCTCGAGCTTCCCCCGGGACCGCGATTTTGCGCCGCCCGTCCGGCGGCGGTTCACGACTGGACCCCCGATCCGCGCCACGCCAGGAAACGCCCGAACACGTCGTGGAACAGGTCGGCGCGGGCCTCCACCTTCATGCGCTCCATCGCGAGGTCGCCGATGCCCTCGACCTCCAGCAGCCACGCCCCGTCGGCGGCCGTCACGTGCAGGTCCTGCACCTTCTGGCTATGCTCGGCGTCAAGCGCGTTGGCGATGCGCAGGAGTGCGGCCAGCTTGTTGACGCGGACACGCTCCGTGCGGTCCAGCGCCATATAGGGCAGGTGCGACTGCTGCGGAAGTCCGCGCCGGTGGTAGCGCGCCACGTTCGCGATGATGGCGCGGTCGTCGGACGAGAGCCCGAAGATGTCAGATGCCTGGATGAGGTACTGGGCGTGCTTGTGATGCGCGCGCAGCCCGACGAAGACGCCGATGTTGTGCAGGATGGCGGCGACCTCGAGCAGGAGCCGGTCGCGGGCGTCGAGGCCGTGCTCGGCCCTGAGCTCGTCGAACAGCCGCGTGGCCAGGTGGGCCACGGCCCGCGCGTGGGCGGCCTCGTAGCGGTACTTCTCGCCCAGGGCCTCGGCGCTCGCCAGCACCTGCCTGCCGAAGTCCGCAAGGCTGCCCGGGCCTCCCGCGCCGGTGGGCGCCGCCATGTCGGCGAGCAGGCCGTCGCGCAGC
>JAWOGY010000061.1:0-32221 GCA_046496425.1 Vicinamibacterales bacterium
TCCCTGTACTACGGAGCCGGCCGCCAACTTGTTCGACGGCGAACGCTCCACCTACCGCTGCAGGTAATCTTCGCGAAGGAGTTCGTCCAACTCCGCGGCAAGTCGGTCGGCATCGTGCGCCGTGAAGCACAGCGGAGGCTTGATCTTCAGCACGTTGTGAAACGGACCGTCCGTGCTGACCAGCACGCCTCTGTCCCGCAGGCGATTCGCCACGAAACCGGCTTCCATGCCGGCCGGTTCGCGGGTCTCGCGATCGCGCACGAGTTCGACGCCCGCGAAGAGGCCGAGGCCGCGCACGTCGCCAACCAGCGGGTGCCTGGACATCACCCCGCGGAGCCCTTCCAGCAGGTGCTCGCCGACGTCCAGCGCGCGTGCCTGCAGGCCCTCGTCGCGGATGACGTCGAGCACGGCCAGGCCGATGGCGCAGGAAACCGGGTTCCCGCCGTACGTATTGAAGTACTCCATGCCGTTGGCGAAGGCCTGCGCGATTTCGGGCGTAGTGACCACGGCGCCGATCGGGTGGCCGTTGCCGATGGGCTTGCCCATCGTCACGATGTCGGGCACGACGCCTTGGGTTTCGAACGCCCAGAAATGCGTGCCGCACCGGCCGAAGCCGACCTGCACCTCGTCGGCGATGCACACCCCCCGGGCGGCCCGGACCGCCTCGTAGGCGGCGCGCAGGTAGCCCGGAGGCAGTACGATCTGCCCGGCGCAGCTCGGGATCGACTCCGCGATGAAGGCGCCGATCCTGCCGCCGCCTTCCGCGACGCGATCGACGGCCGCTGCGACGTGCGCGGCGTATCGCGCGCCGGCATCATCGGAGGCGTCGCGGTAGATGCCGCGGTAGAGGTCCGGCGTCGGCACCACGCGCACGTGCGCCGGCGCGCCGGCTCCGCCGGGGCCGTCGAACTTGTAGGGACTGATCTCGACGGCGGCGTTCGTGTTGCCGTGGTACCCGACGTCCACCACGATGGTTTCGCGGCTGCCGGTGAAGGTCCGGGCCAGCCGCAGCGCCAGTTCGTTGGCCTCGCTTCCGGAGTTGACGAAGTAGCAGACGCGCAGCGGGTGGGGCAGCGTGGCCGACAACCGTTCGGCGTACTCCGCGAGGCGCTCGTGCAGGTAGCGTGTATTCGTGTTCAGCATCGCCATCTGGCGCCGGCCGGCTTCAACGACGCGCGGGTGGCAGTGGCCGACGTGCGGCACGTTGTTGACGGCGTCCAGGTACGTGCGGCCGTCTGCGTCGTAGAGGTACTGCATCCAGCCGCGCACGATGGTCAGCGGACGGCGGTAGGAGACGCTGACCGACGGCCCGATGTGCGCGTGGCGCGATGCGAGGATGTCGCCTCCGCTCGGTCCCGCCTGCGCCGCCACGCCGCCCGGGATTTGCGCCACCAGGTTCGGATTGGGCGCGAGGCTGAGCCACACGGGGCGCTCGGCGGGATCGGCCACGCCCGGGAAGTCGCCGTGCCTGTCGAGCAGGTCGGTCACCAGCTGGAAGTGCAGATGCGACGGCCAGCCGCCGTTCTCGTCGATCGCGCCAATCCGGGCGATGAGCGTGCCGGTGCGGACGCGATTGCCCGGGAGCAGTGCGGCGGACGACCCCCGCGCCAGGTGCCCGTACAGGGTGTAGAAGCGCGGCCCGCCCGGCCCCGCCTCGTGCTCGAGGACGAGCGTCGGGCCGTAGTCGAGCGGGTTGGCGTTGTCGGCGATGCTGTGCACGACGCCGTCAAGCGGCGCGATGACGGGCGTGCCGGCCGGCGCGAACAGGTCCAGTCCGAGGTGTACGGTCCGCGAAGACGGCCCGTTGTTGCCCGGTTTCGAGAAGGCCGGGCTCGTGTAGACGCCGCGGACCTCGTCGTAGCACCCGATTCCGATCGCGGCGCCGGCGTCCTCGAGTCGCCGCGCGATCTTCCTGGCGCAGAGCCCAGCATCTGCCCACACCGCCGGCGTGCCCGAGGTCGGGTTGCCCACGCCGAAGTCGAAGACCACGCGCGCGGCCGTCCGCGGATCCGGATCGAGCAGCGGGCCGATGGCGGCGGCCGACTCGCGCAGCCACGACACAACGGGCGGCGCGGACGGGCACGGCTCGAGGCCGCACGCGGCGCGGAACGCGTAGTGCGCGAACCGGGGATGCACGTCGCCGAGGCGCTCGAGCAGTTCCCATGCCGGGCCTTCGCTGATGGTCAGGTACTGGTTGTCCGGGAAATAATGCCGCTGGCAGGCGGAGTTGACCACGCTCACGGCCAGCCGGCTGGAGATCAGCGGGAACAGCGCCTCGATCTCCGCGTCGTGCAGCGGGAGCGCGGCATGATAGCCCTCCACGACTGGCAGGGCGGCGGCGAGCGGATCGGGCTTGTGCAGCATCGCGTACGCGCACGCGACGGCCGGCTCGTTGGCGATCCACGTGCGCAGCATGTCACCGAAATCGACCACCGACGTCACGTGTCGCGTATAGGGGTCGTCGCCCCGGACGAGCACGTTGTAGTCGTTGGCGTCGTTGTAGATCACGCCCGTGCGGAGCCGGGGGGCCAGGCGCGTCAACTCGCCTTCCGCCCAGGTGAACAGGCGCTCGACCAGCCCGCGCCGGACGCCGTCGCCGATGAACCCGACGTACTCGCGGATCCAAGAGGCCCGGCGCGGATCCCACTTCAGATCGCGCTCCGCCGCGGGGTGCGAGAACCCCGCGAGCGCGGCGTCCATCGCGCCCAGCAGGGATCCCAGGCTTCGAAGCAACTCCGGCGTGTGCGGGCGAATGCCGGCCAGCACGGTCCCGGGCACCCACGTCAGCAACCTCACCAGGTGCGGCCTGCCCTGCGCGTCGGCGACCGAGGTCACGGCGGCGCCGTCGAGCGTGTGCTGGACCCGCGGAAGCTCCAGTTCAGGCGCGGCGGCGGCCAGGTGCGCGAGCGCCGCGGTCTGAAGATCGATGACCCGCGGGTCCTCCTCCGCGTTCGAGATCTTCACGACATACCGCCGGTGGCGGGCGTCCTGGAGCACGACGTTCTGATCGCGCTCGCTCGGCAGCGCCTCGCCGCCCAGGTCGATGCCGTAGTGCCGGCGGCCGATGGCCTGGATCTCGGCGAGTGAAAACGAGGGTTGAACGAACGTGATGGTCGGCATGGCAGGCGGCCCCGGACGGCGCGCTCAGGACCCCGCCGGACCGGCGGGCGCGAAATCCCTCGTGCGGGTGACGCGGTCGAGCTCCCGCATCATCGCGTCAATCTCGTCCATCGTGTTGTAGAAGTGGGGCGACAGGCGGATGCCCACTCCGGGCCGGTAGTCGACGACGAAGTCGCGCGCGTTGAGGGCCTTCGCCACGCGTGCGGCCTCCGGCACGTCGACGGCCACCGTGCCGGCCAGGCGCCCGGGATCCCGCGAAGCGACCGACTGGTAGCCGCACTCGTCCACGAGGTCGAGCAGCCGGCGCGTCATCGCCTGCGATGCCGCACGGATCCGATCGACGCCGATTGTCCGGATGAGGTCGAGCCCGGGCAGCGCGGCGTAGTAGGCCGGAATGGCTGGCGTGCCGTTCATCATGGCCATCCCGTCATCGCGCACGTCGGTGGCGTCGATGTCGAATGCGAACGGGTCCGAGCGGGAGAGCCAGCCGGTCAGCCGGGGGCGCGTGCGGGCCTTCACCCACGGCGCCGTGTAGAGGAACGCGTTGCCGGGGCCGCCGCACAGCCATTTCAGACAGCCGCCGACGAAGAAGTCCACGCCGAGCGAAGTGACGTCGACGGGAATGATCCCCGCCGACTGGTACCCGTCGAGGATGACCACGGCGCCCACCGCGTGGGCCTTCTCGATGACCGGCCCCGGATCGACGATGTACGAGCTGCGGAAGAGCACGTGGGACAGGCAGACGGCGGCCGTGCGATCGTCGATGGCGTCCGCGATGCGCTCGGCGGGGACCGACAGGTCCTCGAGGGCCGGCACGACGCGGAGATCGAAGCCGAGATCCCGCTGCGCCTTGTACAGATAGACCGCCGACGGGAAGTCCATCGCCGTGCAGACGATCGTGCGCTTCGGGCCGCCGGGCGTGATGCAGGACAGCGCCACCGCCTCGGCCGTGGTGACGTTCTCGTGCATGCTGACCGAGCCGGCGGGCGCGCCGATGATGGCTTCGATGCGGCCCCCCAGTTCGCCCGCCAGTTCCCACCAGCGTTCCTCCCACGCCCGCACGCCCCGCGTCGCCCACGTGTCGGCGTACTCGGCCAGGGAGCGCGCCGCCGCGCGGGGCATCGCGCCCAGCGAATTGCTGATCATGTAGACCGTGCGTGAGAGAATCGGAAATTCGCCGCGCCAGCGTGTCAGGTCGTCCATGGTGATGGCACCATCAGCGTCAAATTTCAGGCGCCGCCCGCGAAGGCGCGCCGGACGGCATGCAGGACGCCACCGGGAAGTTCCTGCCGCTGACGGTCGGTTTCGTGTTCTGACGCGGGCGCTACTTCTTCACAACCTCGAATTCCAGCAGCAGCGCCTCGGTCCAGGTGAGATCCACTTTGTCGCCGACCTTGACCTGGTCCAGGACCTTCTTGTCCTCGATGCGGGCGCTGTAGGTCCACTTGTTCGGCCCGCTCAGGGTGATCGACGGCACCTTGGGATCAAGAGCCGTGATCGTCGCGGTAATCGTCCGCTGCACGGCCGCGGTCCCGGCCGGCTTGCTGCCCGCTCCCGGCGTGACGCCTTCGGCCGCCGTGTCCACGTCCTTCTCGCCCGGCAGCTTCTTCCGGATCACGAGGTTCTCGTAGTAGCGGGCGGTCAACGTATCGCCCACCTTGATCTCCGCGAACCGCTTCACCGTCTCGGGCACGACGATGTCCATGAAGTTGCCCTTCGGTCCCTTCATCGTGAGGGTGCGCGTGGTCACGTTGATGGCTTCGACGGTGGCCGAGATGGTCTGGGTCTCACCCGTCAGGGTTTTCGTCTGGGCCAGTGCGGTGCCGGCGATGCCCAGCACGACGAATATGCACACAACGGCGATGGCGATACGCTTCATGGTTGCTCCTTGTTGCCTCAGTCCATCCTAACACCCCGCGCGCCGGCGCAGCCCTACCAGTTGAAGAGCCGGCCCACGGCGATGTAGGTGGCCCAGCGCCCGTCGAAGCCGACGGTCCCGCCGAGGAGCACCGGTCCGATGAGCGTGTCGGCCATCAGGCCGAAGCCGGCCTGCGTCCGGAAGGTGGCTTTGTCCCAGTCGTCGAAGGCGTCGCCGTTCTCCAGCCAGGCGCCGGCCAAGATGGAGCCGCCGAGGAAATCCGGGAGGCGCCCGAGCTGGTGCAGGTACCCGAACGTGCCCACATAGTAGTGGTCGCCCCTCAGTTCACCCAGGTCGTATGCCCCGAGGCGGAACGGCTGGCCCAGGTGGAACTGATTGGTTGTCAGCGGGCTGTTGTCGAACGAGGTGCCGAGCCCCCAGACGGTGAAGACGCGATTGTCAGAGCCGACCGTGTGAAAACTCGAGCCGGTGGTCTGGAACTGCGCCAGGTTCTCGCTGGATCGGGCGGTCGTCAGCGGCGGGTCGATGACAGGGCCGTCGAAGATGTACAGCATGCGCGCCGAGGTGGCCACTCCTCGGGACGGGATCGCGGGGCTGTCCTGCCCGTTGTACCGCCACGTCAAGTCGGCCGCCGTCTCTTTGCCGGTCAGCGATGGAAGCCCGGGGTCGCCGACTTCGACGTCCGCATCCAGCCTGCCGATGTACGCGCCTAGCCGGAGGTCGCTGAACGCGCCGAGATTCACCCCGACGTTGACGCCGGCCTTCACGACGACCTGGTCGTAGCGGGCGACAACGGACTCGTCCTCGACGAAGTTGTACGTCCGCTTCGCAACCCCCCCGTATGGCGCGAAGAAGAGCGGCGTCTTGCCGAGCGGCTGGTACCATTCCACGCCGACTGACGGATCCGATCCGACCGTGCCGTCCACCCGGAGTTCGGCGCCCGAGAACGGGAGGTCGAAGTTCAGGTAGCGGGCCGAGAGCGAGACGCCGAAACTGTCGCTCGTCGTGTTCTCGAGGGTGAAGCCGAGCATCAGGAACGGGGGCGCGTTGGGCTTCTGGCGTGCCCGCACGAGCAGCCCGACTTCGCCGGCCTGGTTCGAGACCAGGCGCCAGACAACCCCCTCGTACCGGTCGAGGCCGCCCAGTTCGGTCAGGTCGAGTTCGAGCGACGGGATGTCGAGCGGCCGGCCGATGTGCTGGTCCAGGGTCGCTTCCATCCGCTGCTCGTCCGACTTGACGACGCCCTCGAACCTCACGAAGGCCGGAGCCGGGATCGTGGTCCGCCTGGCGCCGTTCCGCCGCTCCACCCACGTCTGGTACTCAGCCTCGCTGACGGCGTACTTCAGCAGTTGGTCCTTGATCGCTTCGGCCGCCTTGTAACCCTCTTCGATGAGCTCCTTGCTCAGCCGCCAGTCGAGCGACTTGTAGCCCTGCTCCACGAGCGGCACGTCCAGCACGAGATCCGCCGTGGCCAGCCCCGCCTTCGTGGACGCGCGCATCATGGCGCTGAGGGTGCCGCCCGCGAGCCCGAACAGCGTGTGGTTCACGTCCTTGGGGTCTGAGAGATCGCCGACGTTGATCGCAATGACGACGTCGGCTCCCATGCGGCGGGTGACGTCGGCCGGCACGTTGTTCATCGCGCCGCCGTCAACGAGGATCTTCCCGTCCGCCTCCACCGCCGGGAAGATGAGCGGGAGCGACATCGTCGCACGCATCGCCGAGGCGAGGGAGCCGCGGTCGAGCACCACCTGCGTCGCAGAGAGCAGATCGACGGCCACCGCGCGGAACGGCGTCGGCAGTTCGTCGAAGGTCGCGATGCCGTAGTACGGCGCGGTCACGCGCGCGATCAGCATGTCCACCTGCTCGCCGGAGTTGAGGGACGTCGGAGGGGAGAATCCCTTTCGGAGGCCGAACTCGAGCCGCGACGGATACGCGCGCGCGTCGGCCTTGCGCCGGATGTTCTTGAACGCGAAGTTCGACGATCCGAACAGCTCGTCCCAGTTCATCGTCGACAGCAGTTCGTCCAGCTCGGCGGCCGACATGCCCGTCGCGTAGCAGCCGCCGATCAGCCCTCCCATGCTGGTGCCCGCGGCGACGTCGATGGGGATGCGGTGCTCTTCGAACCACCGGATCACGCCCACGTGCGCGATGCCCTTGGCGCTGCCTCCGCCAAAGGCGACGCCGATCTTCTGGCGCTCCTGAGCCGACGCGGTGAGGGTGAGGATGAGGGACAGGGCCGCAGTGAGGAGTGCGGCAACGAAACGTCGGGCCATGACGGGAACACCTCGAACACATGATGCCACAGACTGGCGCAGGCGGTGCGCGCAGGCCGCTGACGGGGGCAGCGCCGCCGAACCCGCATCGCGGCCGTAGTTGCGAGTCGAAGTACTGAGCTATCATCGAAGATTCGTCAGGAGTCGAACCGTGAAGAAGACCGTCGTGCTCTGCATGCTGCTTGGCCTGCCGCTCCCGGCGCTCGCCCAGGCGCCTGCCGCCCCGCCGCCGCCTCCGGCGCGGGAAGGTACGGCGGAGTTCGCCTTCGTCGGCACCACCGGAAACGCATCGACCCAGACCATCGGCCTGAACGGGGAGTTCATCGTGCGGCCCGAGCAGTGGGTCATCACGAACAAGGCCGCCTTCATCCGCAACGAATCCGAGTCGGAGCTGACGGCCGAGTCGTTCGGGTACCTCTTCCGTGCCGCGCGGACCTTCTCCCCGCGCCTGTCGGCGTTCGGCGAGTACGCCTACTTCCGCGACGAGTTCGCCGGCGTCGCCAACAGGCACTCGCTGGTCGGCGGCATGTCCTACAAGATCGTCGATCGGCCCAGGCACGTATTCTTCACCGATGCCGGCCTCGGGTACCTCAACGAGCAGCGGCTTGCGGGCGATGACGTGTCCAGCGCCACGTGGTCGCTCGGCGCCGGCTACAGGTGGAAGATCTCCGACACCGCGGAGTTCACGGATGACGTCCGCATGACGGGGCTCTTCGCGGACGCCAGCGACTGGCGCGTCGTGCAGATGGCGGCCATTACCGCCCGCCTCACGCAGTTGTTCTCCCTGAAGGTGTCGAACACCATTCGCTACGCGCACGCGCCGGTGCCGGGATTCAAGGACACGGACACGAATACCTCCGTGGCGCTGGTGGCCAAATTCTGACGCGAACCCGGGCGGAGGACAGGCAGATGGAAGGCTGGCGCGGCTGGGACGACTACGCGCGGTTCTACGACTGGGAGAACGCCCAGACGATGGGCCGGCGCGACGTGCGGTTCTGGCAGCGCCTGGCCGCGAAGACGGCCGGGCCGGTCCTCGAACTCGGGTGCGGCACCGGCCGCGTGGCCATCCCGTTGGCCAAATCCGGCGCGCGGGTCGTCGGCCTCGACCGCTCGGCCTCCATGCTGGCCAGGGCAGGGAAGCGGCTGCGGCGGTCGAAAATCGACGGATCGCTGCAGTTGGTCCGCGGCGACGTGCGGTTCCTGCCGCTCCCGGCGTCCAGTTTCGGCCTCGTCGCGGCGCCGTACGGCATGCTCCAATCACTTCTCGACGATGCCACGCTGGACGCCGCCCTGGCCGAGGCGCACCGCGTCCTTCGCAGGGGCGGCACGCTCGGGATCGATCTCGTGTCGGACCTGACGTCCTGGGCCGAGTACGACCGGCGCCTGAAACTTCGCGGCCGGGTCGGGCGGGGCCAGACGCACCTCACCCTCATCGAATCGGTCCGGCAGGATCCCGCCCGCGGGTTGACGATGTTCGACCAGGAGTTCGTCGAGCGGCGTGGCTCCGTCTCGCGGTCGCACCGTTTCTCCCTCGCCTTCCGCACCGTGTCCGTGGAGGACATGACCCGGCGCCTCGAGCGCCACGGTTTCCGGGTGTCGGCCGTGCTCGGCGATTACCAGGGCGGCCCCTGGGACCCCCGGGCCGACGTCTGGCTGATCCTGGCGTCCCGCCAGTAGCGGGGACAGGCCCCCGGATTCGGCCGCCGAGGGACCGGCCGCGGGGCAGGGCAGGCGTGCGCCATCAATTTGGCGGCGGCTGAAGGCGCATGCTAGGATCTTTTGGCACTTTTCCGCCGGATTTTCTCCTGACATACCTGGAGTTCCAACATGTCTGGCCATTCCAAGTGGCACACCAACAAGCACAAGAAGGGCTCCGCCGACGCCAAGCGAGCCCGCGTCTTCACGCGGATCATCAAGGAACTGACGGTGGCGGCGCGCGCGGGGGGCGGCGACCCCGACACCAATCCGCGCTTGCGCACGATCGTGGCCGAGGCGAAGGCCGTGAACATGCCCGCCGAGAACATCAAGCGGGCCATCCGGCGGGGCACGGGTGAGGAACCCGGCGTCCAGTACGAGGAAATCACGTACGAGGGGTACGGACCGGGCGGCGTGGCGCTGATCATCGACACCATGACCGACAACAAGAACCGGACGGTCGGCGAGATCCGCCACTTGCTCACGAAGTACGGCGGCGACCTCGGCCAGTCGAACTCGGTCGCCTGGATGTTCGAGAAAAAGGGCTACATCGTCATCGAAAAGGCCAAGGCCTCCGAGGACACGTTGCTCAGCGCGGCGCTCGATGCGGGCGCCGACGACCTGCGCGACGACGGCGACAACTGGGAGGTCCTGAGCTCGCCCGACACGTTACCCGCCGTCAAGGAAGCCGTCGAGAAGCTCGGCATCCAGCCTGAATCGGCGCAGGTGGCCATGTTGCCGAAGAACTACGTGTCCCTCGAGGGCCGGGCCGCGCAGAGCATGCTGAAGCTGCTCGACCTGCTCGAGGATCACGACGACGTCCAGCACGTGTGGTCGAACATGGACGTCGACGAGAAGGAGCTCGAGGCGTTCGCGTGAGAGTGTTCGGTGTCGACCCCGGCTCCCTGCGCACGGGATACGGCTGCATCGACACCGACGGCAGCCGCCATCGGCTCGTCGCGTGCGGCGCGATCACGACGCCGGCCGACGCCGGGTTCCCCGAGAAGCTGCTCGCGATTCATCGGGCCCTCTCCCAGCTGCTCCGCCAGCACCGGCCCGACTGCGTCGTGGTGGAAAACGTGTTTCACGCCATGAACGTCCGGAGCGCGCTGAAGCTGGGACACGCGCGAGGCGTCGCCCTGCTCGCCGCGGTCGGGGGCGGCTACCCGCTGGTCGAATACACGCCGGCCGAGATCAAGCTCGCCGTGGTCGGGTACGGCCGCGCCGAGAAGCACCAGGTGGGCGAGATGGTGCGGCTGCTGCTCGGCCTCGACGAGGTGCCGCAGCCGCACGACGCATCCGACGCCCTTGCCGCGGCGATCTGCCACGTCCACGTGTCCTCGGGGCCGGTGCGGGCCGCGGCGGCGGCGGCCCCGAAATCGCGGCGCGCGGCGAAGACCTGGCGCGAGTACCGGCCATGATCGCGTCGCTGCGCGGCCGGCTGGCCGAGAAAGCCCCGAACAGGATCATCGTCGACACGGGCGGTGTCGGCTACGATGTCGCCGTGCCGTTGTCCACCTACTACACGCTCGGCGATCCCGGCTCCGACGTGGCGCTGCGCATCCACACCCACGTGCGCGAGGACACGCTTGCGCTGTACGGATTCTCGACCGGGCTCGAGCTCCAGATCTTCGAACGCCTGATCGGCGTCGGCGGCATCGGGCCGAAACTCGCCCTCGCCGTACTCTCGGGCATCGACGCGGCCGACCTGGTGCGCGCGGTCCACGCGGGTGACGTGGGCCGGCTGACGGCGATTCCGGGCATCGGGAAGAAGACCGCCGAGCGGATCGGCCTCGAGCTGAAGGACAAGCTCCCGAAGGGCCTCGTCGACGAGGCCGCCGGAGCCACGCAGGCCGGCGCGCCCGGCGGCGAACTGCGCCAGGACCTGCTCTCGGCGCTCCTGAACCTGGGATATCATCGGCCCCTCGCAGAGAAGGCCATCGAGGCCGCGCTGGCCCGGACCGAGTCGCGGGCCTTCGAGACCGTGCTGAAGCAGGCGCTGCGCGAGCTGGCGCGCGGGTAGCATGACGGACGAGACCCCGCGGGTGACGTCGATGCGCGCCGACGACGAGGACGCGCGGTTCGAGGCCGGGCTGCGCCCGCGCACGCTGGACGAGTACGTCGGCCAGGACCGCGTGCGCGAGAACCTGCACGTCTCCATCACGGCGGCCCGGCAGCGCCGCGAAGCGCTCGACCACGTCCTGCTGTACGGTCCTCCCGGCCTCGGCAAGACGACACTGGCCTACGTGATCGGGAACGAACTGGGCGTGCCGGTGCGGACCACCTCGGGCCCCGTGCTCGAAAAGGCGGGCGACCTCGCCGCGATGCTCACGAACCTCAAGGAGCGCGAGGTCCTCTTCATCGACGAGATCCACCGGATGGCGGCGACCATCGAGGAGATCCTGTATCCCGCGCTCGAGGACTACGAGCTGGACATCGTCATCGGCCAGGGCCCGGGCGCGCGATCCGTGAAGGTGCCGCTCCAGCCGTTCACCCTGATCGGCTCGACCACGCGCGCGGGGCTGCTGACGGCGCCGCTGCGCAGCCGCTTCGGCATCGTGCACCGGCTGGATTTCTACACCGACGCGGACCTCGAGGTGATCGTCCGCCGATCCGCCCGCATCCTCGGCACGCCGATCCGCGACGAGGCCGCGGCCGAGATCGCCCGCCGGTCGCGCGGCACGCCGCGCATCGCGAACCGCCTGCTCCGGCGGGTGCGCGACTACGCGCAGGTGCGCGCGACGGGCGAGATCACCCCGCCGGTGACCCACGCCGCGCTGGAGATGCTCGAAGTCGACGGGCACGGCTTCGACGAGATCGACCGCCGGCTGCTCAGGACGATCATCGAGAAGTTCGGCGGCGGCCCCGTCGGCGTCAACACGATTGCCGCCGCGATCAGCGAGGAGAAGGACGCCATCGAGGACATCTACGAGCCCTTCCTCATCCAGATCGGGTTCATCGACCGCACGCCGCGCGGCCGTGTCGCCACGGCGCGGGCGTACGAGTATTTCGGCCTGCAGGCCCCGGGAAAGGATTCGCGACTGTGGTGAACGGGAACACGCTCAGGAAGACGCGCATCAGCGCGCTGGCGACGTACGTGCCGCCGACGATCCTCGACAATCTCACGCTCAGCCAGATGGTCGAGACCACCGACGAGTGGATCCTCCAGCGCACCGGGATCAAAACGAGGCACGTGGTCGAAAAGGGCATGGCGACGTCGGACATGGGAAAGGAGGCCGCGCTGAAGGCTCTCGCGCAGGCCGGCCTGACCCCCGACGACATCGACCTCATCGTCGTCGGGACGACCACGCCCGACATGTTCTTCCCGAGCACGGCGGCGCTGGTGCAGCACAAGATCGGCGCCACGAGGTGCTGGGGGTTCGATCTGGCCGGCGCGTGCTCCGGGTTCAACTTCTCGCTGAGCGTCGCGAGCCAGCTGGTGTCGACCGGCAAGCACCAGCGGGCGCTGGTCATCGGCGCCGACACCATGTCGAGCATCATCGACTATACCGACCGCACCACCTGCGTCCTGTTCGGCGACGGGGCCGGCGCCGTGATCGTGGAGCCGGCCGTCGAGGAGGGCCTCGAGATCATCGGGTTCGAGCACGAGATCGACGGCAGCGGCGGGCCCGCGCTCCAGATGCCCGCGGGCGGGAGCCTGAACCCGGCCTCCCACGAGACGGTCGACAAGCGGATGCACTACGTCAAGCAGGACGGCCAGGCCGTGTTCAAGTTCGCCGTGCGCAAGACGGAGGAGATTGCGCGCACGGTGCTCCGCAACAACGGCCATACGATCGACGAGGTGGCCCTGTTCGTGTCGCACCAGGCGAACCGCCGCATCATCACGTCGGCCGCCGAGCGGCTCGGCCTGCCGGCGTCGAAGGTGATGATCAACATCGAGGACTACGGCAACACGACGGCGGCCACGATCCCGCTGGCGCTCGAGGATGCGATCCGGCAGGGGCGGCTCAAGAAGGGCGACCTCGTCCTGCTGGCGTCGGTGGGCGCCGGGTTCACCGTCGGGTCCGTCCTGCTGCGCTGGGCGATCTGACAACCGGGGTCAGATCCGACTCTGACCCCACACGCGGTCACCGCCATGACCATCGACCGCACCCGCCGAATCGAGCTGCTGCGGCGGTGGAGCCGCCTGATGGACTCGGCCTACCGCGTGCCAGGCACGGCGGTCCGCTTCGGCTGGGACCCGATAGTCGGACTCATCCCGGGCATTGGCGACGTGGCCACGTCGTCGTTTGCGGTCGTCATTCTCTACCACGCGCTCCGCCTGGGCGTGCCGCGCGTCGTTCTCGCCCGGATGATGCTGAACACGCTGGTCGACCTCGCCGCCGGCCTCGTGCCGTTCGCCGGTGACGTGGCCGACATCGCGTGGAAGTCGAACACGCGGAACCTCGCGCTCCTCGAGCGGCACGCGCGTCCCGGCGTGAAGGCATCGAGCGGCGACTGGGCGGTGGTGCTGCTGGCGATGACGGTCATCGGCGGCGCGCTCGCGCTGGTGCTGGTTGCGGTGGGGACGATGGCCTATACGGTAGTGCGGCCCTTCCTGTGAAGGTCTCCGACTTCTCGTTCGACCTCCCGGCTGGGCTCGTGGCGCAGTTTCCGCCCGGCGAGCGCGGATCGTCGCGCCTGCTCGTGCTCGACCGGCGCACGGGCGCTGTGGTCCACTCGGTGATCCGGGAGGTCGCCCGGTTCCTCGGGGCCGGCGACCTCATGGTGTTCAACGACACCAGAGTGTTCCCGGCCCGGCTCATCGGCGAGCGGGAGCCCGGCGGCGGCGCCGTCGAGGTCATGCTCGTCTCGCGTGTGGACGACGAGCGGTGGGAGGCGCTGGTGCACCCGGGGCAGCGGATGCGGCCCGGCCGGCGGGTGCGGTTCGAGCGGGGCGGCCGCACGCTCCACGGCGAGGTGCTGGAGGAGCGCTTCTTCGGCCGGCGCCTGGTGCGCCTCTGGACCAGCGACGCGGGCACCGTCATGGACGCGATCGAGGCGATCGGGCACATTCCGCTTCCGCCCTATATCAAGCGGCCGGATCTCGACCTCGATCGGGACCGCTACCAGACCGTGTTCGCCCGCGAGGCCGGCTCGATCGCGGCGCCGACGGCTGGGCTGCATTTCACCGAGGCCATTCTCCGGTCGCTCGACGACGCCGGGGTCGAGCGCGCGGCGATCACGCTGCACGTCGGCTACGGGACCTTCAAGCCTGTGCGCGCATTGGAGGTCGTGTCGCACACCGTCGATGCGGAGCGCTACGCGATCGGCGAGGACGCCGCGTCCCGCATCAACGACGCCCTGGACGCCGGCCGCCGCATCGTTGTCGTCGGGACCACCACCACCCGCGCGCTGGAGTCCGCGGCGGAGCGGGGCGGCGGGCGCGTGGTGCCGGGCCGCGCGGAAACCAGCCTCTTCATCCACCCGGGCCACCGATTCCTCGTAGCCGGCGGGCTCGTTACGAATTTCCACCTGCCGGCCTCGTCCCTGCTCATGCTGGTCGCGGCATTCGGCGGGCTCGACGCGGTGCTTGGCGCCTATCGCGAGGCGGTGGGCGAGCGCTACCGGTTCTACAGCTACGGCGACGCCATGCTCGTGGTGTGAACCGGGGAGCGGCAATAGGCCGGGGCGCCGCCACGCCCGCGTGGGATGGGCGCCGGGCCGCGGTCTCTTCTCTAGTATGCTGATGGCGGTTCCCGGGAGCGAGGTGCGCCGTGCCATTCCCTTATGAAGAGTTCGACCTGTCCGACGTTGCCACCTATCCGCTGGCGGGCCGCGCCAGCAAGGTGAAGGCGGAGGATTTCGCAACGCCGCACGTGAAGGGCAGCGGGACGCAGGCGTTTCTCGACAGCCTTCCGGACATTCTCGCCGCCGCGGACCTCAGGGCCGTCGTCAAGGCGATTGTCGACGCAAAGACGTCGGGCGGCGGCGTGATCTGGGGGTTCGGCGCGCACGTCCTCAAGACCGGGCTCGCGCCAATCCTCGTCGACCTGGCCGAGCGCGGTTTCGTCTCGGCATTCGCGACCAACGGCGCCGGCATCATTCACGACTTCGAGATCGCGCTGGCGGGATCGACATCCGAGGACGTCGACGAGGCTCTCGGGCCGGGGCGGTTCGGGATGGCCGACGAGACCGGACGGCTGCTCAATGCCGCCATCACGGACGGCGTCGCGAAAGGCCTCGGCCTCGGCCAGTCGGTCGCCGCGTACCTGGCGGAAGTGAGGCCTCCATTCGCTTACGCCAGCGTCGCGTGCGCGTCCGCGCGGCTTGGCATCCCGCTGACGGCACACGTGGCGCTCGGCACCGACATCATCCACATGCACCCGGCGGCTTCCGGAGCGGCCATCGGCGAGGGCAGTCTTCGCGACTTCCGCTATTTCGCGGCCAATGTCGCGAAACTCGATCACGGGGTGTATCTCAACTGCGGGTCGGCTGTGATCCTGCCCGAGGTGTTCCTCAAAGCCGTGGCCCTGGCGCGCAACCGCGGCATCGAGCTCGCCGGCCTCACGACGGTGAATCTCGACTTCATGCGCCTCTACCGCCCGCAAATCAACGTGGTCGTGCGGCCGCCGGCCGGCACGGGCGGCAAAGGTTACAGCCTCGTCGGGCACCACGAGATCCTCATCCCCCTGCTCGCGGCGGCGATCATCGAGGGGGAATAGCTGTCACACGTTGCGAGTGGCGAGCACTTCACGTGCAGGCGTACGGTCGCCGGTGCAACTGATCCGGCGCGGCGCCGACAGGAAGCGCAACGCGTACCCCAGTTTCTCGTAAAGCGCGACGACGCGCGGTGTCGCCTGGTTCGAGAGCACGACCGGGCCCGGATGCCGCGCGAGCCATTCCGCCGCGCGCACCTGGTCGTCCCACGAGAATCGCCCGCGGGCGTACTGCGTGAACGGCACGTCGTACGGCGGGTCGGCGTACACGAAATCGCCCGGCTTCAGGCAAAGGGCTTCGAAGTCGAGGCTCGAGAACTCCCAGCGTGAAAACACCGGTTTGTAGGCCGAGAAGTCGCGGACGTACGCGATGCGGGCGTACGTGCCGAACGGCACGTTGAACTCGCCGCGGCTATTGAACCTGCACAGGCCGTTGAAGCCCGTGCGGTTCAGATAGTAGAAGAGCGAGACCGCCTCGGCCGTGTGCCCGCGGCCCGCCGCGAGGAGGGCGTTGAAGATCGTCCGGTACGCGTAGTACGTGTCCGGCGCATTCTCCATTGGCAGGCTGATCGTGAACCCGCGCCCGAGGTGACGGTAGAAGCCGATGAGGTGCGGGTTCACGTCGTTGAGCAGGGACCGGCGCGGCAGGAGTCCGATGGCCACGCCCAGTCCGCCGCAGAACGGCTCGACGAAGCGCCGGCGTTGGTGGCCCGCCCAGAGTCGGCGCACGTGCGGCACCAGCCAGCGCTTGCCGCCCGCCCACTTGAGCGGCGGGCGCAGGTGATGCGCCTGAGACGGTGCGGCGACCATGACCGCCAGTATACGTGCCGCCGGCCGGATTGCCGTCCGGACTCCTCCTGCCGGCGGGCTAACGGCCCATCACGCGCGCCTCGAGCGCCGCGGCCTTCGGGAACAGGATGTTGTTCTCGAGGTGAATGTGCTCGTGCAGCTCGCGCTCGAGCACCGCGAGCTGATCGTAGTAGCCCGTGAACGTCGTGCAGCCATCCGGCGGCGCCGTGTACGACGCCGTCGCGGATCGGAGCGTGGCCAGCGCGGCGCCTGCGCTGTCGTGCTCCTGCATCATCATCGCGATCGGGCTGCTGATGTGGCCGAGCATCGGGTGCCGATGCCCCAAACCCGACTCGAGCTGCTCGACGAACGGGAACAGCACCTGCTCCTCCTTCATCATGTGCGACTCGAGCTCGTTTCGGAGGCCGGCGAACGTGGACGCCACGTCCCGCACCTCGGGATGCCTGTCTCCGTGGGCGTTGATCACCTTCTGGCCCATCTGCGACAGCATGGGCATCAGTTCGCGCAGCTTGCCGTGATAGCGGCCGACGATGTGGCCTATCAGGTCGGTGAGCGGCGCGTCGGTCCACGAGGGCTGAGCCGGGGCGTCGGCGGCCTCGGCCAGCGCGGCCCCGATCTCGGCCGACACCTCGGGCCAGTCGAGCCCGGCGGCGCTCAAGGCCTCGTGGAGCGGGCGGCCTCCGCCGCAGCAGTAGTCGATCCCCAGGCGCTCGAACACGGGCAGGGTCCCGGGGTGGCGGGTGACGATGTCACCGATGGTCATGTCGGGCGAGATGGCATTCATGGCAAGTCCTCCTGGAAGCTGGCGCTTGTCCGGCTCATCCGCTCGATGAGCACCGGAGGCGGCTGGGGATGCTGATAACGAGTCCCGATCCATGGTCCTCCGATACGCGCCTGGGCGGCATGACGGCGGTCATACCCGCCGCCGGGCCGCAGCCCGGCCCGGCTCGTGCTCCTGCGGCTTTGGCGCGGCAAGCCCCGTCCCTTGCCCCCTGTCCCTTGTCCCTACTAAAATGAAACGTTACGCCGGTGTAGCTCAGTTGGTTAGAGCACGCGGCTCATATCCGCGGAGTCCGGGGTTCAAGTCCCTGCACCGGCACCATCTTCTGCGAGGGGTCGAGCGTTGACACGCCAGACCCCTCGCGTCTTTTCCGGCCGTTTCGATGGCGGCGGCCTCATCGCCCTCGCGCGCCCGCGGGGACGCAGGGGCGGTGCTGAGGCGCGTGGTCCTCTGATGGCGTCACTGCAAGAACGCGTAAGGCTCGCGATCGAGCGCGATGCGCTCGTGCCGCCGGGCTCGAGGGTGGTGGCCGCCGTGTCCGGCGGGTCCGACTCGGTCGCGCTCCTGCTGCTGCTGCTCGACGTTGCCGGGGCCTGCGCGTTCACCGTCGCCGGCGTCGCGCACGTCAACCACGGCCTCCGGGGCGCCGCGAGCGACAGGGACGAGGCGTTCTGCCGGGCGCTCTCGGCGAAGCTCGGCGTGGCCTTCGAGGTCCGCCGCCGCGACGTGGCCCGGCTCGCACATGACGGGCGGGTGTCGAGAGAGGTGGCGGCGCGACACGCGCGCTACGAGTGCCTGGCGGAGATGGCCGAGCGCCTGACTGCGGACGTAATCGCCACCGGGCATACCCGTGACGACCAGGCCGAGACGTTCCTGCTCCGCCTGCTCCGCGGTGCGGGGGCGAGCGGCCTGTCGGGCATCCGGCCCAGGCTCGGCCACGTGGTGAGGCCGCTGCTGGACATTCGCCGTCATGAACTCCTGGCCGAACTCGCCGGACGGCGGCAAGCGTACCGCACGGACTCGACCAATCGGGATGTCCGCGTGCCGCGCAACTGGGTCCGCCACCGCCTCCTGCCGATGCTGGCGCGCCAGCTGAACGCCGACGTCGTCGAGGTACTGGCGAGGGACGCCGCCGTCTTGCGAGACGAGGCGGCCCTGCTCGACCAGCTCTCGCAGGAGACGGCGAGCCGCCTGATTGAGCAGGCCAGGGACGGCGCCGTCAGCCTGGATGCCCGCGGCCTCGCGGACCTCGCACCGGCGCTCGCGAGACGGGTGGTCCGCCTGGCGCTCGACCGGCAGGCACCCTCCCGCTTCCGCGGCTTCGACCACGTTGAGCAGGTGCTGGCCGTCGCCAGGGCGGATCGAGGCCGTCCTGCCGCGGACCTCCCCGGGGTCCGGGTGGAACGAAATCGCGCCAGCGTTGTCTTATATAACAGGGGACATGGTTCCCGTCCGACGGCGGCGGCGTTCCGCTACGAGCTGGCGGTGCCCGGCCGGACGGATGTTCCTGAATGCGGCTGCGCGATTGACGTGAGGCGTGAGATTCACGCGCCAGGTCAACCCGTTACCAGTCAAACACTTGGCGACGATCGCGAACGGGCGATCATCGACGCCGCCGCAGCCGGGGCTGGTCTGGCGGTCCGGTCGCGACGGCCGGGCGACTGGATTCGGCCGCTCGGCCTCCGGGGCAGCACGAAGCTCCAGGACGTGCTGGTCAACCGGAAGGTGCCGCGGAGCGAGCGGGATAGGGTGCCTCTGGTAGTCGACGCCCACGACGACATCCTGTGGGTTGCCGGCCATGTCGTGTCGCAGGACGCCCGCGTCACGGATCGCACGCGGAGCGTGGTAGTCTTGAAGCGTATTCAATACGAAGAAGAGGGAGACGAGGCGTGAATTCCACCCTCAGGAGCCTGTTGTTCTGGCTGGTCCTGGCCATCGTGGCGGTCGTGGTCTGGAATTTTCAGACCGCCTTCGCGCCGCGTGACCGGGCGATCAGCTTCAGCGAATTCATGGCGCGGGTCGACTCGGGCCAGGTTGCCGAGGTCACCATCGCCGGGAACGAAGTCACCGGAACCTCGAAGTCTAACGAAACGTTCCGCACCTATGCCCCGAGCCAGTTCGAAGGTTTGGCGAACAAGCTGGTCGAGCGCGGCGTGGTCATCACCGCCAAGGACGCCGCGGTCAGCCCGTGGGCATCAATCCTGTATTCCTGGGCGCCCGCCCTGCTGATGATCGGGTTCTGGATCTTCTTCATGCGCCAGATGCAGAGCGGCGGCAACAAGGCGCTCTCCTTCGGCAAGAGCAAGGCGAAGCTCTCGTCGGGCACCCAGAAGAAGGTCACCTTCAAGGACGTGGCCGGCGTCGATGAAGCCAAGGAGGAACTGCAGGAAATCATCGAGTTCCTGAAGGAGCCCCAGCGGTTTCAGAAACTCGGCGGCCACATCCCGAAGGGCGTGCTGCTGATGGGCTCGCCGGGCACCGGCAAGACCCTGCTCGCCCGCGCGGTGGCGGGAGAGGCGAACGTCCCGTTCTTCTCGATCAGCGGCTCCGACTTCGTCGAGATGTTCGTCGGCGTAGGCGCGTCGCGCGTGCGCGACCTGTTCGAGCAGGGCAAGAAGAACGCGCCCTGCATCATCTTCATCGACGAGATCGACGCCGTCGGCCGGCACCGCGGCGCGGGCCTCGGCGGCGGGCACGACGAGCGCGAGCAGACGCTGAACCAGCTCCTCGTCGAGATGGACGGCTTCGAGTCGAACGACGGCGTCATCCTGATGGCCGCCACGAACAGGCCGGACGTCCTCGACCCGGCGCTGCTCCGCCCGGGCCGGTTCGACCGCCGCGTGGTCGTGAACCGCCCCGACGTGCGCGGGCGCGAGGGCATCCTCGTGGTCCACACCCGGAAGATCCCCCTGGCCGACGACGTGGATGCGAGCGTGCTGGCGAGGGGCACCGCGGGCTTCTCCGGCGCGGACCTGGCCAACCTCGTCAATGAGGCGGCGCTCAACGCCGCGCGGTACAACCAGAAGGCCGTCCGGATGGCCGACTTCGAGTTCGCGAAGGACAAGGTCCTCATGGGCTCGGAGCGCCGCTCGCTCGTGATCAGCGAGTCCGAGAAGCGCGTCACGGCGATCCACGAGGCCGGCCACGCGCTGCTCACCGTGGTGCTGCCGAACGCCGATCCCGTGCACAAGGTGACGATCATCCCGCGCGGCATGGCGATGGGCCTGACGCAGCAGCTGCCGGTCGACGAGAAGCACAACTACTCGCGCGAGTACCTGACGGACCAGATCGCGATTCTCCTCGGCGGCCGGATCGCGGAGGAAGTGTGCCTGGGGGGCATCACGACCGGCGCCGGCAACGATCTCGAGCGCGCGACGGAACTCGCCCGCCGGATGGTATGCGAGTGGGGCATGAGCGACGCGATGGGCCCGCTCACCTTCGGCAAGAAGGAGGAGCAGATCTTCCTCGGCCGCGAGATCGCCCAGCACCAGGACTACAGCGAGGACACGGCGGTCAAGATCGACGGCGAGGTCCGGCTCATCGTCCAGGAGAACTACACGCGCGCGCAGGACCTGCTGACCCGTCACAAGGACGCGCTGCTGAAGATCGCCGACGAGCTGCTGACCCGCGAGGTGCTCGACGGGACGCAGGTCAAGGCGATCGTTCAGGGCGAGACGCTCGAAGCCGCGCCGCCGAAGACATCCGCCACGGCGGTCGTGCCTGACCCGGCGCCGGCGCCTCCGGCCGCCGATTCCGGCCGGCCGGCCGGCGTGGTGTCGCCTCCGCTGCCCGACCCGCTGCCCCAGCAGCATTAGGGGGCACCTGTTTCCCCGCGCCCCTGCTTCACCGTCCCTCTCGCGCACGGGCTTCAGCTCGATCTGGGCCCGCGCACGCTTGTCATGGGGATCCTGAACGCCACGCCCGATTCCTTCGCGGGCGGGGTGACGGACCCGGACCAGGCCGCCGACCTCGCGCTCCGGATGGAGGCCGACGGGGCGGACATCATCGACATCGGGGGGGAGTCCACGCGGCCCGGCGCCGACGCTGTCTCCGAGGCCGACGAGATGGCCCGGGTCATTCCGGTCGTCGAGCGGCTCGCCGGGCGGCTTCGGGTGCCGGTCTCCATCGACACCTACAAGGCCGCCGTCGCCCGGGCGGCCATCGATGCCGGTGCCTCTATCGTGAACGACATCAGCGCTTTAGGGTATGATCCTATGCTTGGCGGTGTTGTCGCGAGCGCCGGGGCGGGTCTCGTGCTGATGCACATGCGCGGGCATCCGCGGGACATGTACCGCGAGGCGGTCTACCGCGACGTCGTCGCCGAGGTGTCGGCGGAGCTGGGGCAGGCGCTCGAGCGCGCGGAAGCTGCGGGCGTGCCGCGCACGCGGGTGATGCTCGATCCCGGGATCGGATTCGCCAAGCGTGCGGACCAGAGCCGCGCCGTCCTCGTGAATCTCGCGGGCCTGGCGGAGCTGGGCCGGCCCCTGCTGGTCGGCCCGTCGCGGAAGTCGTTCCTGGCGGATGCTCAGGCGCCCCTTCCGCCCGGCGAGCGGGACTGGGGCACGGCGGCGGCCGTGACGGTGGCCGTGATGGGCGGGGCGCACATCGTGCGCGTGCACAACGTCGCCGCAATGCTCCAGGTGGCGCGCGCCGCCGACGCCCTTCGCATGCCGGCGCGCGCGTGACGGTGCGGCAGACAACTCGATCGAACCCAGGCAGGCGTGGTGGACTCACTGCTCACGATGCTCCAGCGGGCCCAGGTGGGATGGACGGATGCGGTCGACATCCTCATCGCCGCCGTCGCGATCTATGAGCTGCTGAAGCTCATGCGCGGCACCCGCGCGGTGCAGATGGGCATCGGCGTGGGGCTGATCGCGAGCGTGTTCTACCTGTCGCGCTGGTGGCACCTCGACACGGTCAACTGGCTCATCCGCAACATCGCCGGCTACGTCGTCTTCGCGGCCATCGTCGTCTTTCAGTCGGAGATCCGCCGGACGCTCGCGCACCTCGGCCGGGCCCGCTTCTTCCGGTACCTGACGCGCACCGAGTCGAACGACGAGATCGTCGAGGAACTCGTGGCGGCCTCCACCACGCTGGCCAGCACGCGAACTGGCGCGATTATCGCCATCGAACGCGACATGGGCCTGCGCAACTACATCGAAGGCGGCGTGCCCCTGGATGCGACGCTGACCTCGGACCTGCTGCTGAGCGTGTTCCAGCCCAAGTCGCCGTTGCACGATGGTGCCGTCATCGTCCAGGGCGACCGGATGGCGGCTGCGGCCTGCTTCCTGCCGCTCTCCGTGAACCCCGCCATCAGCAAGGACTTCGGGACGCGGCACCGGGCGGCTATCGGTCTGACGGAAGACGTGGACGCGGCCGCGCTGGTCGTCTCGGAGGAGACCGGCCGCATCTCGCTGGCGCTCGACGGGCAGATCGAGGTCGGCCTCGATGCCGACCGCCTCCGGGCGAGGCTGCGGGCGCTCGTTCCGCTCCGGAAGGCCGTCTCCGAGCGTGCCAATGCGGGGTCGATGGACTGATGGCCTACAACCCCTTCCGCCATTTCTGGCTCAAGGCCGTCGCCGTCGGCATCGCGACGCTGCTGTGGGTCGCGGTGGGCGGCGAGAAGATCGTGGAGCGCAGCCTGCTCGCGCCGCTGGAACTGCAGAACCGGCCCAAGATGCTCGAAGTGGTCGGCGAGGCCCCCAGCACGGCCGACGTGCGGGTGCGCGGCACTTCGACGGCCCTCGCCCGGCTGGCGCCCGGTGACGTGACGGCGGTGCTCGACGTGGCCACGGCCAAACCCGGCCCCAATTTCTTCCACCTCGCTCCGGATCACGTGCGTGCGCCGTTCGGCGTGGAGGTCAGCTACGCGGGGCCGGCGACCGTGCAGCTGGTGTTCGAACGGCACGTCGTCAAGAGGGTTCCTGTCGTGGCGCCGGTGACCGGTGATCCCGCGCCCGGTTACGAGAAGCTGCGCGTCGCGGTCGAACCGGCCGAGGTGGAAATCGAAGGTCCGGAGTCGGCGGTCGCCGACGTCACGCAGGCCACGACGGAGCCGGTGGAACTGAAGGCCTCGGCTGCGCAGGTCCGCCAGACGGTGGCGATCGGGATCCTCAACAGCGCCGTGCGGCTCCGCAGTCAGCAACGCGCCGTGGTCACGGTCGACATCCAGCCCGTTCGGACCGAGCGCACCATCGGCGCCGTCCCCGTGCGCATGCACCAGCTCCGGGCCGGGCAGAGGACCCAGTCGAACCCGCCGAATGTCGCCATCACCGTGCGCGCCGACGACGAAGTGTTGAACCGGCTGGGCGTCGGCGCCATCGAGGCGTCCGTCGATGTGGCCGGCCTCGGCGCCGGGCGATACACCCTCCCCGTCCGCGTCGCGCCGTCGCGGCTGTTCGGCCTGGTCCGCGTCGATCCCCCGCAGGTGACCGTCACCATCCGATGAGCACGAAACTGTTCGGCACCGATGGCGTCCGCGGCCGGGCCGGCACGCCGCCCCTGGACACGCGGACCGTCCGGCGTCTCGGCATGGCGCTCGTGCGGGCGCTGCCCCGAGGCCCGGGCGCGGCGCGGCTCCTGGTGGGGCGCGACACCCGCGAGTCCGGCGCCGACATCGAGCGCGATCTGGCCGCCGGGGCGATGGCGGCCGGGGCGATTGTCGTCAGCGCGGGCGTCATCCCGACGCCGGCTGTGGCGCACCTGACCCGCACGCAGGGCTTCTCCGCCGGCCTGGTCATTTCGGCGTCCCACAACCCGTTCCAGGACAACGGCATCAAGGTGTTCTCCGGCTGCGGCGAGAAGTTCACCGAGTCGCTCGAATCCGAGGTCGAGCGCATCTGCGCCGACGCCTCGTGGCAGGAGCCCGGCGGCAGCGCGCCCGCCGTGGCGACCATCGACGAAACCGGCGCCTATCTCGCCCACGCGCGGCGGGCCCTCGACGGGCAGTCGCCGGCCCACGCACGCCGGATCGCCGTCGACTGCGCGAACGGCGCGACGTACCGCGTGGCGCCGGCGCTCTTCGAGAGCCTCGGCTTCGAGGTCGCGGCGATGGGCTGTGAGCCCGATGGGCGCAACATCAACCTCGACTGCGGGTCCACGCATCCCGAACGTTTGTCGCAACTGGTGGTCCGCGAGGGCTGCGACCTGGGCGTGGCCTTCGACGGCGACGGCGATCGCGCCATCCTCGTCGATGCCTCCGGGCGGATCGTCGACGGCGACGCGGTCCTGCTGATGTGCGCCAAGCAGATGCAGGCGGCGGGACGGCTTCGCGGGAACACGGTGGTGGCCACCGTCATGAGCAACATCGGCCTCGAACTCGCGCTCCGCGATCTCGGCATCGGGCTTGTGCGCTGCCCGGTCGGCGACAAATACGTGATGGAAGAACTGCTGCGCGACAACCTGTCGCTCGGCGGCGAGCAGTCGGGCCACGTCATCTTCCCCGACTTCCTCTACACGGGCGACGGCATCGTCACGGCGCTCAACGTGCTTCGGGTGATGGCGGAGACCGGGCGCGCGCTCGCCGACCTCGCGGGCGACCTGAAGACCTACCCGCAGGTGCTCGTCAACGTGGCCGTGCGCGAGAAGCGCGACTGGATGACAATTCCCGCGGCCGCGCGGGCCGTCGCCGGCGTCGAGGCGAAACTCGCCGGGCGCGGGCGGCTCCTCGTGCGGTACTCGGGCACCGAGCCGCTGCTGCGCGTCATGATCGAAGGCGAGCGCCAGGAGGACATCACCGCCTGGGCGGAGCACATCGTGGCGGCGGTCAGGGCCGAGATCGGCGAATGACAGGAGTGATCAATGGCTGATATCGAAGGCGTCAAGGAAACCAAGAACTACTTCCCCGAGATCCCGGCGTCCCACGAGGGCTTCCATCTGAAGGGCGCGCACCAGCTCGACTGGGGCATGCGCAACCGCCTCTCGAAAATCTTCCGGCCGTCGACCGGCCGCACGGTGATGCTCGCGGTCGACCACGGCTACTTCCTCGGGCCGACCACCGGGCTGGAGCGCATCGACCTGACCATCGTGCCGCTGCTCGCGTACGCCGACGCGCTGATGTGCACGCGGGGCATCCTGCGCTCGAGCATCCCGTCGACGTTCCCGAACGGCGTCGTGATGCGATCGAGCGGCGGGCCCAGCACGCTCAAGGAGCTCTCGAACGAACTGCTCGCCGTCGACATCGACGACGCGGTGCGCATGAACGTCTCGGCCATGGCCGTTCAGGTCTACATCGGCGGCGAGTTCGAGACCCAGTCGGTCCGCAACATGACGACGCTGGTCGACATGGGCCTGCGCTACGGCGTGCCGACGATGGGCGTGACGGCGGTCGGCAAGGAACTGACCCGCGACGCGCGCTACCTCGGTTTGGCCACCCGCATCTGCGCCGAACTCGGCGCCCAGGTCGTCAAGACCTACTACTGCCCCGAGGGCTTCGAGCGCGTCACCGCGGGCTGCCCGGTGCCGATCGTCATGGCCGGCGGCAAGAAACTGCCCGAGCTCGAGGCGCTGACAATGGCCCACAACGCCGTGAGCCAGGGCGCCGCCGGCGTGGACATGGGCCGCAACATCTTTCAGAGTGAGGCACCGGCCGCGATGATCCAGGCGGTCGGCAGGGTCGTGCACGAACTCATGCCGCCGGCGCAGGCGTTCGACGGCTACCAGACGATGAAGCGGGAGCTGGAACTGGCGGCGGCGAAGAAGGGGTAGCGGCCGGGCATGGCTCATCCACTGGTCGACGATCTCCGGCGGACGGGGCCCGCGCTCAGCGTGGGCCTCGTCTCCGCCGACCTGATGGCCCTCGGCGCCGATGTCGCGCGGCTGGAGGAGGCCGGCACACGGCTGGCGCACTTCGACGTCATGGACGGCGGCTACGTACCCATGCTGACCGTCGGCCCGCCCTTCATCAAGGCGGTGAAGACGGCGATGCTGAAGGACGTGCACCTGATGGTGCGGGAGCCGCTCGCGTCGGTGGGCGACTACGTGGCCGCCGGCGCGGATCTCATCACGGTGCACCCGGATGCCTGCGCGCATCCGCACCGCGTCCTGCAGGTGCTGGGCTCGATGACGCACCGCGATTGCGCGGATCGCACCATCGCGCGCGGGATCGCGCTGAATCCCGGGACGCCCGTGGACGTGCTCGATCCCCTACTGGAGGACCTCGAGATGGTCGTGCTCGTGGCCATCAATCCCGGATGGGGAGGGCAGGCTTTCATCCCCGCCACCCTCGGCCGCATCGAGGCGGTGCGCCGGAAGATCGCCGCGGCGGGACGCGACATCCTGATCGCCGTCGACGGCGGCGTCACGCGGCGCAACGTCGGCCAGCTCGCGGGGCGCGGCGTGGACGTGGTGGTCACGGGCAGCGCCGTGTTCGACGGCGACGTGAGGGCGAACATCGAGGAGATGACGCGCGCGCTGCGAAACCCACGGGTGGAGCCCCTGGGCTTCCTTCGACAGGCTCAGGGCAGGCAGCCCGCGGGCGAGTGAGGGCAGAGGATCGATGATCAATCGTTGGAGCGAAGAAGACGCCGCCCGCACCGTCGATCTGTACGGGCCGGCGTGGGGAGCGGCGCTCGCGCTCCGGACCTACGCGAGCCGGCTGCTCGGACGCGAACCCGCGCTGGTGCTGCACGGCGGCGGCAACGCGTCGGCGAAGGCGTTGCGGCGGACCGTCACCGGAGAGGAGGTGCCCGCCATCTTCGTCAAGGCTTCGGGCTTCGACATGGCCACGATCGGGCCCGCGGAGCATCCTGCCCTCGATCTCGGCGCGCTCATCCGCCTGAGGCCGCTCGAATCGCTCGACGACGCCGCGATGGTGAACGAGGTCCGCCGGGCCCTGTTCGACGCGAGGAGCCCGAATCCGTCGATCGAGACGCTGGTGCACGCGTTCCTGCCGGCCGCGTACATCGATCACACCCATGCGGACGCCATCCTCACGCTGACCAACCAGCGCGACGGCCTGGCCATCCTCAAGGACGCGTTCTGGGATTCCGCCGTCGTCATCCCCTACGTCGAGCCGGGCTTCCAGCTCGCGAAGGCGGCCGCGGCCGCCGCGGCGGCGAACCCGTCGGCCCGGGCACTGGTCCTGATGAAGCACGGCCTCGTCACCTGGGGCCCCACGGCCCGGGAGTCGTACACGCTCCACCTGGACCTGGTCACGCAGGCGGAGAAGATCGCGGAAGCCCGCGCGCGCCGCGGCGCCACGATCACCGTCACAACCGGCGATGTCGCCTCCGCCTGGGACCGTCTTGGCGAAATCGGCCCCGTCCTGCGGGGGCAACTGGCGCGCCCGACCGGTGACGCGGATCGAGCGTGGGACCGGGTCGTCCTGCAGCCGATCGTCAGCGACGGCGTGCTCGCGCTGCTCGAGCGCGAGGGCGCCAGAGACGCGCTGGTCACGCCGCCGCTCACGACCGACCATCTCATCCGGACCCGGAGTCTGCCGCTATGGGTCGAGGCGCCGGCCTGGGGCGACCAGGCGGCAGTCCGGTCGCAGTTTGCCGGCGCGGTTGAGGCGTATCGGGCGGCGTACCGGGCGTATCTCGAGCGCCACCGGGCCGAGATGCCCGAGGGGCTCGGGGAGTTCGATCCCTCGCCTCGCGTGGTGCTCGTGCCCGGCCTCGGTGCGATCTGCGCCGGCCAAAACGCCCGGGAAGCGGCCATTGCCCGGGATATCACGGCCCGGACGCTCGACGTGAAGGGCCGGGTCGCCGCGATGGGCACGTACGAGGGCCTCGGCGAGCGCGAGCTCTTCCTGATGGAATACCGCGGCCTGCAGCACGCGAAGCTCGCGCCATCGGGCGGGGCGCTCGCCGACCGCGTCGCGCTGGTCACCGGAGCGGCGGGCGCGATCGGGACTGGCGTGGCGGCGGGCCTGCTCGAGGCGGGCTGCCACGTCGTCGTCACCGACCTGGCGGGAGCGGCGCTCGACTCGCTCGCCGCCGAGCTCGACGCGGCGTTCCCCGGCCGCGCGGTCGGGGTCCCGATGGATGTCACCGACGCCGCGTCGGTGGCCGAGGCCTTCCGGTTCGCCTCGCGCACCTGGGGCGGTGTCGACCTCGCCATCGTGAACGCCGGCATCGCGCACGTGGCCGCGCTGATGGCGATCGAGGTCGAGACGTTCCGCAAGCTGGAGCGCGTGAACATCGAAGGGACGCTGCTGGTGCTGGCCGAGTGCGGCCGTCATTTCGCGTGCCAGCAGACAGGCGGCGACATCGTGCTCGTGTCGACGAAGAACGTTTTCGCGCCAGGCGCCCGGTTCGGCGCCTACAGCGCCACGAAGGCCGCCGCGCACCAGCTCGCCAGGATCGCGAGCCTGGAGATGGCGGAGATCGACGTCCGCGTGAACATGGTGTCGCCGGATGCGGTGTTCTCGCACGGCGCCCGGCGATCCGGCCTCTGGGCGGAGGTCGGGCCGGACCGGATGAAGGCGCGGGGACTCGACGAAGCCGGCCTCGAAGAGTACTACCGCTCGCGCAATCTGCTGAAGGCCAGGGTCACCGCCCGGCACGTGGCCAACGCGGTGCTGTACTTCGCGACACGGCAGTCGCCGACCACCGGCGCCACGATCCCCGTGGACGGCGGGTTGCCGGATGCGACGCCTAGGTGAGACTTGACAGAATCAAGAAGCAAGGAGCAAGAAGAAGACAGACGCCTCGTCAGGCGCTCCTTCTGACAATCGTCAGTGGGCCATTCTGGCTTCTTGATTCTTACTTCTAACGGAGATCACACCCATGCGCCTCGGCCTGAACATCGACCACATCGCCACGATCCGGGAGGCGCGGCGCGCGCGCGAGCCGGAGCCGGTCACCGCCGCGCTCATCGCGGAGCTGGCCGGAGCCGAGGGCATCACCGTCCACCTGCGCAGCGACCGCCGGCACATCCAGGACCGCGACGTCGAACTGCTGCGGCAGGTGGTCACCACCAGACTCAACATCGAGATGGCGGCGAGCAGCGAGATGATCGGCATCGCGTGCCGGGTGAAGCCGGACCAGGTGACGCTCGTGCCCGAGCGGCCGGAAGAGGTGACGACCACCGGCGGGCTCGACGTGGTCAAGCACGGGAGCGAGGTGCGCGCCGCCGTGGCGGCGTGCCGCGCGGCGGGGATCCGCGTGAGCGTCTTCGTGGACGCCATTCCGGATCAGGTGGACGCGTCGAAGGCGGCCGGTGCCGACGCCGTCGAAATCAATACCGGGCCTTATGCCGACGCGACGGCCGCCGAACGGCCGGCGCAGTTGACGCGCATCGCCCTCGCTGCCGAGCGGGCCTCCGCTGCGGGACTGGAGGTGCTCGCCGGCCACGGACTGAACTACGTCAACGTCACGCCAGTCGTGCGCCTGCCGCAGATTGTCGAGTTGAACATCGGCCACGCGATCATCGCGCGGGCGGCGTTCGTGGGCCTCGACCGGGCGGTTCGCGATATGGTGGGGCTGCTCAGGTCATGAGGGAGCTTCGCGTGCGGGGATCAGGGGCATGGGGCTAGGGGCGTGGGGCTTGGCGTTAGGCGCTTCCGCCTTCGCCAGACGGCCTGCCGGCCGGCTTCGGCGCGACAGGCGGGTCTGGGGATTGGTGCTCGCGCTCCTCACGCTGAGCACGCCGGTCCTCGCCGCGGAGCGGCAGGCGGTGACGTTCGCGGCACGAGACGGGGTGCAGGTGTCGGCCGTGCTGTATGTGCCGGACCGGACGCCGGCGCCGGCGGTCGTGCTGCTCACCATGCTGGGCCGTACGCATCGCGACTGGGACGAGGCGGCCGCCAGGTTCGTCGAAGCAGGCATCGCGGTGCTGGCGGTCGATTTCCGGCACGTTCCCGTCGCCGATCCGGACGCGGCCGGTCAGGTGACCAACCCGTACGCGGCACTCGTCCTCGAGGCGGAGGCCGCGCGCGCGTACCTGGCGGCCCGGCCCGAGGTGAATCCCGCCCGCATCGGGATGGCGGGCGCGTCGCTCGGGGCCAACGTGGCCGTCCTGGCGGCGGGAAACGACCCGTCGGTGAGGTCGCTGGCGCTCCTGTCGGTGAGCCTCGACTACCGTGGCCTGAAACTCGAGCAGGCCTTGAGGAAGTTCGCGTCGAGGCCGGCCCTGCTCGTCGCCAGCAGCGAGGATCCGTATGCGCTCCGGACGGCGCGGGAGGCCGTGTCCATGGGAGACGGCGCCCGCGAACTGCGGGTGCTCTCGGGCGCGGGCCACGGGTCGGTCATGCTGGCCAGGGATCCGGACCTCGCCACCGCGCTGGTGGACTGGTTCGTCCGCACGTTGCTATGATCGGAACAATGAAAGCTGAATCGATTGTCATCGGCGCGGCCGGCACGGTGTTCGGCCTGATCGTGGGCTGGATCATCGGCACGCAGCAGGCCCCGGCGAGGCAGTTCGCGCCGCCGGCCGCTGCCTCCGCGGCGCAGGCGCCGGCGGGCACCCCTCCGGCTGCGGCCGCCGTGTTCGACGAGACGCAGGCGACGGCCCTCCGGAACATCGCCGAAAAAGACCCGGCGAACGTGCAGTCGCGCGTGCAGCTCGGGAACCTGTACTTCGACGCCGAGCGGTACCAGGACGCGATTCAGTGGTACGAGGCCGCGCTCAAGCTGAACCCGAACGACGTCAGCGTGAGCACCGACCTGGGCGTGTGTTTCTACTACACGAACCAGCCCGATCGCGCCGTCCGCCAGATGGAGGAGTCGCTGCGCATCGACCCGCGCCACACGAAGTCGCTCCTCAATCTCGGCATCGTCAAGGCATTCGGCAAGCAGGATCTCGCCGGGGCCGAGGCCGCCTGGCAGGAGGTGGTCAGGATCGCGCCCGACAGCCCGGAAGGGCAGGCGGCGAAGCGTTCGATCGCGAACCTCCAGGCCGCGCATCCCGGCGGCTCGCCGGTGCCGCCTCCGGGCACGCCGGCCGCCACGCAAACCCCGGCGCCCGGCGGTCCCGGCAGGTAAGGGACCGGAGTCCGGCGCATGCTGGCGCGTTTTCTCGTCTGGGCGCTTCTGCTGCTCGTCGTGTGGCGGGCCCTGCGGTCCCTGTTCTCGGGGATCGTCCAGGGTGCGTCCGCACCGCCGGCTCCTCCGCCCGAGAAGGGTGAACTGATGGTGCGCGATCCCGTGTGCGGGACCTTCGTGTTGCCGTCGCGCTCAGCCTCGCTGAAGGACCGCAGCGGCACCCACTACTTCTGCTCCGACCGCTGCCGCCAGGCCTACCAGCAGCGTTGACGCCATGTCGCGACCGGCAGTCCTCCTCACGAGGCGGGTTCCTGCGTCGGTCCTGGCGCGGCTGGAGGAGCGCTGCGCCGTCGAGGTCTACGGCGGCGCGGACGCGATTCCCGGCGCCGAACTGAAGGCGCGCGTCGCGGACAAGCAGGCGCTGATGTGCCTGCTGACCGACCGGGTGGACGGCGCGGTGCTCGACGCCGGGCCGGGCCTGCGCATCGTGGCCAACATCGCTGTCGGCTTCGACAACATCGACCTTGTCGCCGCGCGCGCGAGGGGCGTCGTTGTCACCAACACCCCGGACGTGCTGACGGAGGCGACCGCGGACTTCACCTGGGGCCTCATCCTCGCCGTGACGAGGCGCATCGCGGAAGGCGAGCGGCTGCTGAGGCGGGGCGCGTGGGAGGGATGGGCCCTCGACTTCATGCTGGGGTCCGACCTCGGCGGCAAGCAACTCGGCATCGTCGGCCTCGGCCGGATCGGGCGGGCCGTCGCGGCCCGCGCCGGCGCCTTCGGCATGCGGGTCGCCTTTACGACGATCGGCGCCGGCGCGGCGGAACCGGGCGCGGCCGATGGCGCCTGGACCTCCCTCAACCTGGACGAACTGCTCTCGAGCTCCGACGTGGTCACCTTGCATGTGCCGCTGACGCCGGACACGCGGCACCTCATCGACCGCCGCGCTCTCCTGCGCATGAAGCGCCGCGCGTACCTGGTGAACACCTCCCGCGGGCCGATCGTCGACGAGGCCGCCCTGGCGTGGGCGCTCGGCGAAGGGCTGATCGCCGGCGCCGCGCTCGACGTGTACGAGCAGG